>NZ_JBQEMR010000021.1:0-53832 GCF_052045015.1 Stenotrophomonas sp. 22692
GGCTGCTCTTCGATAACTGACCGGAAAAGCAGCCGAGCATGGGCTCGGCTCTACATCAGGCCCGCCTTCAGGCGATCTGCACCACGCGTGCGTTCTGGCACAGCGGATAGCTGGCCACGAATTCGGCAATCGCATCACGCATCGCCTCGAACGATTCGCCATACATGTACAGCGCGGTTTCGGTCGGGCCCTGCCACCAGCTGCAGATCTCGCCCAAGCCGTCGATGTTCTCCGACAGCTGTTCGAACACGTGGTTGGAATCGCACTGTTCGTAGACTTCGTCCGGCAGATTCAAGCCATCCAGGTAGATGCCGAGGCCCTCGGTCACGCCGAAGCTGCGATCAGCCTCGCCAGCCCCCTGCAGCTGCGAACCCTTCGGCGCGCCCAGCTGTTCCAGCAGGTCGATCAGCTTCGGCACGCCATCCGCACCGACCAGTGCCACTTCGATATCGCCGTATTCGACCTCACCCAGATCCGACATCGCGGTGCCGCCGCCGGTGAGCTCGCCCACCTGGGCCGCCTGCAGCAGCGCGTCGAGCGGATCTTCGAACAGCTCGTGGCGATGCTCCGGCTGCAGCCGGGCGTTCAACTTCACGGTGACGTGCAGCGTAGGTTCGGTCATGGGGCGTTCCTGGAAGAAGTACCGCCTATTGTAGAGCCAGGCCCATGGTCGGCTGCTTTTCGCGCCGGAAGCAGCCGAGCATGGGCTCGGCTCTACAACAGCCCGTCAGCGCAGGAACGGCGTCACCTTGCGCTTCAGCAACTCCACCAGCACCGGGGCCATGTACTCGTAGTCATCGGGAATATCCAGGCAGATCACCCGCTTGCCGTTCAGCCATGCCTTGTAGCGGCTGGACAGCCGGTTGCGGTGGGCCCGCTCCATCACGAACACGATATCGGCCCACTGCAGCAGCTCGGGGCTGAGCACTTCCTCGGCGTCGGCCAGCAACCCGGCCGAGGCGGTCTCGATGCCCGGCCAATCGGCGAATACCTGCTCGGCCGTCGGGCTGCGCAGGCGGTTCTGGCTGCAGAGGAAGAGCACGTTGCGGGTCATGCGTACTCACCTTGGTAGAGCCGAGCCATGCTCGGCTGGTTTTCTCCGCCAAAAGCAGCCGAGCATGGCTCGGCTCTACAGGAGTTCCCGCCCCTCGACGGTGATCAGATCACCGTCAGATTCGCATACGCCATCACCAGCCACTTGCTGCCGGCGTCGGCAAACTCGACCTGGACGCGGGCGTGCGCGCCGCTGCCCTCGTAGTCAGTCACCATGCCTTCGCCGAACTTGGGGTGGGTGACCAGCGCACCGAGCTTGACCGGCGGTGCCTCGATCGAGGCATGGCCCATCACCCGGCTGGCGCCCATCGAGGCCGGCCGCGAGACCTGCACCTTCGGGCGCACTTCGTGCAGCAGCTCGCGCGGGATCTCGCGCAGGAAGCGCGAGGGCAGGCTGTAGTTGTCCTGGCCGTGGATGCGACGCGATTCGGCATAGCTCAGCACCAGCTTCTGGCGCGCGCGGGTGATGCCGACGTAGGCCAGGCGGCGCTCTTCCTCCAGCCGCCCGCTTTCTTCCAGCGAACGTGCGCTGGGGAACAGGCCGTCTTCCATGCCCGCCAGGAACACCAGCGGGAATTCCAGGCCCTTGGCCGAGTGCAGGGTCATCAACTGCACACCGTCCTCGCCGGCCTGCGCCTGGCCTTCGCCGGCCTCCAGCGCGGCATAGGCCAGGAACGCGACCAGCTCGTCCATGTCCTCGCCCACTTCCTCGACGTCGTCGGCGCGGCGCACGAAGCGCGACGCCACCGAGACCAGTTCGTCGAGGTTGTCGGTACGCGATTCCGAATCCAGCGAATTGCGGCTTTCCTTGCTCCAGTGCTCGCGCAGCTGCGAGCGGGCCAGCACGTGGTCCACCCGCTCGGCCAGGGCCATGTGCAGGGTCTGCGCCTGCAGCTCGTTGACCAGCCCCAGGAAGCCGGCCAGCGCATTGCGCGCACGTGCGGCCAGCGCGCTGCCCTGAGTGACCAGCATGGTCGCTTCCCACAGCGAGATGCCCTGCGCACGCGCTTCGCGGCGCACTTCGTCCAGTGTGCGGTCGCCGATGCCCCGGGTGGGCGTGTTGACCGCGCGCTCGAACGCCGCGTCATCGTTGCGGTTGGACAGCAGGCGCAGGTAAGCCAGCGCATCCTTGATTTCGGCACGCTCGAAGAAGCGCATGCCGCCATACACCCGGTACGGCACCTGTTCACTCAGCAGCGCTTCTTCCAGGGCGCGCGACTGCGCGTTGCTGCGGTAGAGCACGGCCACTTCGGTGTAACTGCCACCGTCGCGCACCCATTGGCGGGCACGCTCAACGATGTAGCGCGCCTCGTCCATCTCGTTGTACGCCGCGTACAGATCGATCAGCTCGCCGTCACCGCTGTCGGTCCACAGCTGCTTGCCGATGCGGTCGGGATTGTGCGCGATCACCGCGTTGGCGGCACCGAGGATGTTGGCGGTGGAGCGGTAGTTCTGCTCCAGGCGGATGGTCTGCGCACCCGGGAAGTCGCGCAGGAAGCCCTGCACGTTCTCGACCTTGGCACCGCGCCAGCCATAGATGGCCTGGTCATCGTCGCCGACCACGAACACGTGGCCGGAATCGCCGGCCAGCACGCGCACGAAGGCGTACTGGATGGCGTTGGTGTCCTGGAACTCGTCCACCAGGATCTCGCGGAAGCGGGCGCGGTAATGCGACAGCAGCGCCGGGTTGTCGCGCAGCAGTTCGTGCGCGCGCAGCAGCAGCTCGGCGAAGTCGACCAGGCCGGCGCGGTCGCAGCGCGCCTGGTACTCGATGTAGGCCTGGCGCATGGTTTCCAGCCACGCGTCGTGCGGCTCGGGCTGGATGTGCTGCGGGCGGCGGCCCTCATCCTTCTGCGCGTTGATCCACCACGCGATCTGCTTGGCCGGGTACTTGCCGTCGTCCAGTTCCAGCGCCTGCACCACGCGCTTGACCAGCCGCAGCTGGTCGTCCGAATCCATCACCTGGAAGCCTTCAGGCAGCTTCGCGTCCTGCCAGTGCAGGCGCAGCAGGCGGTTGGCCAGGCCGTGGAAGGTGCCGATCCACATGCCGCGGCTGCCATGGGGCAGCTGGGCGTCGATGCGGTGGCGCATCTCGCCGGCCGCCTTGTTGGTGAAAGTCACCGCGAAAATGCCGTGGGTCGGCACGCCATTGACTTCATGCAGCCAGGCGATGCGGTGGGTGAGTACGCGGGTCTTGCCGGAACCGGCACCGGCCAGCACCAGGTGGTGGCCGGGAGGAGCGGAGACGGCTTCGCGCTGGGCCGGGTTCAGGCCATCAAGCAGGTGGGAGACATCCATGCCCCCCATTTTACGGCATCGCCGTCGCGGCTCCTGCGACCACCTGGGTGGCCAGTGCCTGGGCCTGCTGACGCAGTTCAGGCACCGCCAGGCTTTCCCACAGGCTGCCGATGCGCAGGCTGCCGAGCACACCCAGCCGTGCCTGCGGCTGGCCACCGGCAGCACGCAGGCGGTCGCCCGGCACGGTGCTGTCCAGGCCCAGCCCATGCGGGCCGGGGCGTGCCAGCCCATCGGCCTGCAGCTGCTGCAGCAACGGATTGCGCAGCGCACTGGCGCGGGTTTCGACGCCGGTGGCGTTGATCACACCGCTGATCGTCCACTGCTGTTCATTGCCGGAGGCATCGCGGCCCGACAACTGCAGCGCATCGCCGTCGCGCCAGACGCGCTGCAGGCGGGACCGGTGGATACGCAGTTGGCCGCTGTCCTGCAGGGCCTGCAGCTGCGCGTCCACCTCTTCGGCGATGCGGTGGCGATGCACGTCCCAGTAGCGCACCACATGGCGCAGGAAACGACGCTGGTCGGCCTCATCGAGGCTGCACCACAGCGCCTGCCCGTGCGGACGGATACGGTCCATCACGCTCTGCCATGGCAAGCCGTCGGCCTGCGCCTGACGCGCGAACCCACGTAGCGCGCGCAGGCGCTGGCGCAGGTTCATCGGCAGCAGCATCGCCGGATCGAAGCTGGGCAGGCCGCCGTGCGCGTGTGGCAGCGGCAGCAGGCCATGACGCGAGATCACATGCAGCGGCCCGGTGTGACCGGCGGCGACCAGCGCCAGCACGGTGTCGGCCATGCTCAAGCCGGAGCCGACAATGGCCACGGCCTGTTCGCCGGCCAAGGTACGCACACCGTCGTAGTCCCAGGCCTCGATCACGTCGTCGGCGGGCAGTGCCTCGGCACCGGCCACCGGCAGCGGCCGCATGCTGTTGCCGGTGGCGAGCACCGCCTGCGCGGCGTGCAGCGTGCCGCCATCGCCGAGTGCCAGCTGGTAGCCATGGTCATCCGGCTGCAGGCCCAGCACCGGTTGCGCGATCACCTGCAGCTGCGCCGGGCTGGCGGCCACGGTGTCCTGCAGGCGCTGCTGCAGGTAGGCGGCAAAGAAGTGGCGGCACACGTAGCGCTCGCCCAGCACCTCGCGCGCCTCGCCCGGGTAGGCGTTGGCGGCCATCAGGTAATCGAGGAAATCGCCGGGATGGTCGGCAAACGCGCTCATCTTGGCCGCCGGCACGTTCAGCAGATGCTCCGGCCACGGCGTGGCATAGGCGATGCCCTGGGCCAGCTGCGAGGCGGGTTCGAAGATGGCCAGCGCCAGCGGCGCGTGGGCCTGGCGCAGTACCTGGATCGCCACCAGCACCCCCGCCGCACCACCACCGATGATCGCCAGGTCCAGTTCGCCATTACGCGGTGAATCAGTCATGCACCGATTGTAGGCCATCGGCGATGACAGGCCGGATTGCCGAAGCGGGCGGTTACCGCCGCCTCACATCAACGCATCGGCCAAGCGTGCGATGCCCTCGCGGCTGCGCCGCCAGGCAGGACGCTTCCGCCATTGCTGCAGATCCAGCTGCCGCGATTCACGCAGGTAGCCATCCTCGATCCCGCACAGCTGCTTCACCAGCGCATGGTCGTAGCAGATCAGGCCGATCTCGGCATTCAGCGCGAACGAACGGATATCCATGTTGATCGAGCCGAGCACGGCGATGTCCTCGTCCACGCTCATGTGCTTGGCGTGCAGGAACTGCGGTTCGTACAGGGCGATGCGCACGCCACAACGCAGCAGCTCGTCGTAGTAGGCCTCCTGCGCCCACGAGGTCAGCCGCTGGTTGTTGCTGGCCGACAGGATCAGCTGCACCTGCACGCCGGACAATGCGGCGATACGCAGCGCGCTCAACGTGGCCTCGTCGGGCACGAAATACGGGGTCACCATCACCAGCCGGCGCCGCGCCAGATGGATCAGCGCCGCAACCGCATCGCGCGCGTTGCTGTACGGGTAGGCCGGGCCGCTGGGCAGCAGCTGGGTGGCGATGTCGTCGCCGCATTCGGGAACATCGGTGATCACATCCAGGCGCTGGCCGGTTTCCATGTACCAGTCGCTGGCGAATACCGCTTCCAGATGCGCGACCGCCGGGCCGCGCACGCGCGCCACCAGCTCGCGGTTCGGGTGGCCAGGCACGAACTGCGGGCCGGCCAGGTTCTGCGAACCGACATAGGCCACTTCGTTGTCGATCACCGCGATCTTGCGGTGGTTGCGCAGGTCCATGCGGCCGCTGCGGCGCCAGCGCAGGCCACCGGGCAGCATCGCACGCACTTCGATATCGCGTGCTTCCAGACGCTTGCGGTAGGCGCGCAGGCCGCGCTTGGCACCCACCGCGTCGAGGAGCACACGGCACTGCACGCCCCGTGCAGCCGCACGCTGCAGTGCCTCGACGATAGCCTCGCCCACCGCGTCGTCGAACATCAGGTAGTACAGCAGGTGCACCCGGTCTTCGGCCTGATCGATGTCGGCGATCAGCGTGTGCAGCGATTCGTCGTAGTCGGTCAGCAGATCGACGGCGTTGCCGTGCACCGGCATGAAATCGCCCTGGCGCTGCACCAGCGGCACGATCTCGGCGCTTGCGGTATCCGGCTGCGGGGTCCAGCGCAGGCGGTGCTGCAGCGCCTGTTCCTCGCGGATGACCTGCGAGGCCTCGGCCTGGCGGCGGATGCGTTCGCGTGACAGCCACGGGTGGCCAAACAGCAGATACAGCGGCAGGCCCAGCAGCGGCACGAAGCCGACCAGCAGCAGCCAGCTGCGCGCCGCACCCGGCGTGGTGCGGGTGGGAATCCAGCACAGCGCGACCAGCCGGATCAGCCAGTCGATCAGCAGCAGATACGAACCCAGCAGCCACTCGAACAGCATCGCGTCGCCCGTCGGGAGGTGATGGGCCATTCTGCCCAGCAGGGTGTGTAGAGTCGAGCCGCGCTCGACTGCTTTGAACCAGCGTGTTGACCAAGGTCGACACCTACCAGGCGCGGGGACAGTGCGCCGGCCAAGGTTGGCGGCCGCCGGGTATGGGAACAGCGTGCCGACCAACGGTCGGCACCCACCATGGGAACACCGGGCGTGGATACCGGGCATGAAAAAACCCGCCACAAGGGCGGGTTTCTTCGCGGGGATCAGCAATCCTTGCGGATTACTTGATCTTGCCTTCCTTGTACAGGACGTGCTTGCGCACGACCGGATCGTACTTCAGGAATTCCATCTTCCCCGGGGTGTTCTTCTTGTTCTTGTCGGTCGTGTAGAAGTGGCCGGTACCGGCCGAGGAAATCATACGGACCTTATCGCGCTTGCCTGCCATGATGCTTTACTCCTCAGACCTTTTCGCCGCGCGCACGCAGCTCAGCCAGAACGGAATCAATGCCGTTCTTGTCGATGGTGCGCAGTGCATGCGCGGAAACACGAAGCTTGACCCAGCGGTTCTCGCTGGCCACCCAGAAACGGCGCTCGTGCAGATTCGGCAGGAAACGACGACGGGTCTTGTTGTTGGCGTGCGAGACGTTGTTACCCGTCTGCACTCGCTTGCCGGAAACCTGGCATACGCGGGACATTGCGCACCTCGATAGTAGTAGTTGTCAGCCCGTAGCCCGGGAGACGGCGGCCTCGATGGTTGCCCACCACACGTCAAGAGAATCAAAGGGTTACGCTGGCGTTGGGCGGCCGGGGACGTGCTCCCGGAGGCGCCGCCCGGTAGAAAACCGGACACAGCGAGCCGCGCATTATGCACGGGTTCAAGCACTTGCGCAAGTTACCCACAGGCCGGGGCTGAACGCGACGGCCCCCTGTAGAGCCGGGCCGGCTTAACGCAGGTGCGGAATCACCTGGGCCAGCAGATGGGCGTCCTTCAGTGCGCCATGCAGGCCACGCGTCCCTGGAATGCGCAGGCGCTGCAGCACGTCGTCCAGCTTGTTGCCCTGACCGGGCCAACGCCCCCGCGCCAGCTTCAGGCTGCAGGTGATGCGGCAATGCTGGGCCAGCATGCCGGGGATGCCAGCCAGGCGCAGCTCGTTGTCCAGGAAGCCCACGTCGAAGGTGGCGTTGTGCGCGACCATCTCGCTGCCGCGCAGGAAGTCCAGCAGTTCGGCGGCCTTGCTGGAAAACAGTGGCTTGCCCACCAGCATCGCATCGCTGATGCCATGCACGCGCTGTGCGCCCCAATCGACCCTGCGCTGCGGCTGCAGGTAGGTGTGGAACTGGCGGCCGGTGAGCTGGCCATCGATCAGTTCGACGGCACCGATTTCGATCACCCGGTGCCCCAGGCGGTGGGAGATGCCGGTGGTTTCGGTATCCAGTGCGACGATGCGACTCATGCGTGAGGCTGTTTCCTGTTGCGTGCTGTGGTGATTTTCGCACGCCCGGTGTGTGTCACCCCAACGCTTCCACCACCCAATCGATGAACACCCGCAGCCGCTGGCTCATGTGCCGGTTCGGCGGGAACATCACGTGCATCGGCATCGGTGGCAGCTGCCAGTCCTGCAGCAGCGGCAGCAGCTCGCCACGCGCCACGTGCGGCGCGGCCATGTAGCTGGGCAACGCGACCACGCCAAGCCCCGCCAACGCAGCGGCCAGATAGGCATTGCCGTCATCGAAGCCAACCGTATAGCGGCCCTGCACTTCTACGCGCTCCTCGCCGCGCTGCGCGCTGAACACTCTCGCCCGGCCACTACGCGGGCTGAGGAAGCCGACCATGTGATGATCAGGCCCTTCCAGCGCGCGCGGGTCGGTCGGCAGGCCGAAGCGCTGCACATAGCCTGGACTGGCGTGGAAGCCGATCGGCAGTGCAGCCAACGGCCGCGCCACCAGCGCCGGGTCGGCCGGCGTGCCACCACGGATCACGCAGTCGACGTTGTCGGCGATGACATCGACCTCGCGATCACTCACGCCGAGGTCGAGCTGGATCTCCGGGTAGCGCGCCTGGAAATCCGGCAGCACCGGTACCAGCCGCAGCCGCGCGTAGGGCCCTGGCACATCCACGCGCAGGCGGCCACGCGGCTGGGCGGCCGCGTCGCCCAGCCCGCCTTCGACCTCGTCCAGTTCGGCCAGCAGGCGGGCGATGCGCGGGTAATAGGCCGCGCCGTCGGCGGTGACGCTGACCCGCCGGGTGGTGCGGTTGAGCAGGCGCAGCCTTAGGTGCGCCTCCAGCTGCTGCACCAGCTGGGTAACCGTGGTGCGGCTGATCTGCAGGGTGTGCGCGGCGCGGGTGAAGCTGCCGGTTTCCACTACCCGGGCAAAGGCCCGCATCGCCTCGAAACGGTCCATTTCCGGCGGTTATTGTTTGGGATTGGCAATCAATCTAAGCCGATCATCGCGGTTTTTCCAGACAGCGCTCGCGAGGAGGATGGCGTTCTCTCCCACGGGATCTTCCCCATGTCACAGCGTGATGTCGTTTTCCCCGCCGGGCGCCAGGCCCTGTACGAGCGCAACCGCTACTCGCCGGCGATCCGGTCCGATGGCTTCCTGTTCGTTTCCGGCCAGGTCGGCAGCCGCGAGGACGGTTCGCCCGAGCCGGACTTCGAAACCCAGGTGCGCCGCGCCTTCGAGAATCTCAATGCGGTGTTGGCTGCCGCCGGCTGCACCTTCGATGACGTGATCGACGTGACCGTGTTCCTGGTCGATCCGGAAACCAACTTCGAGAAGACCTGGGCGATCGTGCCCGAGTACTGGGGCGAGGCGCCGCACCCGACCCTGACCGGTATCGGCGTGACCTGGCTGTATGGGTTCCAGTTCGAGATCAAGGTGATCGCGAAGCTGCCGTGACCGAGCCCATGCTCGGCTGGTCGTGCGAAAGCAGCCGAGCGTAGGCTCGGCTCTACAGACGCGCAGCCGGTGTCCGCCCCCACGGGCCGAAAAGCGTGCCGACCAAGGTCGGCGCCCATCAGGGCAGAAGGCCCCCAGGCCGCCCACCTGAACGGGAGATTCCGACGTATTCCCGAAGCGGCCATTGATATTGTATCCGGCGAAAACCGCTTGCTAGCCTCCCCTTCATGCGCTGGATCACCCGCCACCTCCGTTCGACCCTGCTGATGCTGCTGATGGCGGCATTCGTGGTCGTGCCGGTGGCCGATGCCCTGGCGTGCACGGTGGAACCGCACGCCAGCACGGTGCATGTGGAATCCGCACCGGATGCCGATGGCGATACCGACGGCAAGCATGTCGGTGCCTGTGGCCACAACCACTGCCACCACTCCAACCTGAGCCTGCCGGCGCACACGATCGCCGCCTTCGGGGCGCCACTGCCGGCGCGCTGGATGAGTGCGGGCGATGCGGCGGCCTATACGGTCGCCCAGGATGAATTGACGCGTCCACCCCGGGCGTGAGTTGAGCGCGTCCCGCGATTGCGGGCTCCCGTTTCACTCACAACCGGAATCCCCCTATGTCGATCCTGACACCTCGGTCGCCGCGTGCGGCCGGGCTGGTCGTCGCCGTGTTGCTGGGCCTGGCCCCGGCGGCATCGGTGATGGCGCAAGCCGCCCCCTCCTACGACACCCTGCTTGAACGCCTGGACCAGCTGCCCGGCACTCGTGTGGGCACGGCACTGGCCGAGGCCGCCGATGCGCGCGCCGACCAGGCCCGTGCGCTACCCAATCCCTCCCTTTCCTGGTCGGCCGAAAACGCCTGGGGCTCCGGCACCTACCGCGGCATGGGCAAGGCCGACACCGTACTCACCCTGTCCCAGCCGCTGGAGGTCTGGGGCCAGCGTGGCGCGCGCGTTCGTGCCGCCCGTGCCGAGGCCCAGGCGGCCAACCTGCGTGGCGCGCAGAGTCGCAGCGACGTGGCCAGCCAGCTGGCGGTGGTCTATGCACAGGCGGAAAGTGCACTGCGCCGCTACACCCTGGCCGAGGAAGCACTGTCACTGACCCGCGATGACGCCAACGCCGTCAACGCCATGGTCAAGCAGGGCCGCGAACCACAGCTGCGCGCGGTGCAAGCGCAGAGCGAAGTAGCCAATGCCATGGCGTCGCTGGATGAAGCACAGGCGTTCCGCGATGCCGCGCTGGCCCGCCTGGCCGGCACCGCGCTGCTGGATGCGCCGGTGCAGTCGATCGACAACAGCCTGCTCGACCGCGCACCGCCGCTGCCGCGCGGTGCCACCGATACCGCACTGGCAGTGCGCATTGCCGAAGCCGAAGCCGATGCGGCGGGCAAGCTGGTCGACGTGGAGCGCAAGCGCGCCCTGCCCGACCTCAGCGTCACCGCCGCACAGACCCGCTTCCGCGAAGGCGGTGAGCGTGCCTACAACCTCGGGCTCAGCCTCAGCATCCCGCTGTTCGACCGTAACCGCGGTGGCATCCGCGCCGCCAATGCCGACCAGCGCGCGGCCGAGGCACGCCTGGACCAGCAGCGCCGCGACAGCGAGGCCGCACGCCTGTCCGCCGTGGCCGGGCTGAAGGCGGCCGGCAGCCGCACCCGTGCCGCCGATGAAAGCGTGGTCGCCGCCGAAGAGGCCTACCGCCTTGCACGCATCGGCTTCGACGCCGGACGCATCTCGCAGCTGGAACTGCGCAGCACGCGCAGCGCCCTCATCGCCGCCCGCGGCGCCGCCGTGGATGCGCGCCTGTCGCGCGTCGGCGCGGAAATCGATCTTGCCCGCCTTGAAGGGCGCGCACCTTTTGTGGAGGCACCATGACTCTCTCCCGTACCTTCCCGCTGATCGGCGGCGTGCTGCTGACCGTGCTGCTGGCCGGCTGCGCTGGCAACGCGCAGACACCTGCAAATGAAGACCCCGCCGCGGCCAAGGCGGGCACCGACGATGGCCATGGCCACACGACCGACAGCAAGGAAGCCAAGGCGGAAGCCGCCAAGGCGCCGGCTGACGCCGATGAAGGCGTGGTGCCGCTGACCCCGGAGCAGATCAAGGCGTCCGGTATCGAGGTGGTCGCCATCGGCCGCGGTGGCGGTGGCTCGACGCGCCTGTCCGGCCGCGTCGAGCCGTCGGTGGGCGCACGTGCCTCGGTGGCGTCGACCGTGACCGGCCGCGTCGAACGCGTGCTGGTCGCACCGGGCACCGCAGTGAAGCAGAACCAGGCACTGGCCATCGTGGTCAGTGGCGAGGCGGCGGTGTTCCGCGCCAATGCGCTGGCCGCCTCGGCCGAAGCCGAAGCCGCGCGCCTGGCCTATGGCCGCGACAAGGCGCTGGTCGACCAGGGCGTGGTCGCGCGCCAGGAAATGGAAACCTCGCGCGCACGTTCGCTGGCGGCACAGGCCCAGGCCGCGGCCGCGCAGGCCCAGGCCGCCGCCAACGGCGCGCCCGATGCCAGTGGCCGCGTGCGCATCACCAGTCCGGTGGCCGGCATCGTCGGTAACGTGCAGGTCACTCCGGGCGGCGTGGTCGCTGCCGGCAGCGCGGTGGCCGATGTCGCCGATCCGGCGATGAACGAACTGGTGTTCACCGCGCCGCCCGCGCTGGCCGCACAGGTCACGCCCGGCATGAAGCTGGAAGTGAGCGTGCCGGGGGGCAGCTTCACCGCCACCGTTACCGGTTCGGCCGCTGATGTGCGCCAGCAGGGCGGCGTCGCGGTGATCCGCGCCACGCCGGTGGACGCTTCGCTGCCGCCGGCCGGTTCGCCGGTATCGGCCGTGGTGGTCACCGAAGGTCAGGACGGCTCGCTCAGCGTGCCCGCCGATGCGGTGCAGAACGTCGATGGCAGCAGTGTGGTGTTCGTCGCCGTCGAAGGCGGCTTCAAGGCGCAGCCGGTACTGGCCGGGCGTCGCGCCGGCGACCGTATCGAGATCCTCGGTGGGCTGACCGGCAACGAGCGCATCGTCGGTGCCAACGCCTTCCTGCTCAAGGCCGAACTGGCCAAGGGCGAAGCCGAGCACGGCCACTGAGGAGGCGACCATGTTCAAGCTGATCATTGAAACAGCGGTGCGCCACCGCTGGCTGGTGGTGTTCATGGCCGCGCTGATCGCCGCCGTGGGCCTGTTCCAGCTCGGCAAGCTGCCGATCGACGCGGTGCCGGACATCACCAATCGCCAGGTACAGATCAACACGGTGGCGCCAGCACTGACCCCGGAGCAGATCGAGCGGCAGGTGACCTATCCGCTGGAAACCGCGCTGGCCGGCATTCCCGGCCTGACCACCACGCGTTCGCTGTCGCGCAATGGCTTCTCGCAGGTCACCGCGATCTTCACCGATGCCACCGACATCTACTTCGCCCGCCAGCAGGTAGCCGAGCGCATGCGCGAAGCGTCGGAAGACCTGCCCGATGGTGCATCACCGATGCTGTCGCCGGTCACCACCGGCCTCGGTGAAGTGCTGATGTGGACGGTGGACTTCACCACGTTCGACCCAGCCAAGCTGGCCAAGCCCGGTGAAGCCGGCTGGCAGGCCGGTGAGGTCTACCGCACACCGGAAGGCAACCTGCTGCGAACGCCGGAGGAACGCGCGACCTACCTGCGCACCGTGCAGGACTGGATCATCGCGCCGCAGATGCGTTCCAGTCCGGGGCTGGCCGGCGTCGATACGGTTGGCGGCTACGTCAAGGAGTACGGCGTGCATCCGGACAGCGCCAAACTGGCCGCGCATGGCCTCGGCCTGGCCGACCTGGTCACTGCCCTGCAGCGTTCCAACGTGCAGGCCGGTGCCGGTTTCGTGCAGCGTGCCGGCGAGGGCCTGGTGGTACGTGCCGACGGCCTGGCGCTGACCACCGACGACCTGGCGCAGGCGCCGGTGGCCACCCGCAATGGCGTGGTGGTGCGCGTGGCCGATGTGGCCGACGTCGACCTGAGCCGCGCGCCGCGCCTGGGTGCGGCCAGCCGCAATGGCCATGAAGCCGTGCTGGGTACCGCGCTGATGATCGCCGGTGGCAACAGCCGCACCGTGGCGCAGGCAGCTGCGGCGCGCCTGGAACAGGTGAACAAATCGCTGCCGGCCGACATCGTGGCGGCACCGGTGCTGGACCGCAGCGTGCTGGTCAATTCCACCATCAAGACCGTGGCCAGGAACCTCACCGAGGGCGCACTGCTGGTGGTGGTGGTGCTGTTCCTGCTGCTGGGCAACCTGCGTGCGGCGACGATCACCGCGCTGGTGATCCCGCTGTCGTTCCTGTTCGCAGTGATCGGCATGAACCGCTTCGGCATCAGCGGCAACCTGATGAGCCTGGGTGCGCTGGACTTCGGCATCCTGGTGGACGGTGCGGTGATCGTGGTCGAGTCGACCCTGCTGATGCTGGGCCAGCGCCGCGCCGAACTGGGCCGTGCGCTGACCGCGATGGAACGCCTGCGCGTGGCCGCCGATTCGGCGCTGAAGATGGCGCGCCCGGCGGCGTTCGGCCAGCTGATCATCCTGCTGGTGTTCGCGCCGATCCTCACCCTGGAAGGCGTGGAGGGCAAGACGTTCCACCCGATGGCGGCGACCTTCATGCTGGCCCTGGTCGGTGCCTTCCTCTTCTCTTTCACCTTCGTGCCGGCGATGGCCGCACTGCTGGTGCGCGAGCCGAAGCTGAAGGACGGCGAGGCACACAGCGATGATGGCGAGCACGAAACCAAGCTGATCCGTGTACTGCGTGCGCGCATCGAGCCGGTGATCCGCAAGGCCGTGGCGCATCCGCGCACGGTGGTGGCCGGTGCGGTGATGATGGTGGTGGTGGGCATCGGCTCGTTCTCGCTGCTGGGCCGTGAGTTCATGCCGACGCTGGACGAAGGCAACGTGGCGATGCAGGCCCTGCGCGTGCCATCGACGTCGCTGGAGCAGTCACTGGCCATGCAACTGGCGTTGGAGAAGGTGATTGCCAAGCAGCCGGAAGTGGAGACGGTGTTCTCGCGTACCGGTACCGCCGAGGCGGCGATCGATCCGATGCCGACCAATATCTCCGACAGCGTGATCGTGCTGAAGCCGCGCAAGGACTGGCCCGATCCGAAGCTGGACAAGGAAGCCCTGGTGGCACGCTTCGAGAAACTGGCCGGGCAGCAGCTGGGCAACAGCTTCGAGTTCAGCCAGCCGATCGAACTGCGCTTCAACGAGCTGATCTCCGGCGTGCGTACCGACCTGGCGGTGATGATCTTCGGCGATGACTTCAGCCAGCTGCAGAAGGTGGCCGACCAGGTGGCGCTGAAGCTGCGTGCGGTGAACGGCGCGGCCGACGTGCGGGTGGAACAGATCTCCGGCCTGCCTACGCTCAACGTAGCGATCGACCACGTGGCGGCGGCGCAGTACGGGCTGACCGCCGCGGACGTGAGTGATGCGCTGTCCACCGGCATTGGCGGTACTGCGGCCGGCAAGATCTTCGAAGGTGATCGCCGCTTCAACGTGGTGGTGCGCCTGGACGATGCCTCGCGCAACGATCCGGACCAGCTGGCCTCGCTGCCGATCGCCACGCCGTCAGGGCTGGTGATTCCGCTGTCGTCGGTCGCGCGCATCACGGTCAGCGAAGGACCGAACCAGATCAGCCGCAACAATGGCAGCCGCCGTGTGGTGGTGCAGGCCAATGTGCGTGGCCGCGACCTGGGTGGCTTCGTCGGCGAGGCACAGGCCGCAGTGGCCGACGTGGCACTGCCGCCGGGTGCCTACCTGACCTGGGGCGGTCAGTTCGAGAACCTGCAGCGCGCGGAGAAGCGGCTGGCGACGGTGGTACCGGTGGTGTTCCTGCTGATAGGTAGCCTGCTGTTCATGGCGCTGCGCAGCGGCAAGGAAGCCATTCTGGTGTTCAGCTGCGTGCCGTTGGCGCTGGTCGGCGGCATCCTCGCGCTGCTGCTGCGTGGCATGCCGTTCTCGGTGTCGGCGGCGGTCGGCTTCATCGCCGTCTCCGGCGTGGCCACCTTGAACGGCCTGGTGCTGATGCAGGCGATCCGCGAACGCCTGGATGCCGGCGACCTGCCGCTGCAGGCGGCGATCAACGGTGCCTCCAGCCGCATCCGCGCGGTGTTGACCACGGCGCTGGTGGCGATCGTCGGCTTCATTCCGATGGCGATTGCCAGTGGTTCCGGCGCGGAGGTGCAGAAGCCGCTGGCGACGGTGGTGATCGGTGGCCTGATCACCGCCACCGTGCTGACCCTGCTGGTGCTGCCGACGTTTGCCGCGCGCGTGGCCAAGCCGCGGGCGGTGGGGGTGAGGTGAGAGGGGGTCGGAGCCCCGCCCTTCGGGCGGGGCTCTGACCCGATCACACGACGGTCAGGCCTTCTTGCGTTCGGCGATGTAGGCCTGGATCTGCTGTTCCAGCACCGGCAGCGGCACCGAGCCCTGCTTGAGCAGGGTGTCGTGGAAACCCTTGATGTCGAACTTGTCGCCCAGCTCCTTCTCGGCCTGCGCACGCAGGCGCACGATGGCGATCTCGCCCAGCTTGTAGCTCAGCGCCTGGCCCGGCCAGGAAATGTAGCGGTCCACTTCGGTGGTCACTTCATGCTCGCTCAGCGCGGTGTGGTCACGCAGGTAGGCCAACGCCTGCTCGCGGGTCCAGCCCTTGCTGTGCACGCCGGTGTCGATCACCAGGCGCGCAGCACGCCACATCTCGTAGGTCAGACGGCCGAAATCCTCGTACGGGGTTTCATAGATGCCCATTTCCACGCCCAGCTTCTCGCAGTACAGCGCCCAGCCTTCGCCATAGGCGGAGATGTAGGCATTGCGGCGGAACTCGGGCAGTTTCTTCTGCTCGGCGGCGATGGCGCCCTGCAACGCGTGGCCCGGATCGGACTCATGCAGGGTCAGTGCCGGCAGGTTGTACAGCGGGCGCGACGGCAGGTTGTAGGTGTTGAGCCAGTAGGTGCCCATGCCACCGCGGCCGGCGGTCCAGAACGGCGCAATGTCCGGCGGCACCGGCACGATGGTGAAGCGGGCGCGTGGCAGCGTCATGTACTTGCCAAGCTGGCCATCGGCGCGCTTGGAGATCCACGCGGCACGCGACAGCAGCTCTTCCGGCGTCTTGGCGTAGAACTGCGGGTCGGTACGCAGGAAGGTCAGGAATTCGGCGAAGCTGCCCTTGAACTTCACCTGCTTGATGATGTCGTTCATTTCCTTCTGGATGCGTGCGACTTCATCCAGGCCGATGCGGTGGATCTCGTCCGGCGACAGGTCCAGCGTGGTGTATTCGTGGATCTGCTGCTTGTAGTACGCCTTGCCGTCGGGCATCGCTTCGGCGGCCAGGGTGGTGCGCGCCTGCGGCACGTACTCGTTGACGAAGAAGGTGCGCAGCTGCTGGAACGCGGGCACCACCTTGCCACTGATCGCTTCACGCGCCTGCGCCTGCAGCCTGGCCTGTTCGGCCGCCGGAACGGTGTTGGGCAGCTTCTTGAACGGCGCGTACAGCGGCGATTCGGTCGGGTCCTTCAATTCGGCGACGGTGGCGATGGAGACCTCGCGGCCATCGAGCACCGCACGCGGCACGCTGAAGCCGCGCTTCAGGCCGGCGCGCATGTTGTCGGTCTGCTGGCCGAAGTAGCGCGGCACATCGTTCAGCCGTGCGATGTAGTTCTGGTAGTCCTGCACGGTCTTCATCTCGCGCCGGGCCATGAAGGACAGGTTGGACCAGAACGAGGAGTCGGCGTTGAACGGCATCTCGTAGCCACGCAGGCGCGTCTCTTCGGCCAGGTTGAACACCTGGTCGTGGTAGATCGCGTAGTTGACCTGGTTGTCGGGCGACAGGGTCTTCGGATCGATCTTCTTCAGCGCGGCGAGGGTCTCGTCCCACACCTTCAGGCGCGCCTGCTGCGCGGCCGGGCCGACGTCGGGCATGCGGGTGGCGTTGGCCGGAGCGTCTTCGTCCTCGCTGGCCTCGCCGCCGCCATCCTGCCGCCATTTCCATTCCTTCTCGTACAGCGCGCGGAAGGCAGCGTCGGCGGGCGATTCGGCGGCCACGCTGGCCGGCGCGGCGGTGGCGGGCGGCGCGGCCAGGGCCACGGCAGGGGCGGACAGGGCGATCAGCAGGGCAACGGCAAGACGGGTTTTCACGAGCACAGGTTCCCGGGAAGGCAGACCCCGATCATGGCACCGCTCACCGTCCGTGGCATGGGACGAAGGTCCTGCCTGCGCCGCAGAACGGGGCCCGGTAGCGGCCAACCTGGGTTGGCCCCCCAAACCCAGCGCCGACCAAGGTCGGCATCTACCGGAGACCTAGTGGCTGGCCCTGTCCCGCTTCCAGCCCCGGTGCTTGATGTCCAGCTGCAGGCTGTACAGCGCGGTGAACGCCGGGAACAGGTTCTGCAGCACGCCCACCGAGTCCTGCTTGGCCGAGAACAGGAAGTAGCTCAGCGTCATCAGGCTGCCGACCACGCTCATGTACCAGAACAGCCGCGGGATCACCGGCTTGCCCGCACGCTTGGACGCGATGAACTGGACCAGCCAGCGGCCACCGAACATCAGCGCGCCGGTATAGCCGATCAGCTTCCAGCCGGTCACATGCAGGCCGGTCCAGTACAGCCAGGTCAGCGGCTGGTCGAGCCAGTGAAGTTCCAGCCCCATCACCGCTCTTCCACCGCA
The DNA here is from genome assembly GCF_052045015.1 of Stenotrophomonas sp. 22692. Lineage (NCBI taxonomy): Bacteria > Pseudomonadati > Pseudomonadota > Gammaproteobacteria > Lysobacterales > Lysobacteraceae > Stenotrophomonas > Stenotrophomonas sp. 22692. Next base: position 17,796 of record NZ_JBQEMR010000021.1, read on the forward strand.
GTGCGCTTGCTGCGGGTGATCAGCCAGGCCACGCCGCGCAGATCACGAATGCCGACCAGCGCGCGGCCCAGATTGTTGTACTTGGACACGCCGGCGGTACGGTGGCGGTGGTTGACCGGCACGCTGGTGGTCTTCCAGCCAGCACGCTGCATCAGCGCCGGCAGGTAGCGGTGCATGTGGTCGAAGTACGGCAGGTCGAGGAACGCGCTGCGCTCGAACAGCTTGATGCCGCAGCCGGTATCGGGCGTATCGTCGCGCAGCATGCGTGCACGGATGGCGTTGGCCCACTTGCTGGCCCAGCGCTTGCTGCCGCTGTCCTGGCGGTTGACACGCCAGCCGGCGAACAGCTTCACCTGCGTCTCGGCGGCATCGCGCGCGGCCAGCAGTTTGGGAATATCGGCCGGATCGTTCTGGCCGTCACCATCGAGGGTGGCGATCCAGGGCGCCCGTGCGTGCTTGACGCCGGTGCGCACGGCGGTGCTCTGCCCGCTCTGGTTCACGTGGTGCAGCACCCGCAGTTCCGGCGTGGTCGCCTTCAGGCCCTGCAGCACCGACAGGGTGTCATCGCGCGAGTGATCGTCGATGTAGACGATCTCGAACGGCAGCCGCCCGCGCAGTGCAGCGGTGATTTCGGCAACCAGCGGGGCGACATTGTCGCGCTCGTTGAATACCGGGACGACAACGGAAAGCTCGGGTTGGCTCATAAGGCACTCGGCCAAAGGGGGACAAAGACCGCGCATTCTCCGAAGCCGAGGTTATCCGAAGATGAATCCGGCTGTGTGAGGATCCCTCCTCAGGCGCGATCACCAAAGTACTCGCGGCACCACTGCACGACGGGGGGCAACCCTTCTTCGATCGGGGTCACCGCATCGAAGCCGAATGCGTCATGGGCGCGCCGGGTGTCGGCCATCGTGCGTACCATGTCGCCGGGCTGCATGGGCTTGTAGACCTTCTGCGCGGGGCGGCCGGCCGCCTGCTCGATCACGCTGATGAAGCGCTCCAGCTCGACCGGCGTATGGTTGCCGAGGTTGAACACCCGGTGCGGTACCGGACCATCGGCCGGATGCGCGAGCGCGCCGAGAATACCCGACACGATGTCGGAGACATGTGTGAAATCGCGCTGCATGCGGCCTTCGTTGAACACGTCGATCGGCCGCCCCGCCAGCACCGCGCGCGAGAACAGCAGCGGCGCCATGTCCGGCCGGCCCCACGGGCCATACACGGTGAAGAAGCGCAGGCCGGTGGCATGCAGGCCGTAAAGCTGCGCGTAGGTGTAGGCCATCAGCTCGTTGGCCGCCTTGGTCGCCGCGTACAGCGAGCGCGGCTGGTCCACGCGCTGGTCCTCGGAGAACGGCGGCGTGGCTGAATCGCCGTAGACCGAACTGCTGGAGGCATAGACCAGGTGTTGCACGCCACGGTGGCGACACAGCTCGAGCATGTTGACGAAGCCGACCAGGTTGCTGTCGACGTAGGCATGCGGGTTTTCCAGCGAATAGCGCACGCCGGCCTGCGCGGCCAGATGGATCACCGCGGTCGGCTTCACTTCGTCGAACAGTGCCGCCAAGCCCTGCTGGTCGGTCAGGTCCAGGGTGCGCAGGTCCAGCGCCGGGCACAGCGCTGCCACGCGGTCGCGCTTGATCTGCGGGTCGTAGTAGTCGTTGAAGTTGTCCAGGCCGACCACCGGCTGGCCCGCCTCCAGCAGCGCGCGGGCGGTGTAGGCACCGATGAAGCCGGCAGCGCCGGTGAGCAGGATGGTCATGGCAGTTGCCTGGAAATCAATGAGTACAGGTGCAGAGGATACGCTGCGGGCTCAGAACAGCCCGAAACGCTTCTTGGCCACATTGGCGCGGCCGGGTTCGATCACGTCCTGGATCTTCTTCGCATCGAAGCGGTCGAGCAGCGCCTCGGCGCCCTTCTTCAGCTTCAGATCCATCTCTTCCGGATACAGCGGAACCAGGGCCATGAAGCTTATGGTCTTGCCGTCGTCCAGTTCCAGCGTGGCGAAGTCCTCCGGGGTCGTCACCGGCGGCAGCACGATGGCACCGTCGAAGCCCACGCCCGGCGCGTAGGGCTCGCTGGGATGGCCGTTGGGAATGGTGTGGCCGAAGCCCAGCCAGGTGTCGTACTCGTGCGGCAGCCGCGCCATGCCCTTCAGCAGGCGCACCGGCCAGTAATTGCGTTCGTCCTCGAAGGCATCCTGCGAGATCGGCCAGTCAGCCGGCAGGGTCACCATCAGTTCCATGTAGCGGGGCACGTCCGCGTCCACCTCGGCGGGCACGGTCATCGGCAGGTCGCTCATGCCGGAGGTGACCAGTCGCAGGTACGGACACTGGTCAGTGGCCGGTACCACGTGCACGTCGATGTGCACCAGGTCGGAGATGATCTCGTGGAAGACACCGGACACCGGACCCAGATGGCGCTCGATGTGCGCGCCGATCGCCTCGATGTGTTCTTCGCCCTGTGGCGGGGTGAAGTCCTTCTGGCGGCTGTGCACCATGATCGGGCTGCCGCCCGGGCTGACGTCGTCGAATGTGTTGCTCATGTCCTGCTCCCTGGATGAGGCCACGGACCGGAGAGCGATGCATCCCCCGGCGCGCGCGGCGGTGCGTTCCCTGTCACCTGCAGGACGCGGCAGGAACAGGCCGCATCCCCTGGCGCTGCGCCGGGCTCAGCCCTGGCGCGTACGCAGCTTTTCCAGCACGCCATCCAGGGTATCCAGGTCGGTGTAGTGGATGATCAGCTTGCCCTTGCCACCCCGGCCGTGGCTGATCGCCACCTTGGCGCCCAGCGTTTCGGACAGTTCGGTTTCCAGCGAGGCGATGTCGGCCTGCTGCACCTTCGGCGTGGCGACCGGGCGATTGCTCGGCACCTTGCCGGCGGCGAAGGCCTGCGCACGGCGCTCGACCTCGCGCACCGACCAGCCTTCATCGGCCGCTTCCTGCGCCAGCTTGCCGGCCAGCTCGGGGGCCAGGGTCAGCAGCGCGCGGGCGTGGCCCATTTCCAGGCGGCGGGTTTCCAGCAGCAGGCGGATCGCCACCGGCAGCTCCAGCAGGCGCAACAGGTTGGACACCGCCGCGCGCGAGCGGCCGACGGCCTCGGCGGCCTCGGCATGGGTCAGGGTGAATTCGCTGATCAGGCGCTGCAGCGCCTCGGCTTCTTCCAGCGGGTTGAGGTCTTCGCGCTGGATGTTCTCGATCAGCGCCATCGCAATGACGGTGCGGTCTTCCAGCTCGCGCACCACCACCGGCACTTCGTCCAGGCCAGCCAGCTGCGATGCGCGCCAGCGGCGCTCACCGGCGACGATTTCGTAGTTGCCGGCGGGCAGCTGGCGCACCAGGATCGGCTGGATCACGCCCTGCGACTTGATCGAGTCGGCCAGCTCGGACAGCTTGCCCTCGTCCATCTCGCGGCGCGGCTGGTACTTGCCCGGCTGCAACTGGCCCACGGCCAGCTTGCGCAGCACTTCACCCGGCAGCGGCTCGATCACCGCGGTGGTGGCCTGCACCTGACTGACCGCGCCTTTCGGGCCCAGCAGCGCATCCAGGCCACGGCCGAGGCCTCGCTTCTTGGCTGCCGGCTTGCTGCTGGTCATCAGACGGTCTCCACGGCCTTGGTGGCCTTGTTGCGTTCGTTGTTGCGGCGGATGATCTCGCCGGCCAGGCCCAGGTAGGCCACGCCACCGCGCGAGGCGCGGTCGTAGCCGACGATGCTCTGGCCATGGCTGGGCGCCTCGGCCAGGCGCACGTTGCGCGGCACGATGGTGCGGAACACGCGGTCGCCGAAGTGCTCGGTGAGCTCGGCCGAGACCGCGTTGGCCAGGTTGTTGCGCACGTCGAACATGGTGCGCAGCACGCCTTCGATCTCCAGCGCCGGGTTAAGGTTGGCACGCAGCGCATCGATGGTTTCCACCAGCGCGCTCAGGCCTTCCAGCGCGTAGTACTCACACTGCATCGGCACGATCACCGAATCGGCGGCGGCCAGCGCGTTGAGCGTCAGCAGCGACAGCGCCGGCGGGCAGTCGATCAGGATGTAGTCGTACTCGTCGCGGATTGGTGCCAGCGCGCGCTTCAGCCGCTGCTCGCGCTCGCTCTGCGCCATCAGCTGGATCTCGGCGGCGGTCAGGTCGATGTTGCCGGGCAGCAGGTCGTAGCCTTCGGCGGTCTGCACGCGCACGTCGGCGGCGCTGGACTCGCCCAGCAGCAGATCGTAGGTGGAAGCGGCCAGCTCACGCTTGTCCACGCCACTGCCCATGGTCGCGTTGCCCTGCGAATCCAGGTCGACCAACAGCACGCGCTTGGGTGCGTTGGCCAGGGAAGCGGCCAGGTTGACGGCGGTCGTGGTCTTGCCGACGCCACCCTTCTGGTTGGCGATGGCGATGATGCGGGCCATGCGGGTGTGCCTCGTCGACGTGTGCTGGGACCGGTCATTATGCGTACAACCGGCCCCTTGCGGAAATCGTGAATCGCCAACCCGTTGTTCCACAAAGGGCTGGCGGCGGGAATCAGGGACCTGTAACAGTGACCAGGTGGCGTTCGCCGGCCAGGCCGGGCACGCTCAGCGGGGTCACCTCACGCACCTTCCAGCCAGCCGGCAGGTCCGCGATCTCCTCATGCGGGTAGACGCCCTTCATGGCCAGCAGTACGCCGCCGGGGCGCAGCAGGTGGCCACCAACGCGGACGATGCCGGCCAGGGTGTCCATCGCGCGCGCGGTCAGCTGGTCGTAGCGGCCGGCCTCGTCCAGCGCCTCGGCGCGCGATTCGGCCACGCGGGCATTGTCCAGACCCAGCTGGCGCACGGCCTCGCGCATGAAGCGCGCCTTCTTGCCGTTGCTCTCGACCAGGGTGACCTGCAGGCCCGGGCAGGCGATCGCCAGCGGGATGCCGGGCAGCCCGGGGCCGGTGCCGAGATCAGCCAGGCTGCCATCGGCCACGAACGGCTGCATTGCCAGCGAGTCGAGCAGGTGGCGCGTGACCATCTCCTGCGGGTCGCGGATGGCGGTGAGGTTGTAGGTGCCGTTCCAGCGGTGCAGCAGGGCCAGGTAGCGCAGCAGCGGCGGCGCCAGCGCGGCGTCCAGGCCCATGCTGGCCAGGCCCTGTTCCAGCGTGGCAGCCACGCTGGCGGGAAGTGGGTGTTCGCTCATGCCGGCATTATCGCCGGTTTTGCGCGCTGATTCCCCGCTTCAGTGCGGATACCAGGCCAACGCCGCACGGAACTGGCCGCTGGCCTGCCATTCGTGCAGGTGCCAGCGCGCGGCCTCGCCCAGTTCCGGGTCGCACCAGCGCAGGTGCAGGGCACCATCGGCCCCCGGCGCCAGCTGCAGGCGGTGCAGGCCGAACGAGATGCCCTGGCCGTGCGCCTTCAGGATGGCTTCCTTGGCGCACCACACGCGGAAGAACCAGTGCTCGCGGCCGGCCTGGTCCAGACTTTCCAGCCAGGCCACCTCCTCGGGGTGGAAGAAGCGCTGCACGATCTCCAGCAGGCGGGCCCGCGGCCGCAGCAGTTCCAGATCCACACCCAGCCGCACGCCTTCGCCCAGCGCCACCAGCAGCACCTCGCCACTGTGGCTCCAGCCGGTGCCGTAGTGGGCCAGCGCGCCGCTCAGTTCCGGCCGGCCCTTGTCATCGCGGACCAGCGGCAGCGTCTCCGGGTCGGCACCCAATGCCTGTGCCAGCACCTGCCGCGCCTGCGGTTCACCGCGCTGGCCCGGCACGTGCGGACGCCGCCAGACCGTCACCGGACCGAAGCGCCACGGGCCATCGAGGGTGGCTGGCAGGCTCATCCGCACGCGCCCGTCACGCAATTGCACGACGGGTTCACAGCCCTGCGCGTCAACTGGTCACAGTTCCCCACCGGAGGTTCGATCATGGGCATCATCATCTGGCTGATCGTCGGCGGCATCGTAGGCTGGCTGGCCAGCATCATCATGAAGCGCGATGCCCAGCAGGGCATCATCCTCAACATCGTGGTCGGCATCGTCGGCGCGCTGATTTCCGGCTGGCTGTTCGGCGGTGGCATCAACGAAGCGATCACCATCCGCACCTTCCTGTTCTCGCTGATCGGTGCGGTGATCCTGCTGGCGATCGTCAACCTGTTCACCCGCAAGAGCATACGGTGATCTGGGGGGGTAGCGCCGGGCCATGCCCGGCGTCACCCTGGCCGCTTCAATACACCGGCAGATCGATGTAGCTCGCCTGTGCCGCGCTGTGCCAGACCCGCTGCGTGGCCTTCTGGTAATCGCCCGGCTTGGCCAGGTAGATGTTCGGCACGTAGGTCTGCGGGTTGCGATCGTACAGCGGGAACAGGCTGGACTGCACCTGCACCATCACCCGGTGCCCCTTCTGGAAGGTGTGGTTGGCGTTGGGCAGATCGAAGCGGTACGGCAGTACTTCGTTGGCCGCCAGCGGCTTCGGATCACTGAAGCTCTCGCGGTAGCGGCCACGGAAGATCGCCAGCGACACCGGCAACTCATAGCCCCCCATCTCCGGCGTGGACGCTTCCTGGTCCGGATACACATCGATCAACTTCACCACCCAGTCGCTGTCGGTGCCACTGGTCGAGGCCTGCAGATGCACCACCGGTGCGCCGCCGATGCGCAGCGGCGCGGCCAGCGGTTCGGTGATGAAGGTCAGCACGTCCGGGCGACCATCGACGAAGCGCTGGTCCTTGACCAGCCAGGTGGTCCACATGTCGCGGTCACCGAAACGTACCGGGCGCGGCACGAACGGCACCGGCTTGGCCGGATCGGACACATACTCCTCGAAGTCGCCCTCGCCCGCCGCCGGCGCCTGGAACGCCAGCTTGCCGCCGGCGCGCAGGAACAGCGGCTTGCTGCTGGCGGCACAGCCCTTGTCGCAGCTGCGCGGCCAACCCTTCAGGCGATCCCAGTGGTTCTCACCGGTGTTGTAGATCAGCACCGGCGGCGTGTCCGCCTTCGGCGCACCGTCCACCAGGTACTGGTCGAAGAACGGCTTGAGTACATCACGGCGGAACTGCAGCGCGGTATCGCCATCGAACTTCAGCGCGCCCAGTTCGCTGCCGCTGTAGTTCACCTGGCTGTGCCGCCACGGCCCCATCACCAGGTAATTGCGGTTGTTGCCGCTGTCGCGCCCTTCCATGGCCTGGTAGGCATGGTTGGCACCCCACATGTCCTCCTGGTCCCACAGGCCCTGCAGCCACATGGTCGGCACCTTCAGCGGTGTTTTCGCCATCACCGCATCCAGCGCCTGGCCCTGCCAGAACCCGTCATAGGCCGGATGCTCAACCAGCTTCTTCCACCAGGTCAGCTGGTCCACACCGGTGAAGCGCGCGTAGTCGCCGGCCGAACCGATGCGCAGGAAGGTGCTGTAGTCGTCGTAGCCGAGGCTGGGCAGCGGCGTGCCCTTGCCGCGCTTCTCGGTCTGCATCGCGAAATAGTTGAAGTTGACCTGGCGGAACGCACCGTAGTTGAGCCAGTCGTCGCCCATCCAGCCATCGACCATCGGGCTCTGCGGCGCAGCCACCTTCAGTGCCGGATGCGGGTCGGTCAGCGCCATCACCACGGTGAAGCCCTCGTACGACGAGCCGAGCATGCCGACCTTGCCATTGCTCTCCGGTACGTTCTTCACCAGCCAGTCGATGGTGTCCCAGGCATCGGTGGAGTGGTCCACCTTGGTGTTGTTCAACGGCCCGCGCAGCGGCCGGGTCATCACGTAATCGCCTTCGGAGCCGTACTTGCCGCGGATGTCCTGGAACACGCGGATGTAACCGCCGTCGACGAACACCTCGTCGCCCTGCGGTAGCAGGTCGCGCATGCGTGGCGAATCACTGCGGCTGGCGCGGCCAGCGGCATCGTAAGGTGTGCGGGTCAGCAGGATCGGCGCGTTGCGGGCGCCCTTGGGCACCACGATCACCGTATACAGCTTGGTGCCGTCACGCATCGGCACCATCACCACGCGCTTGTCGTAGTCACGACCGACATCGGGGGCAACGAAGGGCTTGCCGCTGATGTCCGGGGTCATCGGCGGGGTATCGGCGGCCAGCACGGTGCTGGACAGGCAAAGGGCAATGGCTACAGCGACGGCACGCACACGCATGGACAACCCCTCCCGGCAGGAAAGCCTCAAGCCTACTCCTGCCCCGAGCCGTGAAGTGTGTGCGGGCTTTGCATTCTGCGGTGGATGCAGGCAGGACTGATGGCACATGTGCTGCCCGACGGGCACGCGTCCATCTGGCCGTTGTAGAGCCGAGCCCACGCTCGGCTGGGGCCACCGCAACCTCCCCGAAGAGCAGCCGAGCCTGGGCTCGGCTCTACAACATCAGGCTGCCGTTACTTCATGCAACGCCAGCCAACGCCAACGGCCGTCTTCCTGCCGCAGCACGGCCAGTGCTTCACGCCAGGCCATCCCACCTTCAGCAACGCCCTGCCCTTCACGGTAGCGCAGCATCACCAACGGTGCCGGCACCGCAATGAACTGCAGGGCATCGATTTCGATACGCAAGCCCGGGCGGGCACCATGGCCGCCAGCGAACATGCCGGCCAGGGCTTCGCGGTCCAGGCGCTGCCCGGCAATACCGACCATGCTGAAGTCGGTGCAGAAATGATCCATCAGCGCATCCAGCGTACTGGCGGCTGCTTCCGCACGGAACCAAGCCTGCAGCTTGGCGATCAGATCATGGAACTCGTTCTCTGCGGTCATCGTCATTGCATTGTCTCGGGTTGGGAAAGAGAGATCGATTGCGGCCGGCGCAGCAATACCATCGGCAGCAGAGTCAGTAGGGCGGCCAGCCCCAGCGCCACGCGCGTGGCGTTTGCCGGCAGCCATTGCATGGCCAATGCCAGCAGCAGCGCAATGGCGGCGGTACCGAGGCAGAAGCTGAGCTGACGGTTGAGGTTCCAGAGGGCACTGGCATCGCCCAGCGCTTCACCCTCCACGCCATGGAAGGCCAGCGTCTGCGCCGTGCTGCTGCACAGGCTGCCGCCCGCCCCCATCAGCGCGAACAACAGCGCGGCCAACGCGAAGGCCGGCTGCGGCAGCAGCGCCATCAACAGCATGCCGCTGGCCTGCAGCAGCATGCCCGTACGCAGCACCGTGGCCGGGCCGAAGCGAGCCAGCAGGCGCTTGCTGGCCGTGATCGCAGTGGCCGAGGCCAGCGCCCACGGCAGCATCAGCGCGCCGATGCGTGCCGCGCTGTAACCGGCCTGGTGGAGCTGCAGGGTACTGACCAGCTGGCTGCCGATGAATACACCGGGTACGGCCAGATAGATCAGCATCGCCAGCCGCAGCCCACGATGCGACAGCAACGACCAGCGCAGGAGGGGCTGCGCCTGCCGACGCGCATGCCGCAGGTGGGCCACCGCCAGCAGCAGTGCGACCAGCAACAACACGGCACCTGCGCCGCGGTGTCCGGACTCACCCAGCCAGGTCAGCGCCAGCAGCAGCGCGCCCAGCGCCAGCATCGCGGTGGACAGCGCATAGGTCTGCAGCCGCGGCGCACTGCGCACGCCATCGGCCGGCATCCATGCCAGCACAAGCGCGATCGCCACCACCGCCAAGGGCAGGCTGGCCCAGAGCACGCCGCGCCAGGCCAACCACTGCACCAACAACCCGCCCAACGCGGGCGCCAGTGCCGGTACCAGCAACGCCACCAGCAGGATGCGCCGGGTCAGTGCACCTCGCTGATCCGCCGTGCATTGCCGGTACGCCGCGGCCTGCGCGACCGGAATCAGCAGGCCACCGGCCAGCCCCTGCAGCAGGCGCCAGCCGAGCAGCCAGCCGATACCCGGCGCTGCGCCAGCCAGCACAGCGGCAACCGCGAACAACAGCAACGCCACCAGCAGCAAGCGACGCTCGCCGCAGCGCGCAGCCAGCCAGGGCGCCAACGGAATCACCACGCTCAGGCCCAGCATGTAGGCGGTGCCGACCCAGGCCAGGGTGCTGATATCAGCGTGCAGTTCCGCCGCCAAGGCCGGATAGGCCACCGTGGCGATGAACATGTTGACCAGATCCAGGGCGAACACCAGCAGGAAGATCGCCTCATGGCGCAGGCGGGGGGACGGCATCGGCGGCGCTCCAGCAGAGAAGCGGCCAGCATGCCGTGCGGGCCTTGTTGGAAAAACACGACGACAGCTGCAACACTGTCAAATCTGTTTTGACAATAGACCGCCATGGTCAGCCTCGATCGCTTCGATATCTTCCGCGCCGTGGTCGAGGCCGGCAGCCTGACCGCCGCCGCCGATCGCCTCGGCCTCAGCCGCGCGGTGGTCAGCTTCAACCTGAAGCGGCTGGAACAGGAGCTGGGCGTGACCCTGCTGCTGCGCAGTACCCGGCACCTGGCCCTGACCGAGGCTGGCGAGCAGTTCCTGCAGCACTGCGTGCAGGCGCTGGACGCCGCCCAGGCGGCGATCGATGCCGCGCGCCGCGACCAGCACCAGCTGCAGGGCGTACTGCGCCTGACCACCACGCCGGAGTACGCCCAGCTCCGCTTGATTCCTGCGTTGGAGGCGTTCCGTGCGCGGCACCCGGCCCTGCAGCTGCACCTGTCGACCTCACCGGCACCGGCCGACCTGATTCCCGAACGCTTCGACCTGGCGATCCGCCTCGGCCGCCTGCCGGACTCTGGGCTGCATGCCAGCGAACTGGAACGGCATCCACTGTGCGCGGTAGCGGCTCCGTCCCTGTTGGCACGCCTGCCCTCTGCCGATGCTGCCGATGACCCCGTGCAGCTGGGTTCCCTGCCCCGCCTGGGCTACCCGCGTCTGGCCGACGTGCCGGTGGTGGCGCCGGATGGCAGCGACGCCCTGTTCGCCACCAACCCCGGCAACGCGGTGGTGCGCGTGGATGGCGCCAGCAGCCTGCGCGCCTTCGCCGTGGCCGGTGCCGGCGTCACCGTGCTGCCGCGCTGGCTGATCGAGGACGATCTGGCCCAGGGTCGGCTGCGACCGGTACTGTGCCAGCACCGCTTCCCGCAGCAGAGCGTGTACGCGGTCTACCCGCACAGCACGCAGCCCTCGCCAAAGGTACGGCAGCTGATTGATTTCCTGCGCGGGTGGTTTGGCAGCGCGCCTGTGTGACTTCCGCGCTCGCCGGGCATGGCCCGGCGCTACCCGATCCGGTTTCCGCTGGGCGGAAACGAAACGCGCCCCGAAGGGCGCGTTTCTGCAGATCGCAGCGGAACGAAGGCTTACGCCTTTTTTTCCGCTTCGATCTGCTTGCGGATCTGCGCATCCACCGCCGCAATGGCGGTCATGTTCAGGATCCGGCGCGAGGTCGCGCTGGTGGTCAGGATGTGCACCGGCTTGTTCACGCCCATCAGGATCGGACCGATCGCCACGCCGTCGGTGAACACGCGCACCAGGTTGTAGGCGATGTTGGCCGCTTCCAGGTTCGGCAGCACGAACAGGTTGGCGCGGCCCTGCAGGGTCGAGCCCGGCAGCAGCTTCTGCCGCAGCGCTTCATCCCATGCGGTGTCGCCCTGCATTTCGCCGTCCACGTTCAGACGCGGGTTGCGCTTGAGCAGCAGCTCGCGCACCTGGCGCATCTTCAGCGCATCCTTCGAATCATGGCTGCCGAAGTTGGAGTGCGACAGCAGCGCCACCTTCGGCTCGATGCCGAACAGCTTCATGCGGTAGGCCGCCTGCAGGGTCGCTTCGCACAGCTGCTCGGCGGTCGGGTCTTCCTGCACGTGGGTGTCCACGAAGAAGAACACGCCCTGCTGGTTGATCACGCCGGTCATCGCCGAGGTCGAGGTGACCTTCGGCTCCAGCGGCAGCACGCTGCGCACGTAGCCCAGCTTCTTGTGGAAGCGGCCGACGATGCCGGTCAGCATCGCATCGGCTTCACCACGGGCCACCATCACCGCCGCGATCAGGGTCGGGCGCGAACGCATCAGGTTCTTCGCCGCGGCCACGGTCACGCCACGGCGGCCGGTCAGGCCGTGGTAGTACTGCCAGTATTCGTTGAAGCGCGGGTCGTCGTTGATGTTGGTGACTTCAACGTTCTCGCCGATCTTCAGGCGCAGGCCGAGGCGCTCGATGCGCGATTCGATCACTTCCGGGCGGCCGATCAGGATCGGGTGCGCCAGGCCGTCATCGACCACGTTCTGCACCGCCTGCAGCACCACTTCCTCTTCGCCTTCGGCGTACACCACGCGCTGCTTGTCGCTGCGCGCGCGGTCGTAGACCGGCTTCATCATCAGGCTGGTGCGGTAGACGAACTGGGCAAGCTTGTCGCGGTAGGCACCCATGTCGGCGATCGGGCGCGAGGCCACGCCCGAATCCATCGCGGCCTGGGCCACGGCGGCCGACAGCTCCACCAGCAGGCGGCGGTCGAACGGGCGCGGGATCAGGTATTCACGGCCGAAGCTCGGCGTCTCGCCACCATAGGCCGAACCCATGTCGGTGGCCGCACGGCGCGCCAGCGCGGCGATGGCGCGCACGCAGGCGATCTTCATTTCCTCGTTGATCGCGGTCGCGCCCACGTCCAGCGCACCACGGAACAGGTACGGGAAGCACAGCACGTTGTTGACCTGGTTCGGGTAGTCCGAACGGCCGGTGCCGATGATCGCGTCCGGACGCGCGGCGCGCGCCAGTTCCGGCATGATTTCCGGGGTCGGGTTGGCCAGCGCGAAGATCACCGGATCCGGCGCCATGGTCTTGACCATGTCGGCGGTCAGGATGCCCGGTGCCGACAGGCCCAGGAAGATGTCCGCGCCGTCGACGATCTCTGCCAGGGTGCGCTTGTCGGTGTCGCGCGCATAGCGCTGCTTTTCCGGGTCCAGGTCGGTACGGCCGGTATGGATCACGCCCTCGCGGTCGAAGGCCAGGATGTTCTCCGGCTTCAGGCCCAGCTGCACCAGCATGTTCACGCAGGAAATGCCGGCTGCGCCCATGCCCGTGGTCGCCAGCTTCACTTCCTCGATCTTCTTGCCGGTGATCGCCATGGCGTTGAGCACGGCCGCGCCGACGATGATCGCCGTGCCGTGCTGGTCGTCATGGAACACCGGAATCTTCATGCGCTCGCGGAGCTTGCGCTCGACCACGAAGCATTCCGGCGCCTTGATGTCTTCCAGGTTGATGCCACCGAAGGTCGGCTCCAGCGAGGCGATGATGTCGACCAGCTTGTCCGGGTCGGTTTCATCCACTTCGATGTCGAACACATCGATGCCGGCGAACTTCTGGAACAGCACGCCCTTGCCTTCCATCACCGGCTTGCCGGCCAGCGCGCCGATGTTGCCCAGGCCCAGCACCGCGGTGCCGTTGGAGATCACCGCCACCAGGTTGCCGCGGGCGGTCAGCTCGCTGGCCTGCTGCGGGTCGGCCTTGATCGCTTCACAGGCGTACGCCACGCCCGGCGAATACGCCAGCGACAGGTCGCGCTGGGTCAGCATGGGCTTGGTAGCGGAAACCTTGATCTTTCCCGGCGGGGACATCCGGTGGTAATCGAGGGCGGCCTGTTTGAAATCTTCGTTGGACATCGATGTGGGTTACATGAATGGGCAGAAGGGACAGGGGATGATACCCCCGTTGGAGCGTCTGGACCTGTCGCTATCCTGTCGCAGGCATGCTGCGACCGCACAATTCCGTGCCGTATGCGACGGTACCGGGATACCAGCTTCGGCGTCTGCCATGACAGCCATGGGACGCCCTGAAACGCCGCGGGGCCGTACCACTGTCGTGATCGGCCCCGCGGTACCACACACCTGGATCAGCCCCTGGCCGGCAGCGCCTCGGGCACGGCATCGATCAGCGGCGGCAGTTCGCTTTCGCGGCCATCCAGCGCTAGCTGCAGGCGGTTGCGGTCCAGCGCCCCCTCCCAGCGCGAGACCACTACCGTGGCCACGGCATTGCCGATGAAGTTGGTCAGCGAGCGGCATTCGCTCATGAAGCGGTCCACGCCCAGGATCAGCGCCATACCAGCCACCGGCACTTCCGGCACCACCGCCAGGGTCGCGGCCAGGGTGATGAAGCCGGCGCCGGTAACGCCAGCGGCACCCTTGGAGCTGAGCATGGCGACCAGCAGCAGGGCGATCTGGTGGCCCAGGGTCAGTTCGGTGTTGGTGGCCTGGGCGATGAACAGCGCGGCCAGGGTCATGTAGATGTTGGTTCCGTCCAGGTTGAACGAATAGCCGGTCGGGACCACCAGGCCCACCACCGACTTGCTGCACCCGGCGCGTTCCATCTTTTCCATCAGCGACGGCAGCGCCGACTCCGACGAGGAGGTACCCAGCACCAGCAGCAGTTCGGCCTTCAGGTAACGCGCAAGCTTGAACACCGAGAAGCCACACAGGCGGCAGACCAGGCCCAGGATCACCGCCACGAACAGGAACGCGGTGAGGTAGAACGAGCCCACCAGCCAGGCCAGGTTGATCAGCGAGCCGACGCCGTACTTGCCGATGGTGAAGGCGATTGCGCCGAAGGCACCGATCGGGGCGGCCTTCATCAGGATGTGCACCAGCTTGAACACCGGGGCGACCAGCGCCTCCAGGAAGTTCACGATCGGCTTGCCCTTCTCGCCCACCGATGCCAGCGCGATGCCGAACAGCACGGCCACGAACAGCACCTGCAGGATGTTGCCATCGACGAACGCGCTGAGCAGCGTCTTCGGGATGATGTCCATCAGGAAGCCGACCAGGGTCAGGTCATGCGACTTCTCGACGTAGCTGTGCACCGCGGTCTGATCCAACTCGGCCGGGTTGATGTTCATGCCGGCGCCGGGCTGCACCACGTGCGCCACGATCATGCCGACGATCAGTGCCAGCGTGGAGAAGAACAGGAAGTACGCCATCGCCTTGGCGAACACGCGGCCCACCGTGCGCAGGTGGGTCATGCCGGCGATGCCGGTGACGATGGTCAGGAAGATCACCGGCGCGATGATCATCTTCACCAGGTTGATGAAGGCATCGCCGAGCGGTTTCATCTTCTCGCCGATCAACGGCTCGTAGTGGCCGAGGATGGCGCCCAGGACGATCGCCACGATCACCTGGAAGTACAGCTGGCGATAGATCGGCAACGGCTTTGCAGGCACCGGTGCTGCGGTCGGGATGTGCATGGCGGACTCCGGAAGGGGCGTTTTCAGGCACGTACGGCCCCGGGACTGCACGGGAACCGTAACCGTGGAAACTGATCGCAGGCCCTGTGCTGCACGCGCAGGGGGTGCGACCAATGGACGCCTTTGTACGCGCCGGGCACGCTGGCGCAGATAACCTATTGGTACTAGCCCCCCGGTTCAGGTGGCCGCGATGCCTACACTGGCGCCGCACCGCCCGATCACGGGGAGGCCGGTGGCCCGGGCTGAACGGCCGGGCGCGTCATTGCGAAAGTTCCGGCCCTTGCGGCCGTTGTTGTCCTGTCCACACGCAATCTGAGAGAGCCGCACCTAATGCGCCCGATTCCCACCTTGCTGGCCCTGTCGCTGGCCGCGCTTCCCGCCTTCGCTTCGGCTGCCGATTTCGACAACTGGCCGACCAGGTACGCCTTCGGCGACGGCACCGAATTGGCCGCGACCGCCAACATCGCCTACGACTACAACGATTTTTCCTCGGGCAGCGGCCTTGAGGACGATGACGCCGTGCGCCGCAAGGAGTTCGGCGCGACGCTGAAGAAGAAGGGCGTCTACGACGCGATGGTCTACTACGACTTCCAGTCCGACACCTGGCTGGACGTGTTCGTGCGCTTCGAAAGCAAGGCCTTCTTCGGCCGCGACATCGGCCGCTTCCGCTTCGGCTACATGAAGACCCCGGTTGGCCTGGACGCGAACACGTCTTCGCGCGCCGGCAGCTTCCTGGAAACCGCACTGCCCGTGCAGGCCTTCTACGCCGGCCGCCGCACGGGTGTGGAATGGGTGCTGGAGCGCCCGCAGTACCTGCTGCAGGCTGGCGCCTATGGCGGCAAGGACCTGCAGGGTGACAACCCCGGCACCACCCAGGCCGTGCGTGCGGTGTGGACCCCGGTGAAGGCGCCGGGTGATGTAATCCACCTGGGCCTGGCCTACTCGCAGGAAAATCCGCGTGGCTACAGCGATGGCCGCGACGTGCACCACGAGGCCAGCGCGCGCCTGCGCGCACGCCCGGAGGCCGGCCTGACCGACATCCGCTATGTCGATTCCGGCGCGCTGGTCACCGCCGACCAGATCCGCCGCACCGGCCTGGAAGGCATCTGGATCCGCGGCCCGTTCTCGCTGCAGGCCGAAGCCCTGCGCGCCACGGTCACCCGTCATGACGGCAAGCCCGACTACACCGGCAGCGGCCAGTACGCGATGGCCAGCTGGGTGTTGACCGGCGAATCGCGCCCGTACAACGCAGGTGCCGTGGCCAACATCAAGCCGGCGCACGACTACGGCGCGGTGGAACTGGTGGCCCGCTACAGCCGCCTGGACCTCGACGATGGCAGCATCCTCGGCGGACGCCAGCACGACCTGACCCTGGGTGCGAACTGGTACCTGACCAGCCACTTCAAGTTCCAGGCCAACTACGTCAAGGTCGACGCCAGCCGTCGTGGCGTGCACAGCACGCCGGAGATCTTCGAACTGCGCGCGCAGATGCACTTCTGACCCCTTCCACGTCAGATCCCGGCGGGCGTGCACGCCACGCCCGCCGGCCCTGCGTAGACTGCCGCCATGTACTGGCTCAGCCGCCACCGCATGCTGTTGCTGACCATCCTGGTGATGGTCGGTGGCACCGTGCTGTGCGCCGTCGCCGCCGGCCACTACGCCTGGCGGCGCGCCCTCGGCGAGGAAAGCAGCCAGGTGCAACGCCAGCTGCAGCTGTATGGACAGGGCCTGCAGCAGCGCATCGACCGCTTCGGCACGTTGCCGCAGGTGCTGGCACTGGATCCGGATCTTCTGCACGCCCTGCGCGTACCGCCCTCGCCTGCCGAACGGCAGCGGCTGAACCTCAAGCTGCAACGCGCCAATGAAGTTACCCGCGCCTCGACCCTGACCCTGGTGGGCCACGACGGCGTGGCAGTGGCAGCCAGCAACTGGGACCAGCCGACCACCAATGTCGGCGAGAACTACAGCTACCGCCCTTACTACCGCCAGGCACTGGCGCAGGGCCGCGGCCGCTTCTACGGCATCGGCATGACCACCGGCGTGCCCGGTTACTACCTGTCGCAGGCCATCGAGGAAGACGGCCAGCGGCTGGGCGTGGTGGTGATCAAGGTCGAGCTGTCGGCGCTGGAACAGGAATGGTTGAGCAGCCCCGATGTGGTGCTGGCCAGCGACGACCACGACGTGGTGTTCCTGGCCAACCGTGACAGCTGGCGCTACCGGCTGCTGCGCCCGCTGGGCGCCGACGAGCGCCGCGAGATGCTCGATGCCCGCCAGTACGCCGACCGCGCATTGCAACCCCTGCGTGCGCGTACCGAAGACGTGCTGGCCGATGGCGGCCGCATGGTGCGCCTGCTGGACCCGACGTTGCCGCAGCCGATGCTGTGGCAGAGCCTGCCGCTGCCCGCCGAAGGCTGGAACCTGCACCTGCTGCACGATGCCAGTGCAGCCACATCTGCCGGACGCGCGGCCGCACTCACCGGCGGTGCCGCATGGCTGGCGCTGGGCTTCCTGGTGCTGTTCGTGCAGCAGCGCCGGCGCCTGGCCAAACACCGCCTGCGCAGCCGCCGCGAACTCGAAACCCTGCTCAAGCAGCATGCACAGGAACTGCGCACCGCACAGGATGGCCTGCTGCAGGCCGCAACCGACGCTGACAGCGGCCTCAGCCGCAGCCTGGCGCACCTGCCGCAGGGCGTGGTGGTGATCGACCGCGAGCTGCGGCTGGTGGCATGGAATGCGCGCTATCTGGAACTGTTCCGGTTCCCGGCAGACCTGGTTCGCGTCGGCCGGCCGATCGAGGAACTGTTCCGTTTCAATGCACGCCGTGGCCTGCTCGGTCCCGGCCCGGTGGACGAGGCCATCGAGCGCCGCCTGAACCACCTGCGCAGCGGTCGCCCGCACATGCGCGAAAGCGAGAAGGACGACGGCACGGTGCTCGAGATCCGTGGCAATCCGCTGCCCGACGGCGGTTTCGTCACCAGCTATGCCGACATCACCAGCTACAAGAACGCCGCGCGCGAACTGCGTTCGCTGGCCGATGCGCTGGAGCACCGCATCGCCGAGCGCACCCGTGACCTGGACGAAGCACGCCGCGAAGCCGAACAGGCCAACCGCTACAAGACCCGCTTCGTCGCCTCGGCCGTGCACGACCTGCTGCAGCCACTCAACGCTGCACGCATGTTCGTCTCGGTGCTGCGCGGCAAACTGAGCGACCCGGCGCAGCAGCAGACCAGCGACCACATCGACGCTGCGCTGGCCGCGCAGGACGCGATTCTCAACAGCCTGCTGGATATCGCGCGGCTGGAATCGGGCAGCCTGCCCACGCGCGTGCAGGCGTTCCGGCTCGGGCCGCTGCTGCAGACGCTGGCGCGCGAGTTCGGCATCGCCGCACAGTCACGCGGGCTGGTGGTCGACTGGGTCGATACCGATGCGGTGGTGGTCAGCGATGAAGCCCTGCTGCGCCGCATCCTGCAGAACTTCCTGTCCAACGCGCTGCGCTACAGCGAACGCGGCCGCGTGCTGCTGGGTTGCCGCCGCCGCGAAGGCCTGCTGTGGATCGAAGTGCACGACCAGGGCCCGGGTATTCCGGATGCGCTGCAGGGCGAGATCTTCGAGGAGTTCCGCCGCCTTCACGACGGCCAGCAGCGCGGCGCTGGCCTTGGCCTGGCGATCGTCGATCGCATCGGTCGTCTGCTCGGCCATCCGATCCGCCTGCGCTCGCAGCTGGGCCAGGGCAGCGTGTTCGCGGTGGGCGTACCGTTCGGCGACGCCAGTGCGATTCCTGCTACGGCACCTGCGCCGGTGCTGGTGCAGGAACCGGCCGCGGACAATCCGCTGCGCGGGCGCCAGGTGTGGGTGATCGATGATGATCCGCACGTCTGCGCCGCCAGCCGCGCGCTGCTGGAACGCTGGGGCTGCGAGGTGATGCTGGCCGATGGCCCGCAGGCCGCGTTGCAGCTGGCAGCGACAGGCGCGGTACCGGAGCTGGTGCTGCTGGATGTGCGCATGGGCGATCACCACGGACCGGTGCTTTACGAGACGCTGGCGGAACTATGGCAGGCTCGCCCTCCGGTGGTGCTGGTCACTGCCGAGCGCGATGCGGGATTGCGTGAGATGGCCGCCGAGCGAGGCTGGGGGATGATGGCCAAGCCGGTGAAGCCGCCGGCGCTGCGGGCGCTGATGAGTCAGTTGCTGATCCGGCATCGCGGGTAGTTTCCAGCAAACGGCGCAGCCCCTCGTGGGTGGTGTCTGGTTGGTCGCGGAAGGCCGGATTGCTGAGGGCTGGCCGGATGGGTGGGCAGTGCGGGGACGCCGTGAACCCATCCATGGGGGCTTGGCCGCGGCATCCTTGCCGCGGACACCCCGCACTACCCACCCACCCGGCCGCTGACAGTTCACAGGTGTTCTCCACCCACGGACAAGAAAAAGAAGATCAAAAGCGGGTCGCCCGCTGCGCTTGCTCGTGTAGAGCCGAGCCCATGCTCGGCTGCTTTCCGGCCGGTCCGCGAAGCCGAGCGTGGGCTCGGCTCTACAAAGGGCGGCCTGACAGCCTGCTTTTGCTTTTGATCTTTTTTCTTCTCCGTGGGTGGCAGGCCACCGAAATCTGTCAGAGGCCGGTCGCAGCTTCTGCTTTCAGCGACCAACCCAAACCCACCCACGAGGGGCTGCGCCGTTGGCCGGAAACTACAACCCGATGCCGGCGTCGCCCTCGGGCTCCAGTGCCTTCACCAGCACCGCTGCCTGCGTTCGGCTATGGCACTCGAGTTTCTTCAGGATCGCGGTGACATGCACCTTCACCGTGTTCTCGGCCAGGCCCAACGTATAGGCGATCTGCTTGTTCAGCAGGCCATCGGCCAGGCACAGCAGCACGCGGAACTGCTGAGGGGTCAGCTGCGCCAGGCGGCTGGCCAGCAGTGCATCGGCCTCCGAACGCTCGGCGGCCATCGCCGGGAACCACAGGCCACCATCGAGCACCGCCTGCACGGCCTCGCCGATGGTCTCGGCCGGCGCCGACTTCGGGATGAACCCGGCGGCGCCGAACTGCTGCGCGCGGCGAATCACCCGCGGATGGTCGTTGGACGAGAGGATCACCACCGGGATGTCCGGATGCGAGCCACGCACGTGCAGCAGCGCGGAAAAACCGTGCGCGCCTGGCATGGTCAGGTCGAGCAGCACCAGGTCCACATCCGGATGTGCGTCGAGTGCTTCGGCCAAGGCCTCGGCGCTGGCGACCTCGCGCACCTGCGCCAGCGGCAGGCTCTGCCGCAATGACTGCACCACCGCCGAACGCAGCAGCGGGTGGTCATCGGCGATCAGGATGGTGTATTCGCTCATGCGGCCATTGTACGGGCAGGCCGGAGCCTCAGCGCCCTGCCGGCTCCACGCTGCTGCGCCAGGCATCGAGGAACTGGCGGCGCTTGAGCGCGTCCAGATACACCAGCAGGCCCGGACCCAGCTGGATCGGGCGGCGGCTGCGGCCCGGCGCATCATCGCCGCGCGCGTTGCCGGTCACGATCGGCATCAGCCGTGCCTCGCGCGACAGCACCTGCTGGCCGCGTGGCGACAGCAGGTAGTCGAGGAAGCGCCGGGCTTCTTCCGGGTGCGGGCCGGTGCGCGGAATCACTGCGGTGCGCAGCACCACCAGCGTGTAGTCCTCGGGCTCCACAATGCCCAGCGGCGCGCCGGCATCAACGCGCGCCTGCGCGTAGGAGCCGAGCACGTTGTAGACCAGCGACAGCTGTCCGCTGGCCACCTTGTCCAGCAGCACGCCGGTGCGCTCCTCGCGCACCACGTCGTTGTCGCCCAGCGCGCCCAGCAACGCACCGGCGATGCTGCCACGCTGCGCATCCTGGGTAGACAGCAGGTAGCCGACGCTGCTGCGCTCGATGTCATAGGTGCCGACCCTGCCGCGCAGCGGTGCTCCCTCGGCGCGCAGCCGGTCCAGCAGCTGCCGACGCGTGTGCGGCACCTTCGCGGCCGGCAGCATGCGGGTGTTGTAGACCATCACCACCGGCTCGTAGCTGATGCCGAAGGCCTCGTTGCGCCACTGTGCCCAGGCCGGCAGTGCAGCGGTCTGCGCCGAACGGTGTGGCAGCGCGTGGCCATCGTTGACCAGCTTGGTCTGCAGATCCATGCCGCTGGAGATCAGCAGGTCCGGCGATGCCGGCCCGCCGCGGTCGTGCAGGTAACGCGCGTACAGGTCCTGGGTGATGATGTCCTCGTACACCACCTCGGTGCCGGGATGCAGGCGCTGGTAATCGGCGATCACCACCGCGAACACTTCGATGTCGGTGGTGCCGTGAATGCGCAGCTGCGCAGTGGCCTTTGCCTGGGCCGGGAAACGGCGTACGTCGCCGGGCGCGGCCAGTACCGGCAGGGCCAGCAGCAAGGCAACGGCAGCAGCGAACAGGCGGATCATGGACTGCTCCGTGGCAGGCGGATGGTGGCGATCAGCCCGCCCTGCGGGCGGTTGCTGAGGTCGATGCGGCCACCATGGCTGTCGACCACGCGCTTGACGATGGCCAGGCCCAGCCCGGCGCCGCCGGACGGCGCGCCTTCGCCACGGGCGAAGCGCTCGAACACGCGTTCGGCATCAGCGGGTGCGATGCCTGCGCCATGGTCGGCAATGGTCAGCACCGCCTGACCGCCTTCCACGGTCAGCGCGATCTGCAACGGGCCCTCGCCGCCGTACTTCAGTGCGTTGTCGACCAGGTTCTTGATCGCCTCGCGCAGCAGCAGCGCGTCGCCGTGCACCTGCACCGGCTCGGCGGTCATCGCAAGTTGCACGCGCGGTGCCGGGCCGGCCTGCGGCAGGGCTTCATGCAGGGCCTGGTGCACGGTCTCGGCCAGGTCCACCGCCGCAAAGCGCTGCAGGTGCGAGCGATGGATCACGCTGGCATCGCTGAGCAGCTGGTTCAGCAACCGGCTCATGTGGGTGGCATTGCGCTCGATCGCCTGCAGGCTGCGCCGCATGTCTTCGGGGTCGTCGTCGTCCAGCGCAAGCTGTGCCTGCGCGCGCAGGGCAGCCAACGGCGTGCGCATCTGGTGCGCGGCCTCGGCCATGAATGCGCGCAGTGTCTCGTTGCTGCTGGACAGGCGCTCCATGAAGCGGTTCAACGCCGCCACCATCTGGTCCATCTCGCGCGGCACGCGCGCGTCGAGGGGCTTCAGGTCGGACGGTTCGCGGCGCGACAGCTCGCGTTCCACCCGCACCAGTGGGCGGAACGCGCGGTGCACGCCAAACGCCACCAGCGCCAGCAGCAGGCCGGACAGCACGCCGATCGCCAGCAGTGCGCGATTGACCATGTCCTGCGCGACGGCTTCGCGCGCACGCCGGGTCTGGCCCACCTGCACCTGCACCTCGCCCTGCGCCGAGGCCGCGGCGAAACTGCGGCCGACCACTACGAAGCGTACGGTCTCGCCGCTGTACGCCGCATCAAACAGTTGCGGCTGCGTGCCCGGACGGCGCGGCGGCGACGGCAGATCGCCATAACCTGTGATCAGGTTGCCGCGGCTGTCGGCCACCCGATAGAACACGCGGTCTTCCGGGGCCATCGCCAGCAGGTCCAGCGCCGCATAGGGAAGATCGACCTGCCACTGGCCGTCGACCAGCGCCACCGAATCGGCGATGGACAGCGCCGAAGACACCAGCAGGTGATCGTAGGAACGGTTTGCCGCACGCTGGCCATAGTCGCGCGCGGCGAACAGCAGCGCCACCGCGAACACCGCCAGCAGCGCGCCGAGGTAGAGCAGCAGCGTTCGCCGCAGCGAACCTGGCGCCGCGTTCGCAGCGCGTGCGTCAGCCATCGGCGTCGGCGCTGCCATCGCTGGCTTCCAGCAGGTAGCCGACACCGCGCACCGTGGTGATGCGCAGCGGTGCGCCGGCCAGCTTTCTCCGCAGGCGACCGACGTACAGCTCGATCGCATTCGGGCCGGCTTCGTCGTCGAAGCCGAACAGGCCGTTGCCGATCTCGTCCTTGCCGACCACCTGACCGAGGCGGCCGACCAGAATCTCCAGCAGCCGGTACTCGCGGTTGGGTAGCTCGATAGGCTCGCCGTCGAGACTGACCCGATGCGCGGCATTATCGAACTGGAAGCCGCCGATCTGCACCACTTCGCTGGCCTGGCCTCGTGCACGACGCAGCAGCACGCGGCAGCGCGCTTCGAATTCGCGGAAATCGAACGGCTTGCCCAGGTAGTCGTCGGCGCCGACATCCAGCGCCTGCACGCGGTCTTCGATGCCATCGCGTGCGGTCAGCATCAGCACCGGCGTGCTGTCGCCACGCTCGCGCATGCCGGCCAGCACGCGCAGGCCATCGAGCTTGGGCAGGCCGATGTCCAGCACCACCAGGTCGAAGCTCTGGTAACGCAGCACGCTGGCCGCCGCCAGGCCATCGGCCTGCCAGTCCACGGCGTGCCCACTGCGGCGCATGCGGCGGATGATCGCATCGGCCAGATCCGGGTTGTCTTCGACCAGCAGCAGGCGCATGGGCACGGGGGTGGGAGGGGAAACGAATGCTACCGCATGCCGCTGCTGCGCTCGCCGGGCCCCGTCCGGAGGCAGCAGCGGGTCGCTTTACGCTGCACCGCACAATCCGTTGACAGGACGATGACAGCTTGCCCGACCCAGACTGCGGCCGCGCACCGTCCGGTGCCCACGATTGCCGCGCGCCTGGCGCGCACCTGGGAGGGTTTGTGGAATTCACGTTTGCCTGGCGGCGTCCTGCCGCCATGATGGCGCTGGCTGCCCTGTCGGCGCCGGCCTTCGCTGCCGAAGACGACCGTCCGGTCACCGCCACCCTGGGTGGCCGCCTGCATCTGGACTTCGCTACCTTCGACAACGACAACCGCGGCACCCCGAACAAGGACGACACCGAAATCCGCCGCGCGTGGGTTGACGTATCCGGCAAGTTCTTCGTGGTCGACTACAAGCTGGAGGCCGATTTCTCCGGCGACCGCGTCGAGGCCAAGGACGTGTACCTGGCGCGCAGCTTCGGCAAGGCCGGCAAGCTCACCGTCGGCCAGTTCAAGCAGTACTTCTCGCTGGATGACCGCACCAGTTCCAACTACGGCAGCTTCCTGGAGCGCGGCAACGCCGGCACCACGCTGGCGCCGCTGTACCGCCTGGGCGCTTCGTGGCAGGCCAACCCGGGTGACTTCACCTGGGCCGCCAGCATCTACAGCCTGGAAAGCATCGACGCCTGGCAGGTGAAGGGGCGTGCTGCCGGTGGCCGTGTCACCTGGGCGCCCTCGCCCGCCGATGGCGACGTGCTGCACCTGGGCCTGTCGCTGGCCCGCGAGGCCTATGACAACCCCGGCGCGAACGGCGTTCCGGGCCTGAAGATCCGACCACGCCCGGCCGGCCACCTGTCCGATGAGAGCCGCCTGACCCTTGTCGACTTCTCCGCCGGCCGCGATACCGACGTCAACAAGTGGTCGCTGGAATACGCGCAGGTGCGCGGCCCGCTGTCGTGGCAGGGCGAGTTCAGTGGCGCCACCTTCGATGACGGTGCGCAGCGTGGCGACGTGATGGCCGCCTACGGCATGGTCAGCTGGTTCATTACCGGCGAAAGCCGCGCCTACGACCGCAAGACCGGCCGCTTTGCGCGGGTGAAGGACATCCGCCACAAGGCCGGTGCCTTCGAAGTAGCGCTGCGCTACGACCAGATGTGGGGTGCTCAGCATCTCAATGGTGCGCCGGACCTGCGCCGTGGCAGCACCGAAGCCTGGACGCTGGGTGGCAACTGGTACCTGCGCGACAACCTGCGCTTCATGCTCAACGTGATCGAAAGCCGCAACCGCGACCGCTTGGCCGGGGTGACGGTGGACCGCACGCGCGCGGTCACCGGACGCCTGCAGTACGACTTCTAAGCCTGATTTCCCGGGCATGCCGCCCGGGCCCCTTCCACTCCCCCACGTCCTGTATTCGCAAGGAGTCCGCAGATGATGCTAAGCATCCTCGGCTTTGGCATGGTCATTACGTTCATGTACTTGATCATGAGCAAACGCCTGTCGCCGCTCGTCGCCCTGATCACCATTCCCATCCTGTTCGCGCTGATCGGCGGCTTCGGCGCCGGCATCGACGAGATGATGCTGGAAGGCATCAAGAAGATCGCACCGACCGGCGTGATGCTGATGTTCGCGATCCTCTACTTCGGGGTGATGATCGATGCCGGCCTGTTCGACCCGCTGGTGCGGGTGATCCTGCGCTTCGTCAAGGGCGATCCGATGAAGATCGTGCTCGGCACCGCGGTGCTGGCGATGCTGATCTCGCTTGATGGCGATGGCTCGACCACCTACATGATCACCGTCTCGGCGATGCTGCCGCTGTACCAGCGTCTCGGCATGAACGCGCTGAACATGACCTGCGTGACCATCCTGGCCGGCGGCGTGATGAACCTGACCCCGTGGGGCGGCCCGACCGCACGCGCGGCCACCGCGCTGCACGTGGACCCAGCCGATGTGTTCGTGCCGCTGATCCCGTCGATGGTGATCGCCTGCGCCGGCGTGCTGCTGCTGGCCTGGTACCTGGGCCTGAAGGAACGCCGTCGCCTGGGTGTTGTGACCCTGCCCAAGGGCGGCAGCTGGATGGACAACAGCGTGTCCGACGACAGCAACGCGCTGCCGACCGTGGAAGATGCCGAAGACATCAAGCGGCCGAAGCTGCTGTGGGTGAACCTGGCACTGACCGTGGCGCTGATGACCGCGCTGATCATCGGCGTGCTGCCGATGCCGGTGCTGTTCATGGTCGGCTTCGCCATCGCCCTGGTCATCAACTACCCGAACCTGGCCGAGCAGCGCCGCCGTGTGGTCAACCACGCCGGCAACGTGCTGTCGGTGGTGTCGCTGATCTTCGCCGCGGGCATCTTCACCGGCATCCTCAACAACACCGGCATGGTCGAAGCGATGTCGCACAGCTTCCTGGCGGTGATTCCGGAGTCGTGGGGCCCGTACCTGGCGGTGATCACGGCGGTGGCGTCGATGCCGTTCACCTTCTTCATGTCCAACGACGCGTTCTACTTCGGCGTGCTGCCGATCCTCTCCGAGGCCGCGGGCAACTACGGCATCACCCCGGTGGAAATGGCGCGCGCCTCGCTGGCCGGCCAGCCGGTGCACCTGCTCAGCCCGCTGGTGCCCTCCACCTACCTGCTGGTGGGCCTGGCCAAGGTCGAGTTCGCCGACCACCAGAAGTTCACCCTGAAGTGGGCCATCGCCATCTCGATGCTGCTGATGATCGGCAGCCTGCTGTTCGGCCTGTATCCCCTCGCCGCCTGACCCTTTGCCAAGGAGCCTTCTGCAATGACGCTTCGAATCGCTTACGTCACCAGTGGAATGGGCAGTGTCGGCACTGCCATCTGCCAGAGCCTGGCCCGCAGTGGCCACACCGTGGTCGCCGGTTGCGCGCCGAACTCGCCGCGCAAGGCCAACTGGCTGCGCGAGCAGCGCGAACAGGGCTTCGATTTCATCGCCTCGGAAGGCAACGCCACCGACTGGGCTTCGACCAGCGCCGCGTTCGCCAAGGTGCGAGCGGAAGTGGGCGAGGTCGATGTGCTGGTCAACAACTCCGGCGGCAGCCGTGATCTGCTGTTCCGGCAGATGACGGTGGAAGACTGGAACGCGGTGATCGCCTCCAACCTCAATGCGCTGTTCAACCTCACCAAGCAGGTGGTGGACGGCATGGCCACGCGTGGCTGGGGCCGCATCATCAACATCGGTTCGGTCAGCGCCCACAAGGGCCAGATCGGGCAGGTGAACTACGCCACCGCCAAGGCCGCGATGCACGGTTTCAGCCGTGCACTGGCTGCCGAAGTGGCCTCGCGCGGCGTCACCGTCAACACGCTGTCGCCGGGCTACATCGCCAGCCAGGCGATCAGCAGCTTCCCGCCGGATGTGCTGGACCGGCTGGCGGCGTCGGTACCGGTGCGTCGCCTGGGCCGCCCCGAGGAAGTGGCCGGCCTGTGCGCCTGGCTGGCCTCGGATGAAGCCTCGTATGTGACCGGTGCCGACTATCCGGTCAACGGCGGTCTGTACATGGGTTGAGCCCGTCTCCACGCAAGGCGTGGACCGCCTCCCCCACGGAGTGCGCGGGGCCGGTGAACCTTCGCTTGCGAGGGGGATCCGGCCCCTTTTTGTTTCTGCATTTTCGGGACATATTGCCCGATACATCGGCAGAACCGGTGCTATACCTGCCAACGCTCGCCGAGCCCGATGGATGAACGGCCGGAATCGCGGATCAAGGAGGTTGGCATGCGTGCATTGCTGATTGCGCTTCTCGTGGTCGCCACCCCGCCACTGGCGGCCACCCCACCTGCTGCCACTGCGGATGAGGCGGATGCAACCTGGCGGCTCGTGGAACGCTGGTCCTTGCAGCTGTCACGCTCTGACCTTGTCGCGCAGCTATCACCCCTGGCTCCGGCCGGCTCGCGTTCGGAAGCAAGAATGGGCCGGGGCGACAGCGCCACCATCGATCTGGCGCCATTCGTGGTCGCTGGGAGGATCAAGGGGCCCTCTGGCCAGATCTACACCGACGCGTCGGGGCGAATCATCAAAGGCATTACGCTGCGGCTGAGCGGCGCCTGCATCTCGCGAAAGCAGATGGGTCGTCGCTACCCCGACTTCAATGTCCTTTCCGTGCCGTCAGGGCATAGCCTGGACGAGTCGACGGTGTTCGGCACAGTAGTGAACGGCATCCAGATCGGGTTCTCATTCTCCGAACATGACCGCGACTGCATGGACCAGCTCAAATTGAGCTGGCCTGGGGAGCGCTTCTGATTCCCACCGGCCTACCACCATGACGAACATGTTGCAGGACACGCACCACTGCCCTGCATCGTTCGTTGGTTTTTCGTAAAGAAGGTTTCATGTTCCGTTCGCATAGTGGCCATGCACCGCGCACGCGTGCCGGTGACCACCCCCAATGCAACGGACCACCATGCAGACCCGACACCTGACGATCGCCGTGGCGATCGCGCTCTCCGCCGCCGCCAGCGCCCATGCCGCCACCGCCGCCGATACCGGCGCCAGCACCGATGCCGCGCTGAGCGCGCAGACGCTGGATACCGTCTCCGTGATCGGCCAGGGCGAGACCCGCCAGGTGCAGCGCATCACCACCGTCGACAAGCAGGTGCTGCCGCCGGGCACCAGCGGCCAGAAGATCCTCGACCGCCTGCCGGGCGTGTCGGTGCAGTCCAACGACGCCTTCGGTGCCAACGAAGAATCGCAGACCATCAGCCTGCGCGGCTTCGACAAGAGCCGCCTCGGCTATACGCTGGACGGCATTCCGCTGGGTGACAACAGCTACGGCAACTACAACGGCCTGAGCATTGCCCGCGCGATCATCGCCGAGAACCTGGCCGGCGCAGAGTTGTCGCAGGGCATCGGCTCGCTGGGCGTGGCGTCGACGAGCAACCTGGGCGGCACCATCCAGTACTTCTCGATGGACCCGTCCACCGAATTCGGTGGACGCGCCAGCGTCACCGTGGGTGACAACAACCAGCGTCGCGGCTACCTGCGCGTGGATACAGGCGACATCAATGGTTTCTCGGCCTACGTGTCCGGCGTGCACCAGGACCAGGACATGTGGGCCGCGCCGTACCAGAACCAGACCACCCGCCAGTTCAACGCCAAGGCCGTGTGGAATGTCGGCGACCACCGCTTCGGTGCGTTCGTGGCGACCTCGCGCGCCAGCCAGGCCAACTATGCCTACCTGTCCAAGGACATGCTGGCGCGCGGCCTGGGTTATGACTGGAACATCTATGCACCGGACTGGGATCGCGCCGTGGCCGCCGCGTACTGCGCGCCAGGCACGCTGGACCGCAGCAAGTGCAAGTTCAGTGGCGGCGTCAACAGCATCGACGACGCCTACTACCAGAGCCGCGCACTGCGTGACGACAACCTGTACTCGGTCGACGCCGACCTGCGCCTGGGTGAACAGGGCCGCCTGAAGCTGCTGGCCTATCACCACGACAACCGTGGCCAGGGCCACTGGTGGGCACCGGGCCAGCCGTCCTACCCGGGTACCGACAAGATGCTGCCGATCTCCATCCGCAGCACCAACTACACGATCAACCGCGATGGCCTGACCGCCGCGCTGTCGTGGACGGTGGGCATCCACGAACTGGAAGCCGGCCTGTGGTACGAGCAGAACGACCATAACGTGTCGCGCAACTTCTACTACATCAGCGGCCCGTTCCTGGACGACCTGTACCTGAAGAACCCGGACCGCCTGCTGTTCAACCAGGACTTCGACATCCGCACACGCCAGTTCTACGTGCAGGACCGCATGCGCTTCCTGGACCAGCGCCTGACCGTGGATGTCGGTATCAAGAGCCCGAACACCCGCATGCGCGCAACCGCCCAGCCGGGCGTGGAAACCAGCATCGCCTCGGGCACGCTGACCGCCAAGAAGTCGGTGCTGCCGCAGGTGGGCCTGGGCTTCAAGCTCAACGCCAACAACGAGCTGTTCGCTTCGTACGCAGAGAACATCGCCGCCTTCGTCGGTGGCGGCAGCGGTGGCCCGTTGCAGGTGTCGCCGGAATCGTTCGCGGCCAGCGCCGGCCTGGAGCCGGAGAAGTCCAAGAGCCTTGAAGCCGGCTTCCGTACCTTCGGCGAGAAGTACCAGGCCTCGATCGCCGCCTACAACGTCAAGTTCGACAACCGCCTGCTGTCGCTGAACCCGTGTTCGAGCATCGAAGTCGGCACGCGTCCGGAGTGCGTGACGCGCTTCATCAACGTCGGTTCGGTGAAGAGCCACGGTGCGGAGCTGACCTTCATCCTCAAGCCGATCGACGGCCTGCAGTGGTATAACGCGCTGTCCTGGAACAAGACCACCTACGAGGATGACTACACCTCGGGCGGCGCGATCGTGCCGGTGGCCGGCAAGATCACGGTGGATACGCCGCAGCGCATGGCCTCCAGTGAGATCAGCTGGAACCGCGATGGTTTCTTCGCCAGCCTGCGTGCCAAGTACACCGGCAAGCGCTACTACACCTATACCAACGACCAGTCGGTGCCGGGCGTGACCACCTTCGACGCCGGTGCGGGCTACGACTTCGGCCCGGGCCTGGGCCTGCGCAACGTGCGGGTGTCGTTGAACGCGACCAACCTGACCAACAAGCGCTATGCGGGGCAGCTGAGTTCGTTCGCGCCGACCGATCCGAAGGGCACGCGGTATGCGATCCATGCGAGCGCGCCGCGGCAGTTGTTCATGACGGTGGCGGCGGAGTTCTAAATCGAAAGCAGGCGCTGCGGCGCGTTGATTGTTCCTGCATGGCGTGGGTAGGCAGGCCCATGCAGGACACGCCGTAAACCCGTCCTTGGGGGCTCGGTCGGCGCATCCATGCGCCTCACGGTCCTGCATGGGCCTGCCTACCCCCGCTGGACAGTTCCCCGCGCCCGCGCGGAGGCAATGGAAAGCAAGAGCAACAGCAAAAGCAAAGAGCCGGGCAATGCCCGGCTCTTTGCTTTTCAAGCGCAATCTCTCTGGTGGACCTGCTGCCGCGCCCGCAGGAAATTGTCTGGAGGAGGCGGGGCACCCTGGTCAGGACCGTTGGCGCCATGGGCCCGAGGCATGCCTCGGGCGGGTTGGGCAGGACGCCCAACCCCGGTCTTGCCGTGTGCGCAGGACAGCGCACACGAGCAAGGCGCCATCGAGCACCATGGAGGGGCTTTTGCGTGTCCTGACCAGGGTGCCCCGCCTCCTCCCAGCCGATAGCAGGCAGGCGCAGGAGGATCCGCCAACGCATTTCATTCCGGCGCCAGCTGGTCCATCCGTATCCGGTTGGCGAACAGCGAGAACGCCAGCATGCCGGCCAGGCCGTTCGCCCGGCTCACCCAGTGCGGCAGCCAGCGCGGCGGCTTCAGCACACCCGCTTCGAACAGCGGCGCGAACGCGATCGCATCGGCCAGGCTCATCTTGCCGGCGAACAACCAGCGGCAGACCTGCAGGCGGTCCTCGGCCAACATGTGGCGGAAGAAGGTATGCACCGACACCAGGCCACGCAGGTACACCGTGTCCTTGGTGAAGGCCAGGCCGCCACTGGGCGGCACGCCGCGGAACACGCGCTGTGCCGAAGCGAAGCTTTCTTCGGCGTTCTGCCCGGCATCGCAGAAGTAGCGGAACACTTCGATGAAATCGGCGCCTTCGCGTGCCATCGCGATCGCTTCGGTGCGCAGGCTGATGCGCTTCAGGCGCTCGATGTCGATGCTGCCGGTGATCTGTTCGGCGAAGGTGGCCAGCCCTTCCTGGGTGGCCGTCACCCGCGGCGAGGACAACGCCAGGCTGGGCAACACCGGTTGTTCGCGGCCGTTCAATGCGGTCAGCGAATGCACCAGCGCTTCGTGGTGGAACAACTGCGCGCGGTCGTAGGCGCTGAAGCGCGCGCTGGTGCGCAGGCGGATGCGGGTCGGACCGGCGGCGGCCTTGGACACCAGCTCCGGATCCAGCTGCACCTGGATGATGCGTGATTCGAAGAAGGCGTCCAGATCGTTCTGCAGCTGCAGTTGCAGCGCGATGGCCGAGACCGGCACCTGCTCTTCCGGCGCCAGCAGCTCGTGGTCCAGTTCGGCGGCAATCTGGATGAAGTGGCGCGCTGCTTCGCGCGTGCTAGGGCCATTGCCCGGCAACGGCTGCTCGGGTGCGCCGAACAGCTGCACCGAACAGGTATCGACGGCGGCGGTGCCCAGCCCTTCCAGCAGCTGCGCGGCCAGGTCCCAACTCTGTGCCGACTGTCGCACGTAGTGGCCCAGCGGATGAGTGTCATCACAGTCGGCGGCGATCGCGGCCAGCGCGCGGCGCTCTTCGCTGAAGTCGAGCCGAGGGTAGTCCACCTTCGGCAGCATCGGTTGCCCACGTGCCACGCTGTCCAGGAACGGTGCCTGCAGCGTGGCCGGCCAGCTGGTCAGTCCCAGCAGGCGGATGCCCCCCACGGCCTCGACCAGGCGCGCATCGAGCGCTGCATGGTGGGCCACGTCACGGTCCAGCGTCGCGGTCGGTTCCATGGGCGGACTATAGCGCCCTGCTGTGTCCGGCGCTGCGCGCCGCCGCCCGAGCATCGGCTCGGGCGCTACAGGAAATGACTCCGCCGCGGACCCACTGTAGAGCCGAGCCCACGCCCGGCTGCTGTGCTACCGCCGGCGGTTCTTGCTCGCCGGGCGGAACTGCTGGCCCTTGCCCTTCCTGCCACCACGCTCCTGCGCGGTCTCGGCCTGGCGAACCGCCAGCTTGGCCGCGGCGGCGGCCACTTCTTCCTTCAACTTGAAGTAGTTCAGCAGGCGGCTCTCTTCGATCTCGCCGGCCTCGATCGCGGCACGTACCGCACAGCCCGGTTCCTGCTGGTGCTTGCAGTCATTGAAACGGCACTGTGCGGCCAGCGCTTCGATATCGGCGAAGCCGCCTTCGGATAGCGTCTCTTCACCGGTCGGCTTCAGCTCGCGCATGCCGGGGGTGTCGATCAGGCAGGCGCCCGTCGGCAGCGGCATCAGCGCGCGATGGGTGGTGGTGTGTCGTCCGCGCGAATCGTTGGCACGCACCGCGTTGGTCTTCATCCGCTGCTCGCCGAGCAGGGTGTTGGTCAACGTGGACTTGCCGGCACCGGACGAGCCCACCAGCACCACGGTGCGGCCCGGGCCCAGCCACGGTTGCAGCACGGCAACGCTGTCGGCATCCAGGCCATTGATCGCATGCAGCGCGATGCCCTGCATCTCCAGCTCTTCCAGCACCGCCAGCGCATCCTCGCTGTACTCGGTCTGGTCGGCCTTGGTCAGCACCACCACCGGTTCGGCACCGCCACCGCCGACCAGCAGCAGGTAGCGCTCGATGCGGCGCGGATTGAAGTCAGCGTCCAGGCCACAGACGATGAACACCGTATCGATGTTGGCCGCGATCACCTGCTGGTGGTAGTGCTCACCCGCGGCACCACGCTTGATCGCGGTGCGCCGCGGCAGCAGGGCGACGATGCGGATGCCATCGAGCAGCACCCAGTCGCCCACCGCCGGCCGTTCATGGCTGGGGAAGCGGGGGCGCTGCCATTCGGGCAGCGACTCGGCCTTGATCGATGCATCCGGGCCATCGGCCACCACGTAGTGGGTGCGGTGCTGTTCGATCACCCGTGCCGGGCGGGCCTGCGGGTGCGCGGCCATCGCGGCCTGCCAGTCGGCCTGCTGTGGCGGGCCCGGCCAGGGCCAGCCGATGGTCTGCAGGGCGATGAAATCGGGGGTCTGGGTCATCGCCGCCATTCTACCTGTGCCGGCGCCGTGCCAGCCCAGCAATGACGGGCCCGGAGCCCTTGCCATGCAGTGCAGCAATTCCGGTAGGATGGAAGCCCCATGCCTTTTGACGGCCCAGCTCCCATGTCCACCACCTCGCCCAAGCCCCTGGCCATCCGCGAGCGCCTTTCCGAAGTGCGCTACGAAATCCGCGGAGAACTGGCGCGGCGAGCCCGGGAGCTGGAGGCGCAGGGCCGCAAGCTGATCAAGCTCAACATCGGCAACCCGGGCGCTTTCGGCTTCCGCGCGCCGGAGCACCTGCAACGCGCGATCGCCGACGACATGGGCCGCACCGACCCATACACCCACCAGCAGGGCCTGCCGGTGGCGCGCGAAGCCATCGCCAGCTACTACGCCCGCCGTGGCGCGCCCGATGCGCACCCGGACCGCGTCTTCCTCGGCAACGGCGTCAGCGAGCTGATCGACCTGTCACTGCGTGCGCTGCTCAACCCGGGCGACGAAGTGCTGGTGCCCTCGCCCGACTACCCGCTGTGGTCGGCTTCGACCATCCTCAACGATGGCCGGCCGGTGTACTACCGCTGCGCGCCGGAGAACGGCTTCCAGCCGGACTCGAGCGAGATCGAGACGCTGGTCTCTTCGCGCACCCGCGCCATCGTGCTGATCAATCCGAACAATCCCAGCGGCGCCAGCTACCCGCGCGAACTGCTGGAGCGCGTGGTGGAAATCGCGCGCCGCCACAACCTGCTGCTGCTGGTCGATGAGATCTACGACCAGATCCTGTACGACGACGCGGTGTTCCAGCCGGTCGCGCCGCTGGCCGGTGATCATCCGTGCCTGACCTTCAGTGGCCTGAGCAAGGTGCACCGCGCCTGCGGCTGGCGTGTGGGCTGGGCCCACCTCAGCGGTGACGATGCCCGCCTGGGCGACTTCCGCGCCGCGCTGGACCTGTTGGGCGCACTGCGCCTGTGCGCCAACGTGCCGGGCCAGTACGCCATCGAGGCGGCGGTGAACGGTCCGGACACCATCTCCGAGCTGTGCACGCCGGGCGGCCGCCTGTATGAAACCCGCCGCGCGGTGATCGAGGCCTGCGAAGCCAGCGAGCACCTGTCACTGGTCGCGCCGGCCGGCGCGCTGTATGCGTTCCCGGCCGTGGTCGGTGCCGCTGCGAAGGGCTTCGACGACCACGATTTCGCGCTGGACCTGATGAACAACGAAGGCGTGCTGGTGGTGCCGGGCTCAAGCTTCAACGTGCCCTACCGCCATCGTTTCCGCGTGACCCTGATGCCGGAAGCTTCGGTGATGCGCGATGTGTTCGCCCGCATCGACCGTGTGCTGGCGCGGCGTGCCGAGGATGCGACCAAGGTCGTGCCGCTGAAGCCGCGCCGTTCGGTGGCCTGAGCCGTGGCATTGTCCTACCTGGCGCTGGGCGATTCGTACACCATCGGTGAAGCGGTTGCAGTCGAAGGCCGCTGGCCGCACCAGCTGGCCGCCGCCCTGCGTGCGCAGGGCATCGACCTGTCCAACCCGCAGACCATTGCGACCACCGGCTGGACCACTGACGAGCTCGATGCGGGTATCGACGCGACCGCACCGCAGGGTCCGTTCGATTTCGTCAGCCTGCTGATCGGCGTCAACAACCAGTACCGCGGGCGTCCTCTGGACGAATACCGCAGCCAGTTCCAGGCCCTGCTGCAGCGGGCGATCGGCTTCGCCGGCGGTGATGCCGGCCGCGTGCTGGTGCTGTCCTTCCCCGATTGGGGTGCCACCCCGTTCGGTGCCGGCAGTGGCCGCGACCTGGCCGCGATCGAGATCCAGACCGACGAGTTCAATGCCGCCGCCGAGGTGATCAGTACCCGGCACGGCGTGGCCTTCGTCGACATCACCGACATCAGCCGCGCACAGGGCGAAGACCCGACGATGATTGCCGAGGACGGCCTGCATCCTTCAGCGCGGATGTACGCGCTGTGGAGCGCACGCGCCCTTCCGGTGGCCACGCATCTGCTTGGCGGCACGGACTGAAGCGATGGACGGCACGCCACGGAACGGCCCGCCCCTGCCCTGTACTCCCCTGACGTCCCCGCAGGCTCGCTTGATCGCCGAAGCGTTCCGCCCGGCGCAGGCCTGGGGCAGCCGCCGCGACTACTACTACACCCGTAGCAAGCTCGGCAGCGATCCGCTGTACGACGGCGTGCTGCAGCATCTGCCTGACGACGGGCAGCCGGTGCTGGACCTCGGCTGCGGGCTGGGCCTGTTCGCCCATGTACTGCGCCAGCGCGGCGGCACCCAGCGCTACCTGGGCGTGGACGTGGATGCGGGCAAGATCGCCCGCGCGCAACGTGCCGCCGTCGAGCTGCATGACGTGCGCTTCGACTGCGTGGACGTGCAGGCGCCACTGCCGGCGCAGGCCGGGCACGTCCTGCTGCTGGACGTGCTGCAGTACCTGGACGCGGGCCCACAGCAGGCACTGCTGCGCGCGGCCAGTGCGCGGGTGGCTCCCGGCGGCTGCCTGCTGCTGCGCACGCCGCTGGCCACCGGCGATGGCCGCGACCGCACCACGCGGGTGGCGGACCGGCTGGCCTGGCTGGTCGGCTGGATGGGCACGCGGCCGCGCCACTACCCCGATCCAGAGGTGCTGCAGACGACGCTTGCCGAAGCGGGATTGCAGGTGACCGCCCCCCGGCCGCTGCATGGGCGTACGCCGTTCAACAGTTGGCTGCTGGTGGCACGCCGGAACCTGTAGCGGGGGGGGGGGGGGGGGGGGGGGGGGGGGGGGGGGGGGGGGGGGGGGG
>NZ_JBQEMR010000022.1:0-52854 GCF_052045015.1 Stenotrophomonas sp. 22692
GGCATGGATGCCGCGGCCAAGCCCCCAAGGATGGGTTTACGGCGTCCCCCGCGAACCCACCCCGCCCGGCCTAGCGCAATGAACCAGCCGTTCGCGCCAGCCACGAGGGGCTCCGCCGTTGGCCGTATCCCCGCCGGAGGCGCGATAATGACCGGATGGAAACCGTCCGCATCGCCACCCGCAAGAGCCCGCTCGCCCTCTGGCAGAGCGAACACGTCGCCGACCGCCTGCGCCAGGCCCACCCCGGCCTGCATGTGGAACTGGTGCCGATGAGCACCCGCGGCGACGAGGTGCTCGACCGTTCGCTGGCCGCGATTGGTGGCAAGGGCCTGTTCCTGAAGGAACTGGAGCTGGCCATGTTGCGTGGCGAGGCCGACTGCGCCGTGCATTCGCTGAAGGATGTGCCGATGGAACTGGACGCGCCGTTCGCGTTGCCGGCAATGCTGACTCGCCACGATCCCGCCGATGGCTTCGTCTCCAATCTGTACGCCTCGCTGGACGCGCTGCCGATCGGCGCGCGGGTCGGTACCTCGTCGCTGCGTCGTCAGGCCCAGCTGCGCGCGCTGCGCCCGGACCTGGAGCTGCTGGACCTGCGCGGCAACGTCAACACCCGCCTGGCCAAGCTCGACAACGGCGGCTACGACGCCATCGTGCTGGCCGTGGCCGGCCTGGAGCGTCTGGGCCTGGGCGGGCGCATCGTCGCGCGCCTGCAACCGCCGCAGTGGCTGCCGGCCCCGGCGCAGGGCGCGGTGGCAGTGGAGTGCGATGGCGGCAATGCGCGCCTGATGGCGTTGTTCGCCCCGCTTGATGACGCAACCACGCGTGCCTGCGTGGAAGCCGAGCGGGCGATGAACCGTGCGTTGCATGGCAGTTGCCATGTACCGGTTGCGGCCATCGCGCAGTGGCAGGGCGACGACCTGCACCTGCAGGGGCTGGTTGGCAGCGCCAGCGATGGCCGTGCGGTGCGTGCCGAGGCGGTGGGCCCGGCCAATGCCCCGGAAGCGCTGGGCCAGCGCGTGGCGAAGCTGCTGCTGGACGATGGCGCCGGCGAACTGCTGAACGCCTGAGCCCCGATGTCTGTAGAGCCGAGCCATGCTCGGCTGCTCTTCGCCGGGAAAATCCCGGGCTTCGCGCTCAAGTCGAGCATGGCTCAACTCTACAAAAACGAAACGGGCGCCCTCGGCGCCCGTTCTGCTTATTTGAACTTGTAGACCACGTTCATCGTGGTCAGCGTATCGGTCTTGCGCTTGTCCTCGGCCACGTCACTGTTGTAACGCGCCTGCCAGCCGGCCTTCAGCGCCAGATGCTCGTTCATGCTCACCGAAACCCCGAAGTCGTTCTGGCCGAAGGTGTTGTAGGAACCCGATTCGACCAGCAGGGTGTTGACCAGGTCGGTGTTGTCGGTCAGCGAGTACTTCATGTCGAACAGGCCGCGGCCGATCATGCCGGTGCGGGTGCGGTCGTCCTCGGTGCTGTGGGTGCGGCGCACACCGGGGCCGATCTGTGCGTCGAACGAGAAACGCTCGGTGTTCCACAGGCGGGTGCCGTAACCCAGACCGAACGAGCTCTGGCGGTCGTAGGTGGCGAAGTCATCGCGCTCGGTACGCACCGTGGCCGTCAGCTGGCGGTGCTCGCCCAGCTGCAGCGCGCTGCCGGCACTGCCGGTGTAGCGGTTGGCGGTGGTGTTGTTGCGGCGGCTGGTGGAGCCGTCGTCACGGGTCTCGATCACCTTGGAGCTGGAACGCAGGCCGGCCAGGTCCATGCTGTGCACCCAGTCGCCATCGGTGTAGCGCAGGCGCAGGCGGCCGTTGAAGCTCTCGGTGCTGCTGTTGCCGCGTGCCGAAGCGAAGCCGAGCTCGCCGCCACTGCCGCTCCACGGCGAGGACATCGCCGCCAGTTCGGAGGCATCCTGCGCATACGCGAGCGGTGCGCACAGCAGCAGGGGGATCAGCAGGGACACGCGCAGGGACATCGGGGCTTCTCCGAAGCGGTTGACAGCCGGTGATGATACTGGAAGCGTGATGGCGGTCCGAATCGATCCAAACGGTTTCTTCAGCAGACGTTGCCGCGATCGCCTATTCAGGGCAGATCGACGCGCAATGCCGGGTCGTTGAAGCGCGAATAGCGCAGGCGCAGCTGGAAGCTGCGGCCATTGCTGCTGCCGCTGCGGACGATCTGCCGCGGCAGGCCCTGCGCGTCCACCCAGTACTCCAGGCGTTCGCCGGGCTGCGCGCCACGCAGGCGGTAGTGACGCGTCTCGACCCCGTCCAGCGACTGGCTGCCCAGGTCTTCGGCCTGCAGATCGGCAGGCAGGGCATCGGCCGGCAGCGGGTTGCGCCATTGCTCGAGCAGACCCGGTGGGGTCGGCACCTGCCGGATCGCGTCGTCGGCCTGCAGGAACATGGTGTCGCCGATGATCGTCTGCGGACCGGCCGGGGTCTGCACCCGGAAGCGGTCGGGGGCGACGAAGTCCATGGCGCTGCGCACCGGCTGCGGTGCACCCAGCACCTCCAGTTCGGCGTGGAAGCTGCGCAGGGCCGAGAAGCGCTGGCTGGCGCCCAGTACCGCCTGCGCCGGATCCGCCGCAGGCACGGGCGCGTCGGTGCTGGCCGGCGCGGGGGCGCGATCACAGGCGGCCAGCAGCAGGCAGGCCAGCAGGGACAGGGCAGGCAACCGGCGCATCGGGTGTTCCAGAGGGGTGGGGGCGACCACGATAGCCCAAACGTCCCACACAAGACCCGCGACTCGGACATAATCGGGGGTATGGACCGATACGAACGCATCACCGCCCTGCATCGTCTGCTCAAGTCCGCACGCTATCCGGTGACGGTGGCGACCCTGCAGGACAAGCTCGGTTGCTCCCGTGCCACCGTCTACCGCGATCTGGCCTTCCTGCGCGACGCGCTGATGGCACCGATCGAGGGCGACGGCGAGGCCGGCTTCCGTTACCAGGCCGACGAGAGCGACCGCTTCGAGCTGCCCGGCCTGTGGCTGAGCTCGGAGGAACTGCATGCCCTGCTGGCCTCGCAGCACCTGCTGGCGCGGACCGGCGGCGGCGTGCTGTCCTCGGTGCTGGCACCTCTGCAGCAGCGCATCGAGAGCCTGCTGGCAGCCCAGGCTGGTGTTTCCAGCTGGCCGGTGGACCGCGTGCGGGTAATTCCGCACCGTGGCCGCAAGTTCGATGAAGGCAGCTTCCGCAGCGTGGCTTCGGCGGTGCTGGAGCGCCGCCAGCTGGCGTTCGAGTACCGCGCCCGCTCCACCGACGAGCCGACCAAGCGCACCGTTTCGCCGCAGCGCCTGACCCACTACCGCGACAACTGGTACCTGGATGCCTGGGACCATGACCGCGAGGCGCTGCGCAGCTTTGCCGTGGATCGCATCCACAAGGCGCGGGTGATCGACAGCACCGCCCGCGACGTGGCCGACAGCGAACTGGACGAGCAGCTGGGGGCCAGCTACGGCATCTTCTCCGGCGCGCCGAAGGGCTGGGCGACCATCCTGTTCAGCGCCAAGGCCGCGCGCTGGGTGGCCGACGAGCACTGGCATTCCAAGCAGCAGGGCCGCTTCCTGGCCGACGGCCGCTATGAACTGAAGGTGCCGTACAGTGTCTCGCGCGAGCTGCTGATGGACGTGCTGCACTACGGCTCGGATGCCGAGATCGTCGAACCGGTGATGCTGCGCGAGCAGGCCAAGGCGCTGCTTGAGCTCGCCCTGAGCAACTACGACAACTCCTGACACTCCCCCCGAGAACCCTCCCGCCCATGAAGAAGACCCTGTTGCTGCCCCTGCTCGCCGCTGCGCTGGCCCTGACCGCCTGCGGCACGTCCGGCGAGCCCTCGCAGAAGCTGGTGGTGGCCGCCACGGCCGTGCCGCATGCCGAGATCCTTGAAGTGGTCAAGCCGATCCTCAAGCAGGAAGGCGTGGATCTGGACGTGCGCGTATTCAACGACTACGTGCAGCCCAACGACCAGCTGGTGCAGAAGCAGGTGGACGCCAACTACTTCCAGACCGAGCCTTACCTGGACGCCTACAACCGCGACCGCAAGACCGATCTGGTGAAGGTGATCGGCGTGCACATCGAGCCGTTCGGTGCGTACTCGCGCAAGATCAAGTCGCTGGCCGAGCTGCGCGAAGGCGCCGACGTGGTGATCCCGAACGACCCGAGCAACAACAGCCGTGCGCTGATCCTGCTGCACAAGGCCGGCGTGATCGAGCTGAAGGATCCGACCAACGCGCTGTCGACCCTGCGCGACATCACCGCCAATCCGAAGAACCTGAAGTTCCGCGAGCTGGACTCGGCGATGCTGCCGCGCGTGCTGGACCAGGTTGACCTGGCCCTGATCAACACCAACTACGCGCTGGACGCCGGCCTCAACCCGACCAAGGATGCACTGGCGATCGAGAGCAAGGACTCGCCGTACGTGAACTTCCTGGTCGCGCGCCCGGACAACAAGGACGACGCCCGCGTGCAGAAGCTGGCCAAGGCCCTGACCAGCCCGCAGGTGAAGGCCTTCATCGAGACGAAGTACAAGGGCGCGGTGCTGCCGGCGTTCTGATTGCCGGCGCCAATGTCCCTGTAGAGCCGAGCCCATGCTCGGCTCTGCTTTTTTGTGGCGCCCCACCAACGGCAGCCGAGCATGGCTCGGCTCTACAAAGTCAGTCGACGTGGAAGGCGAGGGTGGCGGCAACGGCCTGCTGCCATCCTGCATACAGTTTTTCACGCCGGACCTCGTCCATCTGTGGCTCGAAGCGCCGGTCCAGGCCCCACTGCGCGGCGATCTGCTCGCGGCTGGACCAGAACCCCACCGCCAGCCCGGCCAGGTAGGCCGCGCCCAGTGCGGTGGTCTCGGTCAGCCGCGGCCGCAGCAGTGGCACCCCAAGGATGTCGGCCTGGAAGCCGGCCAGGAAGTCGTTGCCGATCGCGCCGCCATCGGCGCGCAGTTCGGTCAGCGCGATACCGGCATCGGACTGCATCGCATCGAGCACGTCGCGGGTCTGGTAGGCCATCGCTTCCAGCGCCGCGCGCACGAAGTGTGCCTTGCGGGTGCCGCGGGTCAGGCCGAACATCGCGCCGCGCACATCGCTGCGCCAGTACGGCGCCCCCAGGCCGACGAAGGCGGGAACCAGATAGACGCCGCCGCTGTCGGGCACCTGCGCCGCCAGCGCCTGGCTGTCACTGGCGCGCTCGATCATCCGCAGGCCGTCGCGCAGCCACTGCACCACCGAGCCGGCGATGAAGATCGAACCCTCGAGTGCATATTCCACGCGCCCGTCCAGGCCCCAGGCGATGGTGGTCAGCAGGCCGTTGCGCGAACGCACCGCCTGCGTGCCGGTGTGCATCAGCATGAAGCAGCCGGTGCCATAGGTGTTCTTGACCATGCCTGGCTGGAAGCAGGCCTGGCCGAACAGTGCCGCCTGTTGGTCACCGGCGATGCCGGCAATCGGGATCGGGTGGTCGAAGAAGAACTGCGGCCGGGTGTGCGCATACACCGAACTGGAATCGCGCACCTGCGGCAGCATCGCGCGCGGGATGTCCAGCAGCGCCAGCAGGTCGTCATCCCAGTCCAGCGTGTGGATGTTGAATAGCAGCGTGCGCGCGGCATTGCTGTAATCGGTCACGTGCGCCTGGCCACCACTGAGGTTCCACACCAGCCAGCTGTCGATGGTGCCGAACAGCAGTTCGCCGCGCTCGGCGCGCTGCTGCGCGCCCTCCACGTGATCAAGAATCCAACGCACCTTGGTGGCGGAGAAATAGGCGTCGATCAGTAGACCGGTACGCTCGCGGATCAGCGCTTCATGCCCGTCGGACTTCAGCCGCTCGCAGATGGCGTGGCTCTGCCGCGATTGCCAGACGATGGCATTGTGGATCGGCTGGCCGGTGGCACGGTCCCAGACCACGGTGGTTTCGCGCTGGTTGGTGATGCCCAGTGCGGCGATATGGCGCGGGTCGATCTGCCCGCGGCTGAGCAGTTCGGTCAGCGTGGCATAGACGCTGGTAAGGATCTCGCGCGGGTCATGCTCGACCCAGCCGGGCTGGGGGAAGATCTGTGCGAATTCGCGCTGTGCACTGCCGACGATGTCGCCGGCACGGTCGAACAGGATCGCGCGCGAACTGGTGGTGCCCTGGTCGATGGCCAGCACGTAGCGGGGCGTCATGCAGCGTCTCCGGTAGCGATGGGGAGATCCTAATGCATCGATCGCGTCGCGCGCGGCCGCCCTGGTAGCTGCCAACCCTGGTTGGCACACGTGGCAACACGGGGGGTCAGAGCCCGTTCCGTGAGAAAGGGATCCGCCCCCCCATCCACGCCTGCAGCCGCGCCACCTGCGCCGCATCCAGCCGCAACCCCAGCTTGCTCCGCCGCCACAGCACGTCCTCGGCATCCAGGGCCCATTCGTGCTCACGCAGGAAGGCGACTTCCCGCGCATGCAGGCCGCCGCCAAAGTCCTCGCCAAGATCGTTCACACCCTGCAGGCCATGCAGCAGCTCCGCGCTGCGGCTGCCGTAGGCGCCGGCCCAGCGGCGTGCGATTTCCTCGGGCAACCACGGTGCCAGCGCCCGCAGGCGGGAGCGCGCCTGTGCGGCGTCACCCCAGTCGCTGCCCGGCAGCGGGTCTCCATCTGCCGTCCAGGCCGGTCCCATCTGTGGCAGAGCTGGCCGCAGCAGGTTCAGCGCTTCTTCGGCCAGCACCCGGTAGGTGGTCAGCTTGCCGCCCAGCACATGCAGCGCCGGCGCCGGGTCGGACTGCAGCTGAAGGCGGTAGTCTCGGCTCAGCTTTGCCGCACGCGGGTCCGGGTCGGCCAGTAGTGGGCGCACACCGGCGAACTGCCAGACCACGTCTTGCGCAGTGATCGGCTCGCGCAGATAACGGTTGGCGGCCGCGCACAGGTAGCTCACCTCGGAGGGCAGTACGCCGCAGCGCGCCGGGTCACCGCGGTAGTCGGTGTCGGTGGTGCCGACCAGCAGATGATCGTGGGCGAACGGCAGCAGGAACACCACGCGGCCATCGGGCTGCTGCAGCAGGCAGGCACTGTCATCGGGCCAGGGACAGCGCAGCACGATGTGGCTGCCTTGTACCAGCCGCAGTGACGGGCCGCCGCTGCGTGCCTCCATCTGCTCCAGCAGGCCGCCGGCCCATGGGCCGGCCGCATTGGCGACGGCGCGCGCGGTCACATGCTGCTGTCCGTCGGCAGATTCCAGCAGGGCCTGCCAACGGCCCTGTACAGGGCGCAGCTCGATGCAGCGGCTGCGCACATGTACCTGCGCGCCACGTTGGGCAGCGTCCAGGGCGTTGAGCAGCACCAGGCGCGCGTCATCGACCTGCGCGTCGGCGTAGCTGAAGGCCTGCCGCAGGTCCGGAGAGAGCCAAGGGCCGAGCGGATCACGCTGAAGGTCCAGGGCGTGCGAGGCGGGAAATGCCGGGCTGCGCCGGCCCAGGTGGTCGTACAGCCACAGTCCCATGCGCAGCATCCAGCGCGGGCGCAGGTGGGGCTCCCACGGCAGTACGAAGCGCAATGGATGGACCAGATGGGGCGCCTGCCGGCGTACCACCTCGCGTTCGCCCAGCGCCTTGCGCACCAGGCCCAGCTCGCCCTGTTCCAGGTAACGCAGGCCGCCGTGGACCAGTTTGCTGCTGGCACTGGAGGTATGCGCGGCCAGGTCGTGCTGTTCGCACAGCAGCACGCGCAGGCCGCGGCCGCTGGCATCACGGGCGATGCCGGCGCCGTTGATGCCGCCACCGATCACCAGCAGGTCGACGTCGTGCATCGTGCCTCCGCATCCTGTTTATGTAGAGCCGAGCCGCGCCACCATTGACCGTGGGCGCCATTGAACGTAACGCATCGCAATGCGCGCGGAGCCCGCCGGTCGACTCGGGATAGGGGCTTGGCTCGACTCTACATAAAAGCAGCCGAGCATGGGCTCGGCTCTACAGGTGGAACGCGGGTGACGGAAACGACGACGGGCCCCGAAGGGCCCGTCGCGTTACATCAGTGAAGCAGGTGCAGCCTGGATCAGAAGCGGGCGCCGATGCCGAAGCCGACGGTCCACGGATCCATCTTGGCTTCGCCGATCTTTTCGCCGCCAACCTTCACGTCCGGGCGGGCGCGCATGTAGCGGGCGTCGGCACGGGCGAACCAGGTGGAGTTGATGTTCATGTCCACGCCGACGGTACCGATCACGCCCTTGGCATCCTTGAAGCGGATGTCGGTGTCAGCGCCGTTGCCCAGCTTCTCGTTGCTGAAGCTCGACTGGTAGTAGCCCACGCCCACGAACGGGCGGAACACGTTGTCAGCCTGGCCGAAGTGGTACTGGCCGCTCAGCGCGATCGGCTGCTGCTCGACCGAGCCCAGGCGGGCGTTGCCCGGGCCCTTGAACTTGTTGTCGAACTTGTCGGCAGCGCCCCAAAGCTCAACGGCCCAGTTGTCGTTGATGTAGTAGCTGAAGCTGACGGTCGGCGCCGGGCCACCATCGGTCTTCTTCACGCCGGTGATCGGGTCGTTCTTCGGTTCCAGCAGCGAGATGCCGCCAACAACGGCAAAATGCTTGCCCGAAGCGGTGTCGGTGCTGCTGCTGTCCTGGGCGAAAGCGGCCGGCGCGAAGGCGGCGGAGGTCAGCAGGGCGAGACTCAGGATACGGATGGAGCGCATGGGGGTATCTCCTAATGTTTCTTGTTTTGGGCCCCCGGTTGCGGGGCGAGCACACCGTAGTCGCCCCAACATGAATCAAATCCGACGCACGTTAAAAAATAGTTTTCCTTGTTCAGCGACCGGAGCGAAAAGCCTGTTTTCATGGGCTTTTCGGCCTTC
Organism: Stenotrophomonas sp. 22692; assembly: GCF_052045015.1. Classification (NCBI taxonomy): domain Bacteria; kingdom Pseudomonadati; phylum Pseudomonadota; class Gammaproteobacteria; order Lysobacterales; family Lysobacteraceae; genus Stenotrophomonas; species Stenotrophomonas sp. 22692. The sequence goes on from NZ_JBQEMR010000022.1 coordinate 8,806, forward strand.
GGCGACATTCATGCAGTTGGAGAAGATGTGAGCGAAGCAACGGTGTGCATCGGCCTGCAAGCGCAGGTGAACATGAAGTGCCGGGTGCTGCTGCTGGGTTCGATGCCCGGCGTTGCGTCATTGCAGGAGCAGCGCTACTACGCGCATCCGCGCAATCGCTTCTGGCCTGTGCTGGCCGATATCTGTGGCTTCGACGCGGGTCTGCCCTATGCGCAGCGACTGCAGGCACTACAGGCGGCAGGTATCGGCCTGTGGGATGTGATCGGCCAGTGCGAGCGGCGTGGCAGCCTGGATGCCGACATCGTGCGTGGCACGGAAGTGCCCAATGCGCTGCCGGCATTGATCGCTTCGCTTCCTGAGCTGGAGCTGATCGGCTGCAACGGTGCCGCTTCGCTGAAGGCATTCCAGCGTTGGGTGCTGCCCTGCCTGGAGACTCCGCCAAGGCTGCTGGCACTGCCGTCCACCAGCCCGGCCAACGCGGCCTGGTCGCTGCCGCGGCTGCGCCAGGCCTGGCAGCCGGTAGCCGACGCACTGGCGACATGAAGCGGACATCGTCCGGACAATACGCTACCGACTGGTCGCGGCCGCAACCCATGAGCAACAGCGTGTCCCGGCTGCGTGAGTACTGAAAACACCTGTAACGGTTGGCGCTGGCCCCCGCTGGCCGCACAATAGACGTTTCCCTACACCAGATTGCCGGAGTTATCCCCATGGCCGAAATCAAGGAAGCACTTGTCCCCGATATCGGTGACTACAGCGATATCCCGGTAATCGAGGTGCTTGTCGCCGTCGGCGACACGGTCAAGAAGGACCAGGGCCTGGTGACGCTGGAAAGTGACAAGGCGACCATGGAAGTGCCGTCGTCGGTGGCTGGCGTGGTCAAGGAACTGAAGGTCAAGGTCGGCGACAGCCTGTCCGAAGGCAAGGTCGTGGCGCTGATCGAAGTGGCCGAAGGCGAAGCCGCCAAGCCGGCCGCTGCTGCTCCGGCACCGGCCAAGGCCGCTGCCCCGGCTGCCGCTACCCAGAGCGCGCCGGCTCCGGCCGCTGCTGCCCCGGCCGCCAGCGGTGGCGCGGTGGAGGCGCTGGTGCCGGACATCGGCGATTACTCCGGTATCCCGGTCATCGAAGTGCTGGTCGCCGTCGGCGACACGGTCAAGAAGGACCAGGGCCTGGTCACGCTGGAAAGCGACAAGGCCACCATGGAAGTGCCGTCGTCGGTGGCCGGTGTGGTCAAGGAGATCAAGGTCAAGGTTGGCGACAATCTGTCGCAGGGCAATGTGGTCGCCATCATCGAAGCCGAGGGCGCTGGCGCACCGGCGCCGACCAAGGCTACCGCAGCCGCCGCTCCGGCTACCGCCGAGACCGCCACCAAGGTCGAGCCGGTCGCTGTGCCGGCGCAGCCGGACAAGCTGGCGGCCCGCGAGATCGCCTCGGCCGGTACCCCGTCCAGCCCGCCGGTGCAGTTCAACGCCGATGGCGTGCTGCCGGCCAAGGTGCCGTATGCCACCCCGGCGGTGCGTGTGTTCGCCCGCGAACTGGGCGTGGACCTGCTGCAGATCAACGGCACCGAGAAGGGTGGCCGCATCACCAAGGGTGACGTGCAGAAGTTCGTCAAGGCCGCACTCAGCGGTGGCGTGCCGGCTGCCGGCGGTGCTGCCGTCGCTGCCGGTGGTGGCCTGAACCTGCTGCCGTGGCCGAAGGTCGACTTCAGCAAGTTCGGCGAGACCGAAGTCCAGCCGCTGTCGCGCATCAAGAAGATCTCGGGTGCGAACCTGGCCCGCAACTGGGCCATGATCCCGCACGTCACCCAGTTCGAGCAGGCTGACATCACCGATCTGGAAGGCCTGCGCGTGGCGCTGAACAAGGAAAACGAGAAGGCCGGCATCAAGCTGACCATGCTCGCCTTCCTGATCAAGGCCAGCGCCGCGGCGCTGAAGAAGTTCCCGGAGTTCAACGCCTCGCTCGATGCCAGCGGTGAAAACCTGACCCTGAAGAAGTACTTCCACATCGGCTTTGCCGCCGATACGCCGAACGGCCTGGTCGTGCCGGTGATCCGCGACGTGGACAAGAAGGGTGTGGTGCAGATCGCGCAGGAAACCGGCGAACTGGCCAAGAAGGCGCGCGACGGCAAGCTGGGCCCGGCCGACATGAGCGGCGGCTGCTTCTCGATCAGCTCGCTGGGTGGCATCGGTGGCACTGCGTTCACCCCGATCGTCAATGCACCGGAAGTGGCCATCCTGGGCGTGTCCAAGTCCTCCATCCAGCCGGTCTGGAACGGCAAGGAATTCGCGCCGAAGCTGATGCTGCCGCTGTCGCTGAGCTACGACCACCGCGTCATCGACGGCGCCCTGGCCGCACGCTTCACCACGTACCTGTCGCAGGTACTGGCCGACATGCGCCGCGTGCTGCTGTAAGGCACCGCTTCGCCCCCACCGTGCGGCCGCAGCCCCTGGCGCGGCCGCGTGAACAGATGCAGTGACAGTCCGCCGGCCATGCCGGGCGGGCACGAGGAAAACCACCATGGCCACGATTGAAGTCAAGGTTCCCGACATCGGCGATTACAGCGATGTGCCGGTGATCGAAGTATTGGTCGCCGTTGGCGACACGGTGAAGAAGGATCAGGGTCTGGTGACCCTGGAATCGGACAAGGCCACTCTGGAAGTGCCGTCCTCGGCTGCTGGCGTGGTCAAGGAAATCAAGGTCAAGCTGGGCGACACCCTGTCCGAGGGTGCCGTGGTCGTGGTGCTGGACGCTGAAGGCGTCGCCGAAGCCCCAGCCAAGGCCGCTGCGCCGGCTCCGGCAGCAGCTGCTCCGGCCAGCAAGCCGCCGGTGACCCCGTCGCACCGCGCCCCGGCCGAACCGGCCGCACCGAAGCCGGCGTTGTCCAGTGGCAAGCCGGCCGACATCGAATGCGAGATGGTTGTGCTGGGCTCCGGTCCGGGCGGCTACACGGCGGCGTTCCGCGCCGCAGACGTCGGCCTGGATACGGTGCTGGTCGAGCGCTACGCCAGCCTCGGCGGCGTCTGCCTCAATGTTGGCTGCATTCCGTCCAAGGCACTGCTGCATGCTGCTGCGGTGATCGACGAGGTCGCCCACGCCGGTGATTTCGGCGTCGAGTTCGGCAAGCCGACCATCACCCTGGACAAGCTGCGCCAGTACAAGGAAAAGGTCGTCAACCAGCTGACCAAGGGCCTGGCCGGCATGGCCAAGCAGCGCAAGGTCCGCAACGTGCAGGGCGTCGGCAAGTTCGTTTCCGCCAACGAACTGGAAATCACCGCAGCTGACGGCAGCACCCAGCTGCTGCGCTTCCAGAAGTGCATCATCGCCGCCGGTTCGCAGGCGGTGAAGCTGCCGAACTTCCCGTGGGACGACAAGCGCGTGATGGATTCCACCGACGCGCTGGAGCTGGCTGAAGTGCCGGCTTCGCTGCTGGTCGTCGGCGGCGGCATCATCGGCCTGGAAATGGCCACCGTGTACGGTGCGCTGGGCAGCAAGGTCACCGTGGTCGAGTTCATGGACCAGCTGATGCCGGGCGCCGACAAGGACCTGGTCAAGCCGCTGGCTGACCGCCTGAAGAAGCAGGGCATCGAAGTGCACCTGAAGACCAAGGCCTCGGGCGTCACCGCCGATGCCAAGGGCATCACCGTGACCTTCGAAGCTGCCGAGGAAGGCCAGGCGCCTGCGCTGGCGCAGGGCACCTTCGACCGCGTGCTGGTGGCCGTGGGCCGCTCGCCGAACGGCAGGAAGATCGATGCGGAAAAGGCCGGCGTGCAGGTCACCGACCGCGGCTTCATTCCGGTCGACCGCCAGATGCGCACCAACGTGCCGCACATCTTTGCCATCGGCGACATCGTCGGCAACCCGATGCTGGCCCACAAGGCCACGCACGAAGGCAAGCTGGCCGCCGAAGTGGCTGCCGGCCACAAGAAGGAGTGGGTGGCCCGTGTGATTCCGTCGGTGGCCTACACCAACCCGGAAATCGCCTGGGTCGGCGTGACCGAGACCGAAGCCAAGGCCAAGGGCCTGAAGGTCGGCGTGGCCAAGTTCCCGTGGGCCGCCAGCGGCCGCGCGATCGGCATCGGTCGCACCGAGGGCTTCACCAAGCTGATCTTCGACGAGGAGACCCACCGCATCATCGGCGGCGCGATCGTCGGCGTGCATGCCGGTGACCTGCTGGCCGAGATCGGCCTGGCGATCGAGATGGGTGCCGAAGCCGAAGACATCGGCCACACCATCCATGCGCACCCGACACTGAGCGAATCGGTGGCAATGGCCTCGGAAATCTACGACGGCACGATCACCGATCTGTACATGCCGAAGAAGAAGTAAGGCGTCAGCGCCGTTCCAAATGAAAAGCCCCGGCATTTGCCGGGGTTTTTTTGTTGAGCCTCGATCACTCTCATTGCGAGCGTTCGGGCCGCAGCGCGGGTGGCAGGCATTTGGACAAATGTCCCCCGTCGCCCGCCTGTGGCGGTCGCCTCCTCCTTTACTTTGTCCAAACGCCTGCCACCCACGCAGCGGCTCGGCTTGCGGATAGTAAGAGCCAGTGCCAAAGCCGCCCGGATGCCTGACACGCGGGGGGAGAGGGGCTTGCGTGCGAAGTAAAGGAGGAGGTGACGGCCGCAGGCCGGCGCCGGGGGACATTCGCTCGCAAGCCCCTCTCCCCCCGCGCTCGACCAACCCGCTTCTGCTTGACCGTGCAAACAAAAAAGCGCGGCCCCGATGTTCCGGAGGCCGCGCCAGGAGAGAGAATGCCGTGGAAGGGGCGGGTGTCAGAACACGAAGCTGACGCCGGCCACCGGGCCCTTGAATTCCTGCTTCAGGCCGATGGTGCCGTCGCTGCCCTTCTTGTCCGCGTCCAGCTTGAACCAGTCATAGCCGGCGAACACGCCGAAGTTCTTCGTGAAGCGGTAATCGACGATGGCGTTGGCGCGGCTCAGGTCGCCCTTGTAGTCATCAAAGCTGCCCCAGCGCGTGTTGAGGTACTGGCCCTGCAGCGTGATCATCCACTTCTCGGACGGGGTGAAACTCAGTCGCGCACCGACCACCGGTGCCACGCCGTCGGTCTTCTCGTTGAGGAACTGGCCTTCGTAGACGGTGCCCAGATCGGCGTAGGCCTTGGTGCTCACCTTGGCGTACTCGGCACCCAGCTGCAGGCCGAGGTCGAAGGTGTCGGTGTCCACCACCGAGTAGTCATAGACCAGGCTGGCGACCTGGTACTTCAGCTCGCCCTTGACGAAACTGCCCGACGGCACGTTGACGTCACCGAAGGAAATGTCCTGGCCGAGAGTCTCGCGGCGGTCCTTGTCGTACTTGAAGTAGTTGAACAGCAGGCGCTGGCGGTTGCTGATGCGGAACATGCCGTCGATGCGTGGTTCCCACTCCTTGCCACCCAGCTTGAAGTCCTCGGAGAAACCGATGTCCTGGCCGGCCACGTTGGTCTTGCCGCGGAGGGTATTGTCCGAGTCGATGTTCATCGCACCCAGGCGCAGGGCGAAGCGGTCGTCGCCTTCAGCGGCGTGGGCGGCAGTGGCGAACGAGGCGCCGGCGGCGAGCAGGGAGAGGGCGAGCAGGGTGGGTACAGGGCGCATCGAAGAGTCCTTGCAGTGGTTCATCAGAATGAAGACCACTGTGCCGGACAGGCCCGTCCACCATCCGTGAACGTATGGTCCACGGCGTGTGCACGGTTCAGCGCTGTCGCGACGATGCAAAAAGATGGCCCCGGAGACGGGCTTCGGGGCCATCGTGGGACCTGCGGGGCGGAGCGTCGACGAGGTTGCTGCAGGCAGGTCGAAAGATCGGACCGGCGCATTCGGCGAAAGTTCCGCCGGATGCGACCAAAGTTCAATATTGCGCCGCAGCATCATACGGACGTCATTGTCCCCCGGGTGGCACGCAAAAATGTAACCGTTACCGCAACTTGCGGCTTCCCGGGATGAACAGGCAGCGGTTGTCTCGCAAATTGTCCCATTGCTATAATTTGGCGGCTCGATGAGGCCCCCCTGCTGTAGCCGCCTCAGCCCTCCACTTGCAACCACGCGGGACGTCCTGTGCTGAACTCCGTTGATGCGGGTCGGCGACTGATGCTGCGCGCCGCGGTCTACCCGCTGGCCGCAGTGGCTGTCCTGGCCCTGGCCTTCCTGCTGGTAGGTCCGAAATATGCCCTCGGCGCGCTGGCGTCCGGTGTGGCCATTTCGGCCGGTGGCTGGGTGGCGGCACGGATGGCACTGGGTGGTGGGGCACTGGCCGCAGGATCGGCGATGGCTCGCCTGATCATTGCGATCGTGGCCAAGTGGGTGGTGGTTTTCGGCGTCCTGCTGGTGGGGTTCCTGGTCTTCAAGCTGCCTGCATTGGCGCTGTTGGCCGGTATCGCCGTCGGCTTGATGTTCCAGGTCCTGGCCATGGCCAGGCGTTGACAGAATTCAATTAACTGAAGGTTCCGGACACATGGCGGGCGAGGCTCTAACCCCTACCAGCTACATCCAGCATCACCTGCACAACCTGACCGCACCGGTCGGCAAGGGTGAGGGTATGTTCTGGCATATCCACGTCGATACCTTCCTCACTGCGGTCCTGATGGGCCTGGTGATCGTTGTCGCGTTCTGGCTGGGGACCCGCAAGGCCACCGCCGGCGTGCCGGGCAAGTGGCAGGCCTTCGTCGAGATCTGCCTGGAGTTCGTCGACCGCCAGGCCAAGGACACCTACCACGGCAAGAGCAAGCTGGTCACGCCGATCGCCATCACCATCTTCTTCTGGATTCTGCTGATGAATCTGCTGAAGATGATCCCGGCCGATTTCATCGCCAAGCCGCTGGAATGGGTGGGCGTGCACTACTGGAAGCCGGTCCCGACCGCTGACGTCAATGCCACCCTGGGCATGGCCATCAGCGTGTTCTTCCTGATGCTGTTCTTCGCACTGAAGTCGAAGGGCCTGGGTGGCTTCATCAAGGAATTCCTGACGGCGCCGTTCGGCAAGTGGATGATGCCGTTCAACCTGATCCTCAACATCGTCGAGTGGCTGAGCAAGCCGATCTCGCTGGCGATGCGACTGTTCGGCAACATGTTCGGCGGCGAAATCGTGTTCCTGCTGATCTGGGTGCTGGGTGGTGCCGGTTTCTTCGGTGCCATTGCCGGTGGTGTGTTCGGCCTCGGCTGGATGCTGTTCCACCTGCTGGTGATCCCGCTGCAGGCCTTCATCTTCATGATGCTGTCGATCGTGTACCTGAGCCTGTCGGAAGACGCTCACTGAGTTTCAAGCTTCAACGCGTTTCAACCTTCATCCGTTTCATCACCCTTAGCAACTTAAGTTCCTGGAGATAACCATGTACTTCGCCGTCCTGACCAACTTCGCGCAGATTCAGAGCTCCACCGCCCTTGCCGTCGGCATCATGATCGGCCTGGCCGCGCTGGGCGCCGGTCTGGGTCTGGCCATCATGGCTGGTAAGTTCCTGGAGTCGGCCGCCCGCCAGCCGGAACTGATCCCGGTCCTGCAGGTCCGTATGTTCATCACCGCCGGCCTGATCGACGCCGCGTTCATCATCTCGGTCGCCGTCGGCCTGCTGCTGGCCTTCGCCAACCCGCTGTCGGCTGCCTTCGCTGGCGCCGTCACCAAGGCTCTGGCCGGCTGATACAGCGGTTTGAGACGACCGGGTGCTGATGCACCCGGTTTCGGATGAAGGCCGGATGCGCCGCTACGGCGGCGCGTCCACCCCGAAACCAGCGATCGAGCTAACCATGAATATCAATTTCACCCTTCTTGCGCAGGCGCTGGCCTTCGCTGGTCTGATCTGGATCATCGCGACCAAGATCTGGCCGCCGCTGATGAACGCGATCGAAGAGCGCCAGCAGAAGATTGCTGAAGGCCTCGCTGCTGCCGACCGCAGCCAGAAAGATCTGGCCCAGGCGCAGGAGAAGGTCAACGAAGCGCTGAAGGAAGCACGCACCAAGGCCAACGAGATCATCGATCAGGCCCACGCACGTGCCAACCAGATCGTTGATGCTGCCCGTAACGAAGCGATCACCGAAGCCACCCGTCAGAAGGAACTGGCCCAGGCTGAAATCGACGCCGCCGCCAACCGTGCCCGTGAAGATCTGCGCAAGCAGGTGTCCGCGCTGGCCGTGACCGGTGCCGAAAAGCTGCTCAAGCGCGAAATCGACGCCAACGCCCACAAGGCGCTGCTCGACGAGCTGGCCTCGGAGATCTAAGGATGAGCCAGGCCCTCACGCTTGCCCGCCCGTACGCCCGCGCCGCGTTCGCGACCGCGCGCGACGAAGGCGCGTTCGCGCCGTGGTCGGACGCCCTGGCGTTCTCCGCCCACGTCGCCGCCGACCCGCGCGTGGCGGCCCTGCTCGCCAACCCGGAGCTGGGTCGTGACGACGCCGTCGCCCTGCTGGCGCCGGTGTCGCACGGCGAGACCTACTCGCGCTTCCTGGCCATCTTGGCCGAATCGCATCGTCTGCCGCTGCTGCCGGAAATCTCCGGCATGTTCGACGCCCTGCGCGCCGAAGCCGAGCACGTGGTCAAGGCCACCGTCACCTCGGCCGCCGAACTGTCGGCCAGTGAGCTGGACGCGATCAAGGTCGCGCTGCGCAAGCGCTTCAACCGCGAGGTCGATGTGACCACTGCGGTCGATGCCTCGCTGATCGGCGGCGCCGTGATCGACGCCGGCGACGTGGTCATCGATGGTTCGCTGAAGGGCAAGCTGGCCCGTCTGCAGACCGCGCTCGCTAACTGAATTCATTTAACGTCCGGCCCCGCTGCCGGCACTAGGACTTGACGATGGCAACCACGCTCAACCCCTCCGAAATCAGCGAACTGATCAAGAACCGCATCGAGAAGGTCAAGCTGGCCGCGGAATCGCGCAACGAAGGCACCGTGACCAGCGTGTCCGACGGCATCGTGCGCATCTTCGGTCTGGCCGACGTGATGCAGGGCGAAATGATCGAACTGCCGAACAACACCTTCGCCCTGGCCCTGAACCTGGAGCGCGACTCGGTCGGCGCCGTGGTGCTGGGTGACTACGAGCACCTGCGCGAAGGCGACGTCGCCAAGACCACCGGCCGCATCCTGGAAGTGCCGGTTGGTCCGGAGCTGCTGGGCCGCGTCGTGAACGCGCTGGGCGAACCGATCGACGGCAAGGGCCCGCTGGGCACCGACCTGACCGCTCCGGTGGAGCGTGTTGCTCCGGGCGTGATCTGGCGCAAGTCGGTCGACCAGCCGGTGCAGACCGGTTACAAGTCGGTCGACTCGATGATCCCGATCGGCCGTGGCCAGCGCGAGCTGATCATCGGTGACCGCCAGACCGGCAAGACCGCGATGGCGATCGATGCGGTGATCAACCAGAAGGGCACCGGCATCAAGTGCGTGTACGTTGCGATCGGCCAGAAGGCTTCGACCATCGCCAACATCGTGCGCAAGCTGGAAGAGAACGGCGCGCTGGCCCACACCATCGTGGTGGCCGCGACCGCTTCCGAATCGGCTGCCATGCAGTACATCAGCGCCTACTCGGGCTGCACCATGGGTGAGTACTTCATGGACCGCGGCGAAGATGCGCTGATCGTGTACGACGATCTGTCCAAGCAGGCCGTTGCCTACCGCCAGATCTCGCTGCTGCTGAAGCGCCCGCCGGGCCGTGAAGCCTACCCGGGTGACGTGTTCTACCTGCACTCCCGCCTGCTCGAGCGCGCTGCCCGCGTGTCCGAGGAATACGTCGAGAAGTTCACCGAAGGCAAGGTCACCGGCAAGACCGGTTCGCTGACCGCGCTGCCGATCATCGAAACCCAGGCCGGCGACGTGTCCGCCTTCGTTCCGACCAACGTGATCTCGATCACCGACGGCCAGATCTTCCTGGAAACCGACCTGTTCAACGCCGGTATCCGCCCGGCCGTGAACGCCGGTATCTCGGTGTCGCGCGTCGGTGGCTCGGCCCAGACCAAGATCATCAAGAAGCTGTCGGGCGGCATCCGTATCTCGCTGGCCCAGTACCGCGAGCTGGCTGCGTTCGCGCAGTTCGCCTCGGATCTGGACGAGGCGACCCGCAAGCAGCTGGAGCGTGGCCAGCGCGTCACCGAGCTGATGAAGCAGAAGCAGTACGCGCCGATGTCGATCGCCAACCAGGCGCTGTCGATCTACGCCGTCAACGAGGGTTACCTCGACGACGTGCCGGTCAACAAGCTGCTGGCGTTCGAAGAAGGCCTGCACGCCCACTTCGCCAACACCCAGGGCGAACTGGTCAGCAAGGTCAACGCCACCGGCGGTTGGGACAACGACATCGAAGGTGCCTTCAAGAAGGGCATCGCCGAGTTCAAGACCACCGGCAGCTGGTAATCCAGCGCTCGTAGAGCGGGGCTCGCCCCGCTCAAACGGTTGAACAACGCGGGGCATCAGCCCCGCGCCACGGGAAACAAGAGATGGCAAGCGGACGCGAAATCAAAACCAAGATCAAGAGCGTGCAGAACACTCGCAAGGTGACGCGCGCCCTGGAAATGGTCTCGGCCTCCAAGATCCGCAAGGCGCAGGATCGGATGAAGACCTCGCGTCCGTACGCGCAGGCGATGAAGCAGGTGATCGGCCACCTGGCCCAGGCCAGCACCGACTACCAGCATCCGTTCCTGGTCGAGCGCGAGCAGGTCAAGCGGGTCGGGTTCATCGTGATCTCCTCCGATCGCGGCCTGGCCGGCGGCCTGAACAACAACCTGTTCCGCAAGATGCTGGGCGAAGCCAAGGCATGGCAGGACAAGGGTGCGGAAGTGGACCTGGTGACCATCGGCCAGAAGGCATCGACCTTCTTCCGCCGCGTGAAGGTCAACATGGTCGGCAGCGTGACCCACATCGGCGATGTGCCGAAGCTGGAATCGCTGATCGGTGTGATCAAGGTCATGCTCGACGCCTTCACCGAAGGCAAGGTCGACCGCGTGTACCTGGTCTACAACCGCTTCGTGAATACCATGGTGCAGAAGGCCAGCTTCGATCAGCTGCTGCCGCTGCCGCCGGCTGAGAAGCAGGTCGCTCACCACGACTGGGATTACCTGTACGAACCCGATGCCGCGACCGTGCTGGAGCACGTGATGACGCGTTACATCGAGTCGCTGGTGTACCAGGCACTGCTGGAAAACGTCGCCTCCGAGCATGCCGCACGCATGGTTGCGATGAAGGCGGCGAGCGACAACGCCAACAAGCTGATCGGCACCCTCCAGCTCGTCTACAACAAGGCGCGCCAGGCAGCGATCACCCAGGAAATCTCCGAAATCGTCGGCGGCGCGGCAGCAGTCTGACCGCGTTCGTTCAAAGCACACATTTAGAGGATGCAGCAATGAGTCAGGGCAAGATCGTTCAGATCATCGGCGCGGTCGTCGACGTCGAATTCCCGCGTGAGTCGGTGCCGAAGGTGTACGACGCACTGAAGGTCGACAACACCGAAATCACCCTCGAAGTCCAGCAGCAGCTGGGTGACGGCGTGGTGCGTACCATCGCCCTCGGTTCCACCGACGGCCTGAAGCGCAACCTGGTTGCCACCAACACCAACCGCGGCATCTCCGTGCCGGTCGGCGCTGGCACCCTGGGCCGCATCATGGACGTGCTCGGCCGTCCGATTGACGAAGCCGGCCCGGTGGCCGCCAGCGACAGCTGGGAAATCCACCGTGCGGCCCCGTCGTACGAAGACCAGTCCCCGGCCACCGAACTGCTGGAAACCGGCATCAAGGTCATCGACCTGATGTGCCCGTTCGCCAAGGGCGGCAAGGTCGGCCTGTTCGGCGGCGCCGGCGTCGGCAAGACCGTCAACATGATGGAACTGATCAACAACATCGCCAAGGCGCACAGCGGTCTGTCCGTGTTCGCCGGCGTGGGTGAGCGTACCCGTGAGGGCAACGACTTCTACCACGAAATGAAGGACTCCAACGTCCTCGACAAGGTGGCGATGGTGTACGGCCAGATGAACGAGCCGCCGGGCAACCGTCTGCGCGTCGCCCTGACCGGCCTGACCATGGCCGAGTACTTCCGCGACGAGAAGGACGAAAACGGCAAGGGTAAGGACGTCCTGCTGTTCGTCGACAACATCTACCGCTACACCCTGGCTGGTACCGAAGTGTCGGCACTGCTGGGCCGTATGCCGTCGGCCGTGGGTTACCAGCCGACCCTGGCCGAGGAAATGGGCGTCCTGCAGGAGCGCATCACCTCGACCAAGAACGGTTCGATCACTTCGATCCAGGCCGTCTACGTTCCCGCGGACGACCTGACCGACCCGTCGCCGGCGACCACCTTCGCCCACCTGGACTCGACTGTCACCCTGTCGCGTTCGATCGCCTCGCTGGGTATCTACCCGGCCGTCGATCCGCTGGACTCCACCAGCCGCCAGATGGACCCGCTGGTCATCGGCCACGAGCATTACGACACCGCCCAGCGCGTCCAGCAGACCCTGCAGAAGTACAAGGAACTGAAGGACATCATCGCGATCCTGGGCATGGACGAGCTGTCCGAAGAGGACAAGCAGGCCGTGTCGCGCGCCCGTAAGATCGAGCGCTTCTTCAGCCAGCCGTTCCACGTGGCCGAAGTGTTCACCGGTTCGCCGGGCAAGTACGTGCCGCTGAAGGACACCATCCGTGGCTTCAAGGCCATCGTTGATGGCGAGTACGACCACCTGCCGGAGCAGGCGTTCTACATGGTCGGCGGCATCGAAGAAGCGGTCGAGAAGGCCAAGAAGATGGCCGAGAAGGCCTGATCCGGGACGGGCGGGAGCGATCCTGCCCGACCTGACGCCGGCGCCGGGCAACCGCCCGCGCCGGTGGACCCCCACGGTGGCATTGCGCCGCCGCGAACAGCGAAGAGATTTGCATGAGCACGATCCGTTGCGACATCGTCAGCGCCGAGCAGGAAATCTTCCGTGGCGAAGCGACCCTGGTCGTGGCCACCGGTGAGCTGGGCGAACTGGGCATCGCGCCCAAGCACGCGCCGCTGATCACCCGCCTGAAGCCGGGCAAGGTGGTGGTGACCACGCCGAACGGCGAGCAGCTGGATTTCGCCATTTCCGGCGGCATCCTGGAAGTGCAGCCGCAGGTGGTGACCGTGCTGGCCGACACCGCGATCCGCGCGCAGGACATCGACGAAGCCTCGGTCCGCAAGGCCAAGGAAGAAGCCGAGCGCATCCTGGCCAACCGCGGCGAGGCGATGGAAGTGGCTGAGGCCCAGCAGAAGCTGGCTGAAGCCGTTGTCCAGCTGCAGGCGCTGGAGCGCCTGCGCAAGAACCTCAAGCACTGAGGTTCGCGCTGCACCCACGAGAACGCCGGCCCTGTGCCGGCGTTTTTGTTTGGGCGGCGGGTCGAGTCGACTGTCGCGCGCAGCGTGGGATTTCCGCGGTCTGATGGAAGGGCAGTCGATTGACCGTCGACGCTACCGATCCCGATCCCGATCCTGACGTCGTATCAGCGGTACACCACGTGCCGCAGCAGCAGGAAGGAGATCACGGCCAGGCCGCCCTCCACCAGTGGCTTGGCCAACCAGGCGTACTGCAGGCCCAATGCATGGTCGGCGCTCGAGACCAGCAGCGTGCTGGCGGTGGTGAGCAGCAACCACAGCGGCAGGAAGCGTGCGAAGCGTCGCCAGCCCAGCCGTTGCTCGCCGTCGGCAGTGGCGAAGGTGATTCGCCCGTTCAACCAGAACCCCAGCAGCATGCCGGCCACGCGCCCGGCCAGGTTGCCCTGCACCACGGGCAGGCCGGCGGCCGTGACCAGCACGAACACCGCCCAGTCGAGCAGCAGTTGCAGCACGCCGATGATGAGGTAGGCGCTTCCCTGGCGGAGCAGGCTCATGGCCGGAGTGTGGGCGGGCAGATCCCCATGTTAACGGCCCACGCTCTAGAATCACCGGCAACGAACTACGGACTGCTGCTCCCATGACCCAAGCCCTGCACGTCATCATCCTCGCCGCCGGCGCGGGCAAGCGCATGAAGTCGGTGCTGCCGAAGGTGCTGCAGCCGATCGCTGGGCAGCCGATGCTGGCGCATGTGATCGATGCCGCCCGCGAGCTGCAGCCGGCCGCGATCCACGTGGTCTACGGCCATGGTGGTGAAGCGGTGCGCCAGCACTTTGCCGACCAGCCCGATCTACAATGGGCCGAGCAGGCACAGCAACTCGGTACCGGGCACGCCGTCGCGCAGGCGATGCCGCAGGTGCCCGACGCCGCGCAGGTGCTGGTGCTGTACGGCGACGTGCCGCTGATCCGCGCGCAGACCCTGCGCGACCTGCTGGCACAGCCGGGTCGACTGGCGGTGCTGGTCGCCGATGTCGATGACCCGACCGGTTACGGCCGCGTGCTGCGCGATGCCGAAGGCAAGGTCGGCTCGATTGTCGAACAGAAGGACGCCACCGACGACCAACTGCGTGTGCGCACGATCAACACCGGCATCATTGCCGCCGAGTCGACCGCGCTGCGGCGCTGGCTGTCGCAGCTGTCCAACAGCAACGCGCAGGGCGAGTACTACCTGACCGACGTGTTCGCCTTTGCAGCGCACGAGTACACCCCGGCCGAGATGGCGCTGGTGGCCGACGCGCAGGAAGCCGAAGGGGCAAATGATCCCTGGCAGCTTTCGCAGCTGGAGCGTGCCTGGCAGCGCCGTGCGGTTCGGGCCCTGTGCGCGCAGGGCGCGCGCGTGCGTGACCCGGCACGCCTGGATATCCGTGGCACCGTCACCGTGGGCAGCGACGTGCTGATCGATGTCGACGTCGTTCTGGAAGGCAATATCGTGCTCGGCGACGGCGTCACCGTGGGCCCGTTCAACCGGCTGAAGGACGTCAATCTTGGCCCGGGCACCGAAGTGCGCGCGCATTGTGACCTGGAAGGCGTGGTCACCGAAGGTGCTGCATTGGTGGGGCCGTTCGCACGGCTGCGCCCGGGTACAGTGCTCGCCGATGGCGTGCATGTCGGCAACTTCGTCGAGACCAAGAAGGTCACCCTCGGTGTTGGCAGCAAGGCCAATCACCTGACCTACCTGGGCGACGCGGTGATCGGCAGCAAGGTGAACATCGGTGCCGGCACCATCACCTGCAACTACGACGGCGTGAACAAGTCGACCACCACCATCGGCGACAACGCCTTCATCGGTTCCAACAGCGCATTGGTGGCACCGGTGCTGATCGGTGAGGGCGCCACCATCGCTGCCGGTTCGGTCATCACCCGCAACGCCCCGGATGGCAAGCTGACGCTGGCACGTGCACGACAGGAAACCATCGATGGCTGGAAGCGCCCGCTCAAGAAGTCCTGAGCCACGCATTCCGCACGCCGACGAACTCGGCATGCTGCCGGCAATTGAGCAACGTGCCGGTGAACTGCTGAAGGGGCACCAGGCCTACCCGGTATTTGCCGGGCATGGCCTGGACCTGCCGACGCTGCAGGATGGCCTTCAACGTGGCCAGTTGTGGGTGGTGGATGCGGCTGACGGTGGCATCGCGGGCTACCTGCTGGCCGGTGAGCTGTGCGGTGACTTCCATGTGCTGCAGATGGACGTGGATCCCGCGCACGCGCGCCGCGGTCATGGTCGCGTGTTGTTGCGCCATGCGTTGGCACAGGCCAGGGCTGGCGGCTACGGAGCAGCGGTGCTGACCACGTTGTCCGACGTGCCGTGGAATGCGGCCTTCTATGCCAGTGAAGGGTTCGAGGTAGTGCCCGAGGCGCAGTGGAACGATGGCCTGCGTGCGGTGATGGCCGAAGAAGCCGCGCTTGGGTTCCCGATGCACCTGCGGGTGGCGATGCGGCAGGTCTGGTAGGTGCCGACCTTGGTCGGCACGTCCACGCATGGCGTGGATCTGCCCGCTCAGCCCACCGGCAACAGAATCGACACGCACAGCCCGCCATCGCCGCGGTTCTGCAACGACACCCGACCACCGTGGGCCTCTACGATCTCGCGGGTCAGGGCCAGCCCCAGCCCGGTGCCATTGCGCTTGGTCGAATAGAACGGCATCAGTGCGTTCTGCAGCACCTGCTCGTTCATGCCCTTGCCACGATCCAGCACGTCCAGCCGCAGCCACTGCGGCAGCCGCGTCAGCTGCACCTGTACGTCATCGTTTGGGGGCTCTGCTTCGGCGCAGGCTTCGTGCGCGTTCTTCAACAGGTTCAGCAGCGCCTGCCCGAACTGCGCGATGTCGATGCGGCTGCTCAGTTCTTCGTCCGGCTCGCGCTCCATGGTAAACGGGATCTGCTGGCGCAGGCTGGACAGGAAGGGGGCCCAGTGCACGGTCTGCAGTTGCGGCTGCGGCAACTTGGCAAAGCGTGCGTAGCCACGGATGAAGCCTTCCAGGTGACGCGCCCGGTCCTCGATGGTGGTGAAGATCTCGGGCAGCCGGTCAAAGCGCTCACGCTGCACCAGTACGCCGCCGGAATGGGCGAGCGAAGCGATCGGCGCCAGCGAGTTGTTGAGCTCGTGGCTGATCACCCGGATCACCTTCTTCCAGGTCTGCACTTCCTGGCGGCGCAGTTCGGCGGTCAGCAGCCGCACCAGCAACAGGTCGTGCGGGCGGCCGTTGAGCTGGAACGCGCGGCGCGAGAGGTGGTAGACCTGCTCGTCATCCTCGTCGCCGTCCTCGCCCTCGGCATGCACCGCGAACAGGCTGTCACCGCCACGGGCGATGGCATCGCGCAGTTCCACCGGCACCTGTTCCAGCACGTCCTCCAGGCGCTGGCCTTCCAGCTTCCAGCCGCCATGCAGCAGCTTGCGTGCCGCCAGATTGGAGAACACCACCCGGGCGATGCCATCACCGCCCGAGGCGATCAGCAGCATCGCCACCGGCGTGTTCTGCACCATTGTGTCCAGCAGCAGTTCACGCTGCACCAGGCCCTGCCGCTGCTCACGCAGTACATCGCCCAGTTCGCGGTGGGCCTGCACCAGGTCGCCCAGCTCGTCGTTCCCCGGCCAGTGCACGCCGAAGTTGTACTCGCCGTCGCGATAGCTGCTGGTGGTACCCGCCAGGGCCCGCATCAGAGATCGCACCGGGGCGGTCGCCCGGCGCAGGGTCCACCACATCAACGACAGCAGGATCAACGCCGACACCGTGGTCACCACCCAGCCATGGTCCATCCAGTAGGCCAGCAGCCACGGCAGTGCCGCCGCCAGTGCCAATACCGGCAGCAGGCGCAGGAACAGGCGGAAAGTGAACGAGCGCCGTTTCATTCGCGGGGAATACCGTGGCGGTCCATGCGCCGGTACAGCGCCTGGCGGCTCAGGCCGAGTTCTGCGGCGGCCTGGGCGATGACGCCATGGTTGCGCGCCAGCACATCCTCGATGCGTGCACGGTCGGGATCATTGCCCGCACTGGGGGCCGGGCGCGGTGTGGCGGCTGCGCGCGGCAGGTTGAGATCGGCCACTTCGATGCGGTTGCCGGTGGCCAGCAGCTCGGCGCGCTGGATCACGTTGCGCAGCTCGCGCACGTTGCCCGGCCAGGGGTGCCGCTGCAAGGCCGCGGTGGCCGCAGTGGACAACGGCTTGCCAGCGGTCAGGAAGCGCTCGGCCAGCGGCACGATGTCGCCCGGTCGTTCGGCCAGCGGCGGCAGCACCAGTTCTACCGTGTTGAGGCGGTAATAGAGGTCTTCGCGGAAGGTACCGTCGCGGATCATCGCCGGCAGGTCGGCATTGGTCGCGCTGACCACGCGGACCTTGACCTGGCGCTCGCGGTTGGAGCCCAGGCGCTCGAAGCGGCCGGTTTCCAGCACGCGCAGCAGCTTCATCTGCCCGCCCAGTGACAGGTTGCCGATCTCATCCAGGAACAGGGTGCCGCCATCGGCGGCCTCGAACTTGCCTTCGCGGGCCTTGTTGGCGCCGGTATACGCACCGGCTTCGGCACCGAACAGTTCGGCTTCGATCAGTTCCGAGGGCAGCGCGCCGCAGTTGACTGCCACGAACGGCCCTTTGGCCACCAGGGAATTGGCCTGGATGATCTGCGCGATCTTTTCCTTGCCGGCACCGTTCGCGCCGGTGATCAATACCGGCAGTTCCGAGCGTGCGACCTGGCAGGCCAGCGCGATCACGCGCTCGCTGGCGGGGTCGGCGAAGACCGCACCGCACAGGTCGTACTTCTCTTCCAGTGCGTTGCGCTGGTGCAGTTCACGGCTGCGGCGCCGGTCCAGTTCGCGGCGCGCCTCGGACAGTTCCAGCAGGTTGTTGACCGTGGTCATCAGCTTGCGGTCGTCCCAGGGCTTGGCCAGGTAGTCGGCGGCGCCGGCCTTGACCAGGTCCACGGCGCTGCTCAGATGGGTCCACGCCGTGAGCAGGATCACCGGCAGGTCCGGATGGCGCGCGCGGATCTGCGCGAACAGGGCCTCGCCTTCCTCGCCGGAGGTGGTGTCCTCGCTGAAGTTCATGTCCTGGATGACCAGGTCGACCGGCTGAGATTCGAGCAGCGCCAGCCCGTCGGCGGGCGTCTGCGCCTGCAGGGTGTCGATGTCGTGCAGGGAGAACAGTACGTCCAGCGCGGTACCCACGCTGGCGTTGTCGTCGATGATCAGGATCGCAGGCATCAAACGGTTCTGCAGAAAGGGATGGGCGGCGCCGTTGGAGCCGTTCGTGTCCACGCACCGGGAGAGCCCGGCGCCACCCATCAAGCATAGCCAAACCCGTGGCTGTGCAGGAGCGGCCCCTGCTCAGCGCCGGGGAGGCGCCGGGGGCGCTGGCGGCGCAGGTGGCGGCGGCACTTCCAGTGCCTGGCGCCAGGCTGCGGCGTCGACCGCCACCGTCAGTTCGCGTCTGTCGCGGCGCAGCAACAGATAGGCGGTGGCGGCGTGGGAATGGCGCAGTGCCTCGGCCAGATGTTCGACCCGGCGCACCGCCGTGTCGTCCACGCGGAGGATGCGATCACCGCTGCGCACGCCGAAGCGTGCTTCCGGGCTGGCAGCCTCCACGCGCACTTGGCCCTCGGTCGAGCGCAGTGACAGCCGCGCGGCATCCTGGCGCCATTCCAGTGTCTGCGCGTTGCCACCGCCGGCCAGCGCCGGCAGCGGCAGGAGCAGCATCAGGCACATCGCGCAGGCACGCATCTCAGGCGCCCCGCGTGGCGACCGCAGGCGGTACCGCCGCCGCACGCCGTGCCGGACCGAACACCGCGATCTGGCCCAGCACCCACAGCAGCAGCGCACCCAGCGGCAGGTAGTACAGCGGCATGCGCGGCAGCTCGTACAGGTTCATCAGCGCCAGGTTGATCGCGTAGGCCGCCAGCATGCCCAGCACGATGCCCAGCGAGGCCAGCAGGAAGTTCTCGGTCTGGAAGTAGCGCAGGATCTGCCCGCGGGTCGCGCCCAGCGCACGGCGGATGCCGATCTGCTTGCTGCGCTGCTGCACCCAGAAGCTGGCCAGGCCGATGATGCCCAGCGCAGTGACCACCAGCAGCGAGATGCTGACGGTGATCAGCAGGCCGACCATCGCGCGGTCGTTCTTGAAGAAGTCCTTGCGCTGGTCTTCATAGGTCAGCTTGTCGCGCATCAGCCGGTTGGGATCGTTGCGTTCCAGCGCGGCGGCACCGGCATCGAGGACCTCCTGGCGGCGCTCTGGCGAAGTGCGCAGCACATAGGTGCCACCTTCATCGAAGGTGCGCCGCATGGGCAGCAGCATCGAGTTGGTCCAGTTGTCATTCCAGCCATTGGGCGTGCTGAGCGTGTCGACGATGCCGACCACATGCAGCGGCTGCTTGCCCATGTAGTAGGTCTTGCCCAGCGCACTGCCGTTGGGTTCCATCTTGGCGGCGGTGGCCTGGGTGAAGATCACCGGAATCGCCTTTTCCTTGGCGCCGCCCTTGCTGGCGTCTTCGAAGTTCTGGTATTCGTCGGGCAGGAAATCGCGGCCTGCGATCAGGTTGATGCCCATCGTGGCCAGCCCGTTCTCGGACAGGGTGTACATCGAGGCGTTGGTGGTCGGCCGTTCCTGGTCGACCTCGCGCGAGATGCTGCTGCTGGAGGAGCCGTTGCGGAAGGGAACCTGGTTGATGATGGTGACGTTGCTGACGCCAGGAATCGCGCGCAGCGATGCCAGGTCCTCGCGGGTGCGGGCCATGGCGTCGGTCTGCTTGCCGATGCCACTGACGCGCAGCATCACCAGTTCGCTCTCGGCGATGCCGCTGGGCATGCTGATCTTCTCCACGCGCTGGCTGACCAGGAACAGCGCGTTGCAGACGATGGCGCAGGTCAGTGCGACTTCCAGCACGATCAGGGCAGCGGCAGTCTTGTGCCGGCGCAGCGTGCTGAGGATGGGGCGGATGTCCATGGGAGTCCTCGTTCGGGTGCTTACTGCGACTTGAGCTGGATGGCCGGGGTGACCTGCATGGCGCGCCAGGCGGGCAGGAAACCGGCAGCAAGGCTGGCGAGCAGGGTCAGGCCCAGTGCGAGCAGCAGCATGTTGCCGTCCAGGTGGGCCAGCTTGGCGTATTCCACCGGTTGCTGGCGCACCGCGAACAGGCCGAGCAGCGCCAGGCCGATACCCAGCACGCCACCGACCACGCCGACCGCACCTGCTTCCACCAGGCATTGCAGGAAGATCTGGCCGCGGCTGGCACCGAGCGCGCGGCGCACGCCGATCTCACCGCTGCGACGCAGGAACTTGGCCAGCAGCAGGCCCACCGTGTTGACCAGGCAGACACCCAGGAAGCCCAACGCCAGCCACAGCTGCAGGCGCACGTCGCTGGGCACCGCGCCGTTGAAGTCAAGCCATTCCATCACGGTGCGCAGGCGCACGTTCGGCGGATGCTTGAAGCGGCCGGCCTCGCGCTGCTGGGTCGAGTAGTTCTCCAGGTAACGACGGTAGTCGCCAGCCTTGGCCGGGTCCATCTCCACCCAGTACTGCAGCCACGCGCACGGTGCGTTGAGCGAATAGCTGTTGCCGTCGGGATTCTCGCCGAAGCAGTTCATGTTGCCGTTGCTGCCCAGCTTCAGGTCGAAGGAGGTGGAGATCGGCAGCAGCAGGTCTTCGTTCTTGCCGTAGCTGCCGGTGGTCAGGTCGTAGAAGTGCGGTTCCGGGCTCCATTCCTTCATCACGCCGACGATGCGGTAACTCTGGCCTTCCATGCGCAGGTCGCGGCCCACGCTGTTGGCGCCCTGGTACAGCTTGTCATTGAGCGCCTTGGAGATGACCACCACGCGCGCACGGCCTTCATCGTCCTCGCGCGTCCAGGGGCGGCCGTACTGCATGGGCACCTCGAACATCGGGAAGAAGTCGGCCGAGGTCCAGCGGGTGTCGATGCTGAAGGGCTTGAGGGTGCTGTTGTCCGGTTCGATGGTGCCGCCGCCGCCGCTCATCAGCGCCTGGCGCTCGCCCTTGGCTTCGCGCAGCAGGGCTTCACCGTCGAAGCGGGTCAGCTGGGTTTCCGGTTCCTCGCCGGCGACGTAGGCGCCGGTCGCGGCGTCGAGCTGGACGTAGAACAGGCGGTCGCTCTTGCCGGGAATCGGGTCACCGGACAGCACGTGGAACACGGTCAGGGTGGTCATCGAGGCGCCGATGCCGAGCGCGATGGCAACCACCATCAGCGCGGTCAGGACCTTGTTGCGGCGGAAGCTGCGCACCGCCAGTCGGGCGTAGTAGGCGAACATGGTGGGGCCCTCACTCGTTGACGGCGACGATGTGGCGCGGCGGCGTGACCAGCACCGGCTCGCGCACCAGGTCGGTCACCTGGCCATCAACGATGTGCACGTTGCGCTGCGCGCGCGCGGCCAGTTCCGGATCGTGGGTGACCATCACGATGGTGGTGCCGGCAGCGTTGATCTCCTCCAGCAGCTCCATCACGCCGCGGGCCATCTGCGTGTCCAGGTTGCCGGTCGGTTCGTCGGCCAGCAGCAGGCGCGGGCTGCCTGCCAGGGCACGTGCGATCGCCGCGCGCTGCTGCTGGCCGCCGGACAGCTCGTTCGGGTAGTGCTTCATGCGCGAGCCGAGGCCGACCTGGGTCAGCGCCTTCTCGATGCGTTCGCGGCGCTCGTTGGCGCTCATCTTGCGATAGCGCAGCGGCACGTCGACGTTGTCGAACAGGTTCAGGTCGGGGATCAGGTTGAAGCCCTGGAAGATGAAGCCGATCTTCTGGTTGCGTAGGCGGCTGCGGGCGTCGTCGCCCAGCGTGCTCACGTCCTGGCCGTCCAGCATGTAGGTGCCACTGGTGAAGGTTTCCAGCAGGCCGGCGATGTTGAGGAAGGTGGTCTTGCCGGAGCCTGACGGGCCGGTGACCGCGACGAACTCACCTTCCTTGACCTGCAGTTCCAGTGAGCGCAGTGCGTGGGTTTCCACCTGTTCGGTGCGGAAGACCTTGGCGACCGAACGCATTTCGAGCATGTACATGGGGTGTCCTCTCTCCAGGATTCAGGGTTCAGGTATCAGTTGACGGAGACGCGTTCGGCGTCCTTGAACAGGTCGCTGCCGGAGACCACGATGCGGTCGCCCGGCTGCACACCCGACTTGATTTCCACTTCGCCCAGGCTGCTGACGCCCAGTTCGACCGGACGGCGCACGGCGGTGCGGCCATCCATCACGTAGGCCACGCCGTTGCCCTGTTCGACGAACGGACCGCGCTCGACCTTCAGCACGTTCTTGCGGGTATCGAGCAGCACGCGCACCGACATCCGCTGGCTCTGGCGCAGGCCTTCCGGCTGCGCGCTGGCGAAGCGCACGCGGGCATTGACCTCGCCATTGACCACTTCCGGCGACACCGCGCTGATCTCACCCGGGAACGGCTGGCCATTGCCGCCGGTCAGCTGTGCCGGCATGCCGATCGCCAGGTCGCGGGCGAAGCTTTCCGGCACCTTGATCTCGACCTCGAACTTGGACAGATCGACCACGCCCAGCACCGGCGCATTGGCGGCCAGGTTGGTGGACTGGACGGCCTGCACCTGGCCGACCTGGCCATCGAACGGGGCGCGCAGGGTCAGTGCATCGACCTGGCGCTGCACCTCGGCCACCACGGCCTTCTGGCGGTCGGCCAGCAGGCGCTTGTTGCGGGCATCCAGGTCGGCGCCCTGGCTCTGCAGGCGTGCGTCGGTGGTGGCGTTGGCCAGGGTGATGTCGGCCTTCTTCAGCGAGTCCTTGGCTTTGGCCAGATCGATCTGCGGTACTGCACCGCCGTCGTAACCGCGCTGGTAGCGCTGCAGGTCGCGGTCGGCGGCCTGCCGCTCGATGGTGGCCTGGTCGGTTTCCTTGCGCGACTTGGCGCGGGCCAGGGTGGCGTCCAGCGCGGCGCGGCTGGCCTCGGCTTCCAGGCCGGCCAGGGTGGCCTGTTCCTGGGCCAGCTTGCTGCGCAGTTCCGGGCTGTCGATGATGGCCAGCTCCTGGCCCTTCTTCACCACATCGCCGGCGACCACCTTCAGGTCCACGGTACCGGCCGAGATGGCGTACAGGATCGGGCTGTTGGCGGCGATCACGCGGCCGTCGGCGGCGATGTCGCGGACCAGGTCGCCGCGCTTCACTTCGGCGATGCGCACGCGGCTGCTGTCGAAGGAGCGGCTGGCGTTGGACCAGGCGTGCACGGCCCAGCCGATGCCGGCGAGCAGCACGATGGCGCCCAGTGCCGGCCAGCGGTAGCGCTGCCAGTTGGCGCGGGTGGTGCCGGCCGGGGCGGAGGAAACGATCTGGTCCTGTGCGGAAGTGTCGCGGATCATCGGGTGCGTGCCTGACGGTGGTAGCCAGTACCAAGCACGTAGCGTGCCAAGTTTATTTCCTTTCAGGTCAATGAGTTGGGCGGCGTGCTGAAGTGTCCGGGTGTCCGCGGACACCTTTCCGGACACTTTCATTAAGCGGACAGGAGGGGGAGCGCGGGCCCGCAGGCTAGAATGCGCCGATCGTCTTCAAGGAAACGCGTGACATGTGTGGAATCGTGGGTGCGATCGCTGATCGCGACGTAGTGCCGGTGCTGATCGAGGGTCTGAAGCGCCTTGAGTACCGTGGTTACGATTCCTCGGGTATCGCGGTGATCGACCAGGGTGAGCGCCGCGATGTGCGTCGTGTGCGTCGTACCGGTCGTGTGTCGGAAATGGCCACTGCGGCCGAGGCCGAGGGCTTCAACGCGGTGCTGGGCATCGGCCACACCCGCTGGGCCACCCATGGCGGTGTCACCGAGGCCAACGCGCATCCGCACATCAGCCACGGCGTGGCGCTGGTGCACAACGGCATCATCGAGAACCACGAAGAGCAGCGCGAGAAACTGCGCGCGCTGGGTTACACCTTCGAGTCGCAGACCGACACCGAAGTCATCGCGCACCTGATCCACCATCACCTGAAGGACGGCGACGACCTGCTGGTGGCGCTGCAGCACACGGTGAAGGAACTGACCGGCGCCTACGCGCTGGCCGTGGTCAGCCGTGCCGAGCCGGAGCGCTTCGTCTGTGCGCGCATGGGCTGCCCGCTGCTGGTCGGCCTGGGCGAGGGTGAGAACTTCGTCGCCTCCGACGTCTCGGCGGTGATCTCGGCCACGCGCAAGGTGATCTTCCTGGAGGAAGGCGACACCGCCGAAATCCGCCGTGACGGCGTGCGCATCTTCGATGAGCATGACCAGCCCATCGAGCGCGACGTGCATCTGTCCGATGTGTCGCTGGCTTCGCTGGAGCTGGGCCCGTACCGCCACTTCATGCAGAAGGAAATCCACGAGCAGCCGCGCGCGCTGGGCGACACCATCGAAGCGGCGATCGACGCCGGTGGTTTCCCGGCCGAGCTGTTCGGCAAGAACGCCGAAGCCGTGCTGTCGGGCATTGAAGGCGTGCAGATCATCGCCTGCGGTACCAGCTATTACTCCGGCCTGACCGCGCGCTACTGGATCGAGGCCATCGCCGGCCTGCCGTGCAGCGTGGAAATCGCCAGCGAGTACCGCTATCGCGCGGCCTATGCGAACCCCAAGCATCTGATCGTGACCATCTCGCAGTCCGGCGAAACGCTGGATACGATGGAAGCGCTGAAGTACGCCAAGTCGCTGGGCCATAAGCACACGCTGTCGATCTGCAACGTGCCGGAAAGCGCGATTCCGCGCGCCAGCGAACTGGTCTGCTACACCCGCGCCGGCGCCGAGATCGGCGTGGCCTCGACCAAGGCCTTCACCACCCAGCTGGCCGCGCTGTTCCAGCTGACCGTGGTGCTGGGCAAGCTGCATGGCCGCATCGACGCGGCGCAGGAAGCGGATTACCTGGAGCAGCTGCGCTTCCTGCCGGGCAGCGTGCAGCACGCGCTGAACATGGAACCGCAGATCGCTGCCTGGGCCGAGCGTTTCGCGCGCAAGAGCAGCGCGCTGTTCCTCGGCCGTGGCCTGCATTACCCGATCGCACTGGAAGGCGCGCTCAAACTCAAGGAGATCTCCTACATCCACGCCGAGGCCTACCCGGCCGGTGAACTGAAGCATGGCCCGCTGGCGCTGGTGGACGAGGATATGCCGGTGGTGGTGATCGCGCCCAACGACAGCCTGCTGGAGAAGGTGAAGTCGAACATGCAGGAAGTGCGTGCGCGTGGCGGCGAGCTGTTCGTGTTCGCTGACCAGGACAGCAACTTCAATGAGTCCGAAGGCGTGCACGTGATCCGTACGCCGCGTCATGCCGGCGTGCTCAGCCCGATCGTGCACACCATCCCGGTGCAGCTGCTGGCCTACCACACCGCGCTGGCACGCGGCACCGACGTGGACAAGCCGCGCAACCTGGCCAAGAGCGTGACGGTGGAGTAAAGCACTCCCGGCGCTGTTGGATGCTGTATGCGAAAGGGGCCTGCGCGGCCCCTTTCGTTTGCGTCGGTAGCTGTGGAAAGTGGGACGGCCGCCGCGTGCTTTGTCCGCCTTCGGCAGGGCGCACTCAATCTTTAACGCGTGGCACCGCCAGTATTCAGCGGCGGTTTCAGCCGCGGTGCCATTCTCTGGATCGTCAGTTGGTTCCCACGACGAACTGTCCCATCGATGCCGGTAGTGACCGATGGTCGCAGTCGTAGAATCGATTCGAGCGAGGTCCGGGTTGAGCCCACCTCGTTCGCGTTGCAGCACGTCGTCTGCCGATCCATTCCAAGCGGCAGCCGGGTGCGCCAGACGTGCGCTGAAAGGTCTGTTCCCGGGGAGGGGGCGTATCGGAAGAGCACACTTTTTGACTTAGTGACCTGCACCAGGAAACAAGAATGAACGTCCGCGAACTCCTGCAATCCAAGAAAGAAGCTGTCATCACCATCGACGCCGAAGACACCATCGGTGCCGCCGCCCACAAGATGAGCGCGAACAGGATCGCTGCGCTGGTGGTGATGAAGGACGATGCCCCGGTCGGCATCATTTCCGAAAAGGACATCGTGCGCACCCTGGCCGACGACGGCCCGCAGGCGGGCCGCCGGGTGATTTCCAGCGTGCCGACCACCGGCCTGGAAGGTATCGCGCCGGAGGCCACCCTGAAGCAGGCCATGTCGTTGATGACGTACTCGCGGCGCCGTCATCTGATGGTCACCGAAGGTACCCGTCTGGTCGGCATCCTCAGCCTGGGCGACATCGTGAAGAACCTGCTGGGCGAGCTGGAACTGGAAAAGGCCGTGCTGCAGGACATCTACATGGCGGCGCACTGAGGGCTGGATCCTTGGACGCAGAGAAGCCGGGCATTGCCCGGCTTCTTCGTTCACGGCATCGGTGAAATCAGAAAGTGACCTTCACCGAGTCGGCGCTGTAGTTGGCTGGGCCGTGGTAGACCACTTCAATGTTGTTGCCATCGGGATCGAGCACGAACGCGCCGTAGTAGCCCGGATGGTAGGGGCGTTCGCCCGGTGCACCGTTGTCGGTGCCGCCGGCGGCGATGGCTGCAGTGTGGAAGGCATCAACGGTGGCGCTGTCGCGCGCTTGGAACGCCAGGTGGTGGCGGCCGGTCAGCTGGCCGGCGGCAGCCTCGCTGCTGGCGCTGGAAATGAACAGCTCATCGGCCCAGAAGTAATCATCGCCTTCGCCGGCGATTGGAATGCCGATCGTATCGAACACCGCCTGATAGAAGCGGCGGCTGGCGGCCAGGTCACGCACCACCAGCTGGATGTGGTCGATCAATCGCCCACGGTGCAGTTCCATCGTTTCCATACGAACCTCAAAAAGGGGACGGAGTCGGTAGCGCCGGGCCGTGCCCGGCGAGCGCGCAGCGCGGCCTGCTCAAGGCCGCCGGGCATGGCCCGGCGCTACCGGAATTGTGCCCCTTTCCGGGTCAGACGTTGGAGATGATCTCGACCCAGTAGCCGTCCGGGTCCTTGATGAAGGCCAGGTTCTTCATGCGGCCGTCGGTCAGGCGCTTCTGGAAGGTCACGCCCAGGTCCTCGAAGCGCTGGCAGGCGGCCTCGATGTCCGGCACCGACACGCAGATGTGGCCGAAGCCGCGCGGGTCGCTGTTGCCGTCGTGGTAGACCGCACCGTCCTGGGTCTCGGTGCCGTGGTTGTGGGTCAGCTCCAGCACGCCCGGCAGGCCGGCCATCCACAGGCGGCGCTGGGCATCGTCTTCCGGCACCACCGTACCGGCCGGTACGTAGGCCAGGAAGTACAGGCTGAACTGGGCGTCCGGGAAGTCGCGCTTGTCGATCAGCTGGTAGCCGAGCACGCGGGTGTAGAAGTCCAGCGAGGCGGTGATGTCCTTGACCCGCAGCATGGTGTGGTTGAACACGAAGCCGGTGGTTTCGGCCGGTGCCTGGGCGGCGACGCCGGGGACATCGCGCAGGGCGGGAATGGTCATGGGGGAGGTCCTTCAGACAGGGCCGTTGCAGGCCGGATGGGGTCATTCTACCGGCCGTCACCTGACGGCACCGCGACGTACAATGGGGGGATCGCACCGTTCCGTCCTGACAACGATTGCCCGCCATGTCGCAGCGTGAATGGGTGGCCGCCGCCATCCGCAAGATCGAAGCCGATTTCAACCGTTCCGCCGATACCCACCTGATCCCGTTGGCGCTGCCCGGGTTCGAGGGCATCGACCTGTACCTGAAGGATGAGTCGAGCCATCCCACCGGCAGCCTCAAGCACCGGCTGGCGCGCTCGCTGTTCCTGTATGCGCTGGCCAATGGCTGGCTGCGCGAAGGGCGACCGGTGATCGAGGCGTCCAGCGGCTCGACCGCTGTCTCCGAAGCCTATTTCGCGCGACTGCTCGGTTTGCCGTTCATTGCGGTGATCCCGGCCACGACCTCGCCGGAGAAGATCGCGGCGATCGAATTCCATGGCGGTCGCTGCCATCTGGTCGAGCGTGCCTGCGACCTCAACGGTGAATCGGAGAAGCTGGCCCGTGAAACCGGCGGCCACTTCATGGACCAGTTCACCTATGCCGAGCGCGCCACCGACTGGCGGGCCAACAACAACATCGCCGAGTCCATCTTCAAGCAGATGGCGGAAGAGCCGAGCCCGGTTCCGGAATGGATCGTGTGCAGCCCCGGCACCGGCGGTACCGCAGCGACGCTGGGCCGCTATGTCAGCTACCGCCGGCATGACACCCGCATCCTCTGTGCAGACCCGGAAGTATCGGTGTTCTTCGACGGATACCAGTCCGCCGTGGCCGGTGAGCAGGACTGGCGTGGCCTGACCTGCAGCGGCGGTTCGCGCGTGGAAGGCATCGGCCGGCCGCGGGTGGAGCCGAGCTTCATCCCGACCAGTGTGGATGCGATGGTGAAGGTGCCCGACGCGCTGAGCCTGGCCGCGATGCGCCATGTCAGCCGCCAGCTCGGCCGCCGCGTCGGTGGCTCCACCGGCACCAACTTCATTGGTGTGCTGCAGGCCGCGCAGTGGATGCGCGAGGCGGGCCATCAGGGCAGCATCGTCAGCATTCTGTGCGACAGCGGCGAGCGTTACGCGCAGAGTTACTACGACCCGGCATGGTACGCGCGGCAGGGCATTGATGTTGAGGGCGCCGATGCACAGCTGGCCGCCGCAGTGGCCGGGCAGGGGTTGCCGGAACTGCCGTGGTGCAGCCTGGAGGCGCTGTAGGTCGGTCGACGTTGTCGCCGGGCCACGCCCGGCGATCACGAGGGCGTCTCAATACCCCGCCGCGGTGAACGCATCCAGCACCGCATCACGCAGCGCATCGGGCAAGGCCTCGATGTCCATCGCGCGATCATCCAGGTGCAGGCTCGGGTCCAGCATGCTGGCGCGGCCTTGGGCCAGCGCCTGCAGCCACAGCAGCACGCAGATCACGAACTCGCGCTCATGGCCCAGCCGCAGCTGGCTGGCGCCGCGTTCGATCACTTCGAACGGGTACCACTCCTGGGCATCGCTGAACGTGCCGCCCTGCTGCAGCACAGCCTGCAATTGCTGCAGGTGACGCGGGGCGTCGTCGTCGGCATCGCACAATGCGGCGATCCAGGTCAGTTCGGCCGGGCTGGCGGACAATGCCAGTGACCGGGCCGGTGAGGCGGATGCAACTGCAGCCAGACCTTCCATGTAGGGCCTCGTTCGGTGCGTACCGCTGCGGACTCCCCCGCAGCCAGAGCTTCGAACCGCGACCGTAAGGCCGACGTGAATACCGGGCCGCGCCCCCTTGTCAGCCCCGCCTGCTAGCGCCATATCTACTGGGCTGCCCGCCTGCCGGGCCCGTACCCTGGAGATCTGCCGTGACCGTTGCCAACCCCCTGCTCGATTTTTCCGGCCTGCCGCGCTTCGAGGCCATCCGCCCCGAGCACGTGGCGCCGGCGCTGGACGTGCTGCTGGCCGCGGCCGAAGCCGCCGTCAGCGCGGCCGAGCAGGTGCAGCCGGTCACCTGGCAGACCTTCGTTGCCCCGCTGGACGATGCCACCGAGCGGCTGTGGCGTGCCTGGGGCCTGGTCGGCCACCTGCAGGGCGTGGTCAACACCCCGGAACTGCGTGAGGCCTACAACAGCAACCTGCCACGGGTGACCCGCTTCGCCAGCGCGCTGGGCCAGAACCTGGCGTTGTACCGGCAGTACCAGACGCTGGCCGACAGCCCGGAAGCCGCAGGCTTTGACGAATCCCAGCGCAAGGTGCTGGACAACACCCTGCGTGATTTCCGCCTCGGTGGTGCCGAGCTGGCGCCGGAGGCGCAGCAGCGCTTCGCGGCGATCAAGGAGGAGCTGTCGGCACTGTCGGCGAAGTTCTCGCAGAACGTGCTGGACGCTACCGATGCGTGGTCGCTGATCATCGAGGACGAAGCGCGACTGAGGGGCCTGCCGGAAGATGTGAAGGCCGCCGCGCATGCCGCAGCACAGAAGGATGGCAAGGCCGGCTGGAAACTGACCCTGCAGATGCCGTGCTACCTGCCGGTGCAGACCTGGGGCGAGGACCGCGACCTGCGCGAGATCCTGTACCGCGCCAGTGCGCAGCGTGCGTCCGAGTTCGGCGACGACGCGCTGGACAACAGCGGCAACATCGACCGCATCCTGGCCCTGCGCGCGGAACTGGCCGCGCTGCTCGGCTTCGGTTCGTATGGTGATTATTCGGTGGCGACCAAGATGGCGCAGGACCCGGCCGAAGTGCTCGGTTTCCTGCGTGACCTGGCCTCGCGCGCCAAACCGTTCGCGGCCAAGGACCGTGCCGAGCTGGAGCAGTTCGCGCGCGAGCAACTGGGTATCGAGCAGCTGCAGGCCTGGGACCTGGCGTTCGCCGCCGATCGCCTGAAGCAGGCGCGTTACAGCTATTCCGAGCAGGAAGTGAAGCAGTATTTCACCGAACCGAAGGTGCTGGGCGGCCTGTTCTCGGTGATCGAGCAGCTGTACGGCCTGCGTGTGCAGGAGGACAGCGCGCCAGTGTGGCACGAGGATGTGCGCTTCTTCCGTCTGGTCGATGCGCAGGGTGCACTGGTTGGCCAGTTCTACCTGGACCTGTACGCGCGCGAAGGCAAGCGTGGTGGCGCGTGGATGGACGATTGCCGCAACCGCCGCGTGCGCGCGGACGGCAGTGTGCAGACGCCGCTGGTCTACCTGGTGTGCAACTTCGGTCGCGGTGCCAATGGCAAGCCGGCTACCTTCAGCCACAACGAAGTGACCACGCTGTTCCATGAGATGGGCCATGGCCTGCACCAGCTGCTGACCCGCATCGGCGAGCTGGGCGTGGCCGGCATCAACGGCGTGGAGTGGGACGCGGTCGAGCTGCCGAGCCAGTTCATGGAGAACTTCTGCTGGGAATGGGAGCACCTGCAGGCGATGACCGCGCATGTGGACAGTGGCGAGCCGCTGCCACGCGCGCTGTACGAACGCATGCTGGCTGCACGCAACTTCCATAGCGGCATGGCGACCGTGCGCCAGCTGGAGTTCGGCCTGTTCGACATGCTGCTGCACAGCCAGTTCGAACCGGCGCAGGACAGCGTGCTGGCGCTGCTTGATCGGGTGCGCGCGGAGGTAGCGGTGAACCATCCGCCGGCCTGGAACCGCTTCCCGCACCAGTTCAGCCACATCTTCGCGGGGGGCTATGCGGCCGGCTACTACAGCTACAAGTGGGCCGAGGTGCTGAGCGCCGATGCCTACGCCGCGTTCGAGGAAGCGCCGCAGGCGCTCGCGGAAAACGGTGCACGCTTCCGCGATGAGATCCTGTCGCGGGGTGGCAGCCGCCCGGCGGCGGAGAACTTCAAGGCCTTCCGCGGCCGCGCACCGCAGATCGACGCGCTGCTGCGCCATTCGGGCATGGCGTAAACCGCTCTGGTAGGTGCCAACCTTGGTTGGCACTTCCTGGCAATGGTGCGGACCAAGGTCCGCACCCACCGGAAAGCGGTGCTTATTCGGCGTAGATCATCTTCCGGGTCATGCCGCCGTCGACGACGAAGTCCTGGCCGGTGGTGAAGCCGGACAGTGACGACAGCAGGTACACCGCCAACGCGCCGATGTCCTCGGGCTGGCCGACCCGGCCGACCGGGTGCTGCGCATGGTCGATGGCCGAGTACTCAGGCTCATGACGCCGTGAGGGTGCCTGCCACGCAGTGGTGCCGATCCAGCCAGGGCTGATGCTGTTCACCCGCACCGCCGGGCCGCTGCTGATCGCCAGCGCATGGGTAAAGGCCACCAGTCCGCCCTTGGCCGCGGCATAGGCTTCGCTATGTGCTTCGGATTGCCAGGCGCGGGTGGAGGCGATGTTGATGATCGCACCGGCAGCGCTGGCGGTCAGCGCGGGCAATGCATGCTTGCTGCACAGGAACGCGCCGTGCAGCGAGGACAGCCGGCGCTGCCACTCATCCCACGCCATGTCCTGCAGCCGCGTGCCGTGCGGGCCGGCGATGCCCGCGTTGTTGACCAGTCCGTCGATGCGGCCGAAACGCTGCAGCGCCACGGCGATGAAGTCGCGCACGCTGGCTTCGTCGGTGATGTCCAGGCGCTGGAACGCGGCGTCATCACCGCGCTGCCATTCCGCCAGGCACGCCTCGCCGGCCTCCACGTCCAGGTCGCCGATCAGCACGCGGCCCCCGGCACCGAGCACGGCCTGGGCAATACCGCGACCGATACCGTTGGCGCCCCCGGTGATCAGCGCCACCTTGCCCGACAGCGGCGCGGCCGGCCATGCGGCAATCGGCGGCACCGTGCTCACGTCAGGTCTTCGCCACGCAGGCGGCGATGCCAGCCGTCCACGCCGATGCGGTCCAGGGTCTGGATGTTGCGCTCGACGATCACGTCCGGGTCCGGATAGACGTCCACCGCGCGTGCCACGCTGTCCTCGCGCAGCAGGTGCAGGGTGGGGAAGGGCGCACGGTTGGTGTAGTTGCTGGCGTCGTTGGCGGCCACGCCTTCGAACTGGTAGTCCGGATGGAAGCTCGCCACCTGCAGGATGCCCTGCAGCTCCAGCGCTTCGATTGCCGCGTCGGCGTTGTCGAGGAAATCGTTGTAGTCGAGGAAGTCGGTCAGCACCTGCGGATGCACGATCAGCGTCGTGTCGATCTGCTCGGCCGGCGTATCGCGCAGCAGCACCAGCTCCTCGGCCAGCTGTTCGACCAGCGCTTCGGGCGTGGTCGCATCACTGAGCACGAAACGGACCTGGTCCTTCACGTACACCGCCTTGGCGAACGGGCACAGGTTCAGGCCGATGACGATGCGCTCCAGCCACAGGCGGGTGGCGGCGATCGGGTCATCGGTGGGCAGGTGGGTGTCGGTCATGGCGGGCACGTCGGCTGGCGGGGCGGACATTGTAGGCAGTGTGCCGCTGCCGCGCTGTTCACTGTGCAGGAACTGGACAGTCGCCATGCTGGAAATTCCCGCCGATTCAAGCCCTTGCGGGCGACCGCTGGATGGCCGATTGCCTGTCGCGGACGGCGGGCGTGGAATGGACGCACGACACAGGAGGACACCCATGACTGCATCTTCCCCGTGGCTGCCGGATGCCCTTTGGGCCGGCGCCTTCTTCGATGGTCATTGGCAGGCGGCCGAGCAACGGCAGCCGGTGATCGAGCCGGCCACCGGCAACACCCTCGGCGAAATCGGCCTGGCCGACCCGGCGCAGGTAGCGCGTTCGGCGGCGGCCGCTGCACAGGCGCAACAGGCGTGGGCGTCAGCGCCTTACGAGCAGCGCGCGGAGGTGCTGCGCAACGCGGCACGCCTGGCCGAGGAACACATCGACACCCTGGTGGAGTGGCTGGTGCGCGAAAGCGGCTCGACACGGCTCAAGGCCGGCTTCGAAGCGAAGGTGACGATCAAGGCGCTGCACGAAGCTGCGGCGCTACCGTCGCGCAGCACCGGCGAGATCCTGCCCTCCGAGCCGGGTCGGCTGAACCTGGCGCGACGCCGGCCGCTGGGCGTGGTCGGCGTCATCTCGCCCTTCAACTTCCCGCTGTACCTGGCCATGCGCGCGGTGGCGCCGGCCATCGCGCTGGGCAATGCAGTGGTGCTCAAGCCGGACCCGCGCACGGCGGTGTGCGGCGGCGCGGTGATCGCACGCCTGTTCGAACAGGCCGGTCTGCCGGCCGGCGTGCTGCACATGCTGCCCGGCGATGGCGCGGCCGGTGCAGCGCTGACCAGCGATCCGCACGTGGCGATGATCCAGTTCACCGGTTCCACCGCCGCTGGACGCAAGGTCGGCGAAGCGGCGGGCAAGCACCTGAAGAAGGTCTCGCTGGAGCTGGGCGGCAAGAACTCGCTGATCATTCTCGACGATGCCGACCTCGACCTGGCGGTGGCCAACACCGCGTGGGGCGTCTACCTGCACCAGGGCCAGATCTGCATGGCGACCGGCCGCGTGCTGGTGCAGCGGAAGATCCATGACGCATTCCTGCAGAAGCTGGTGGCCAAGGCCAATTCGCTGAAGGTGGGGGATCCGGCACGCGAAGAGGTGGCCATCGGCCCGCTGATCAATGCCGGCCAGCGTGACCACGCCGCGCGCGTGGTCGAGCAGGCGCTGCAGGCCGGTGCTTCGCTGGAGGCAGGCGGTACGCACCGCGATCTGTTCTTCGCGCCGACCGTGCTTGGCAACGTCTCTGCCGACAATCCAGCCTTCAACGAAGAGATCTTCGCGCCAGTGGCGGTGGTCGTGCCGTTCGACGATGACGACGATGCCGTGCGCCTGGCCAACGACAGCGAGTACGGGCTGTCGATGGCGATCGTGTCCAGCAACGTCGGCCGCGCGCTGAAGATCGGCGAGCGCCTGCGTACCGGCCTGCTGCACATCAACGACCAGACCGTGAATGACGAGGTGATCAATCCCTTCGGCGGCGTCGGTGCGTCCGGCAACGGCACCAGCATCGGTGGCCCCGCCAACGGGGAAGAGTTCACCCAGTGGCAGTGGTTGACCGTCAAGGGCGAAGCGCCCGCTTACCCGATCTGATCGAAGGAGCCATCACGATGAACGACAAGACCACAACCCACGAGATCACCGCCGCCGTGGTCCGCGGCAAAGAACAGCCCTTCGTCATCGAGCAGGCCCGGCTGCGTGGCCCGCAGGACGACGAGGTATTGGTGAAGGTGGTGGCGACGGGCCTGTGCCACACCGACCTGATCGTGCGCGACCAGTACTACCCGGTGCCGCTGCCGGCAGTGCTCGGCCATGAGGGGGCTGGCATCGTTGAGGCGGTGGGCCCGAACGTGCGCGACCTCAAGGTGGGCGACCATGTGGTGCTGACCTATGGCGCCTGCGGTCACTGCAATCCCTGCCGGGGCGGCCACGGTGCCTACTGCAAGGACTTCTTTGCGCTGAACTTTGGTGGCGACGATGGCCACGGCCATACCGCGATCACCGATGCGCAGGGTCAGCCGCTGCACGACCATTTCTTCGCGCAGTCTTCGTTTGCCACCTTCGCCATCGCGCGCGAGATCAACGCGATCAAGGTACCCGACGATGCGCCGCTGGAACTGCTGGGCCCGCTGGGCTGCGGCATCCAGACCGGTGCCGGTGCGGTGCTCAATTCGCTGCAGGTGCGCTCGGGCAGCAGTTTCGCCAGCTACGGTGCCGGCGCGGTGGGCCTGAGTGCGGTGATGGCGGCGAAGGTGGCCGGTGCCACCACCATCATCGCCATCGACGTAGTGCCCTCGCGGCTGGAGCTCGCGCTGGAACTGGGCGCCACCCACGTGGTGAACAGCCGCGAGACCGACGTGATCGAGGCCGTACGCGCGATCACCGGCGGTGGTGCGGACTTCGCGCTGGAATCGACCGGTCGCCCCGAGGTGCTGTCGGCGGGTATCGAGGCGCTGGGCGGCTTGGGCATGATGGGCGTGGTCGGCGCACCGAAGCTGGGCACCACCGCCAGTTTCGATGTGAACAACCTGCTGCTTGGTGGTCGCAGCATCCGCGGCATCGTGGAAGGCGACAGCGTGCCGCAGGTGTTCATTCCGCAGCTGGTCACGCTGTTCCTGCAGGGCCGCTTCCCGTTCGACAAGCTGGTGAAGTTCTACCCGCTGGAACAGATCAACCAGGCGGCGGAGGACAGTACGAAGGGAATCACGCTCAAGCCGATCCTGCGCATCGCGGCCTGAGCAGAGGGTGGGGTTGCAGGGCTGCGCCCTTCACCCGCCGAAGCAATGACAAACGCCAGAGCAACAGCAGAAGCTGGATTCTTGAGGTTGGCGGAGTGGGTCCGGTTGCGGGGGCCGCTGCAAGTACGTCCATGTAAGTTCGGTCGCGCCATCCATGGCGCTCACGCCCCCGCAACCGGACCCACCCCGCCTGCGACAATTTCCCGCTGCTGTTGGTGGATGCCGACCGTTGGTCGGCACGGGGTCGGATCCGTTTTCCAAAGGGAAACGGCTCTGACCCCTTGTTTGACCCCTTGTTTGAACCGCTGGCGGAAACATTCCGTTGTCGGAACGTAACGTGGCGTTGCCGCTGGCGGGTGTACGCTGCGTCCATGATGGCCACGACAGTCGGGCAGCAACAACTGGTGGCGGCACGTGCCGCTTTCGCCGAGGGCGATGCGCGCTCATTGGGCGTGTTGCCGCTGCCGCTGCAGCAGTCATGGCTGCGTTCGCGCGCGGCGGGCCTGCTGCCCGGGCAGGAGCCGGACTACCGTCCGCTGCTGGGTGATGGCCGGCATCTTTCCGATCCCGGCGACCGCCGGCTGGCGCGCTGCGTGCGGCCGGAGCTGGAACAGTTGTGGGCCGCCTTTGGTGGGCGTGGATGGACGATGTTCTGCGCCAATCGCGAAGGCGTGGTGATCGCGCAACAGGCCCATGGCCTGGAAGATGCGCCCCTGCTGCGACCGATCCAGATCGGTCGGCGACTGGGGGAGACGGAGATCGGTACTACCGCCCCGGCGGTGAGCCTGGCTGACGATGTGCCGGCGCTGGTACGCGGCAACGAGCACTACCTGCAGCGCTTTGCGCCGGTGTTCTGCCTCAGCGAGCCGCTGCATGATCTTGAGGGGCAGGTATGCGGGGTGATCGATATCACCGGCCTGGGTGAGCGCGATCCCTCGTTGCTGCAGGGCTACTTCCGGCAGGCCGCGCTGGCCAGCGAGAACCGGTTGTTCCACGCGCTTGCCGACGTGCACCTGCTGGCGCTGCAGCATGATCCGCGCTGGCTGGCGTCGCCATTGCAGGGGCTGCTGGCGGTGCAGGAGGATGGCCAGCTGCGCGCGGCCAACCGTGTTGCGCGGCGCCTGCTGGGCCTGCCGCGTCGGGGGCCATTGCCGTTGTTGAACCTGGAAAGCGTGTTTGCCGGCGCCAGTGCCGCGCAGCGGCGGCGCCTGCTGCAACCCGGGGCGCCGCATCGGGTGCGGGTAGGCGAGGGCAGTGCGGTTTACCTGCAGCACCTGCAGGCGCCGCGCAAGGTCGCTGGCCGCAGCGCGCAAAGCCCTCCAGCGGCGACGATGAATGCACCGCTGCTGCGTGATCAGCAGCGTGAAGCGGCGCGCCGTGCGGCGCAGGCGGCGGACGGCAATCTGAGCCTGGCCGCTCGCCAGCTGGGCATCTCGCGTACTACGCTGTACAAGCTGCTGCGCGGTTGACGTTGCAGCCCGCCGGGCAGATCAATCGCGGAAATTGTTGAACTGCAGCGGCAGCTCGAACTTGCCTGCCTTGAGTACGGCAATGGCGTCCTGCAGGTCGTCGCGCTTCTTGCCCTGCACGCGCAGCTTGTCGCCGTTGATCTGGCTTTCGACCTTCAGCTTGGCTTCCTTCAGCGCGGCAGCGATCTTCTTGGCGATCTTCTGCTCGATGCCCTGCTTGACGGTGATCTTCTGCCGGGCCTGGGCCAGGTTGGTCTCGATGTCGCCGAACTCCAGGCTGAGCACATCGATGCCGCGCGCGGCCAGGCGGGCACGCAGGATGTCGTTCATCTGCTTGAGCTGGAACTCGGTCGGCGCAGTCTGGTTGATGACATCGCCATCGCGCTCGAACTTGGCGTCCACGCCCTTGAAGTCGAAGCGGGTGGCCAGTTCGCGGTTGGCCTGGTCGATGGCGTTGGTCAGCTCGTGGGTGTCGACTTCGGACACGACGTCGAAGGAAGGCATGGGCGTGGCTCCGCGGAATTCAGTGGCCGCCATTCTATCGCGGCGCCCATGCCCGGCGCCCGGCGGGGCGCGCGGTCGGCGATAATGGGCCATGAACGTGCAACGCTCCCCTTCGCGCGCGGTGGCCTGGATGGTCGCGGCGGTCGCCTGTTTCTCGCTGATGGACGCTGGCATGAAGCAGCTGTCGGCCAGCTATCCCACGCTGGAAGTGACTTTCCTGCGTGGTGCGGCCTCGTTGCCGTTCGTGCTGGTGTGGGTGCTGGTCAGCGCCGGCCCGCGCTCGCTGATCCCGCGCCGCTGGGGCCTGCACCTGCTGCGTGGCGGGCTGGGCATGGCGATGATCGGCTGCTTCGTGTTCGCCCTGCGCGACCTGCCGCTGTCCACCGCCTACACCATCTATTTCGTCGCCCCGTTGTTGATCGCTGCACTCTCGGTGCCGCTGCTCGGTGAACGGGTCGGGCCGCGGCGCTGGGTTGCCATCGGCATCGGCCTGGTGGGCGTGCTGGTGGTGCTGCGGCCGGGCGTGGATGGCTTCATCTCGGTGCCGGGGCTGATGGTGCTTGCTGCGGCCACCGCCTATGCCGTGGCCGCGATCACGGTCAGCCTGCTGACCCGCACCGATACCTCGCAGTCGATGGTGGTCTGGTTCCTGGTGATCATGGCCATCGGTGCCGGGCTGCTGTCCATTCCCGGTTGGGTGCCGCTGCAGCTGGCACATGCCCCGCTGATCGCCGGCATGGGACTGGCCGGGGCACTGGGCCAGATCGCCCTGACCAAGGCCTTCCAGCTGGGCGAGGCCTCGATGATCGCGCCGCTGGAGTACAGCGGGCTGGTCTGGGTGATTGGCTGGGACCTGGCCTTCTGGGGCCAGCTGCCTGATGGCTATACCTGGGTGGGCGCGGCGATCATCGTGGCTTCGGGGCTGTACCTGCTGCACCGCGAGCGGGTGAACCGGCAGGAGCCGCCGAAGCCGCTGGATCACCCCTGAGCCGGTTGGGCCAGGATCCGACCCCGGGGTCGGGTCCCCGCAGGGGCTCTAACCCCAGCCAATGCGTCGGCGCGGGCGACTTAGAACCAAAAGGAATAACATTCTGGCCCATGGCGCGGGCGCGCGACCGCCTGCGCTGGTAGGCTGCACGCCCCCTTCCGTCACCCAGCCGGTGAGCCACGCCCGTGATCGAGTTCCAGCGCCTGCACAAATCCTATGCCGTTGCCGGCCGCGAAGTCAGCGCGCTGCAGCCGCTGGACCTGACCATCGAGGCCGGTGAGGTCTTCGGCATCATCGGCCATTCCGGCGCCGGCAAGTCGACCCTGATCCGCATGATCAACCGCCTGGAAGAGCCCAGCGGTGGTCGCCTGCTGATCGGTGGCGAGGATGTCACCGCACTGGATGCGGACGGCCTGCGCGCACTGCGCCGGCGCATCGGCATGATCTTCCAGCACTTCAACCTGCTGTCCTCGCGCACGGTGGCCGGCAATGTCGCCTTCCCGCTGGAGCTGGCCGGCACACCGAAGGCGGAGATCGACGCGCGCGTGGCCGAGTTGCTGCAGACCGTGGGCCTGGAGGCGCACGCGCAGAAGTACCCGGCGCAGCTGTCCGGTGGTCAGAAGCAGCGCGTCGGCATCGCCCGCGCGCTGGCGACCCGCCCGCAGATCCTGCTGTGCGATGAGGCGACCAGTGCGCTCGACCCGCAGACCACGGCCTCGGTGCTGTCGCTGCTGTCGAAGATCAATCGCGAGCTGGGCCTGACCATCGTGCTGATCACCCACGAGATGGATGTGATCCGCCGTGTGTGCGACCGCGTGGCCGTGCTCGACGCCGGCCAGATGGTCGAGACCGGGCCGGTCACCCGCGTGTTCCTGCACCCGCAGCACCCGACCACGCGCCGTTTCGTCAGCGAATCGGAGCATGTGGACGAGGGCGCGCTGCACCGCGATTTCGACGTGGTGGGCGGCCGCATCGTGCGCCTGACCTTCCTCGGCGGCGACACCTACGAACCCCTGCTCGGCAGCGTCGCGCGCCAGACCGGGGTCGACTACAACATCCTGTCCGGCCGTATCGACCGGATCAAGGACACCCCGTATGGCCAGCTGGTGGTCGCCCTGGTGGGCGGCGACCAGTCCGCCGCGCAGGCCGCGTTCGTGGCCGCCGGCGTGCATGTTGAGGAGCTGCGTCGATGATCATCGCTACTGCCGGCGGCTTCTTCCGTCACCTGGATGCGGGCAAGTGGGCCGACATCGGCCAGGCCACCATCGACACCCTGCTGATGCTGCTCGGTTCGCTGCCGCTGACCCTGGCCATCGGCCTGCCCCTGGGCGTGCTGCTGTATCTGTTCGGCGCGCCGCAGATGAAGCGCCGGCCGTTCGCCTATGGCGTGCTGGCGCTGGTGGTGAACCTGCTGCGCTCGGTGCCTTTCATCATCCTGATGATCGTGCTGATTCCGGTCACGCTGTTCCTGATGGGGACGTCGCTGGGTGTACGCGGTGCGATCGTGCCGCTGGTGATCGGTGCTGCACCGTTCTATGCGCGCCTGGTCGAGACCGCGCTGCGTGAAGTCGACCGGGGCGTGATCGAGGCGACCCAGGCGATGGGTGCCACCACTTGGCAGCTGGTCACCCGCGTGCTGCTGCCCGAAGCGCGCCCCGGCCTGATTGCCGGTGCGACGGTCACCACGGTAGCGCTGATTGGTTTCACCGCGATGGGCGGTGCGATCGGCTCCGGTGGCCTTGGCGACCTGGCCTTCCGCGACGGCTACCAGCGCTCGCACACCGATGTGGCCCTGGTCACCGTGGTCCTGCTGCTGATCCTGGTGCAGCTGCTGCAGATGCTCGGCGACCGCCTGGTCGCGCATTACAGCCGCAGATAACAGAATGCCGGGCGGCGCCCGGCATCTCGTTCGGGTAGTG
This sequence comes from Stenotrophomonas sp. 22692, assembly GCF_052045015.1. NCBI lineage: Bacteria > Pseudomonadati > Pseudomonadota > Gammaproteobacteria > Lysobacterales > Lysobacteraceae > Stenotrophomonas > Stenotrophomonas sp. 22692. The sequence continues at coordinate 49,483 of NZ_JBQEMR010000022.1, forward strand.
CCGGCCGCTGGCCGGCAATCCCACGTGCGATCAACGCACGTTCGGCACTTCGTAGCCCAGCTTCCCGACCTGTTCCGGGTGCTGCGGTACGCGCTTGAGCTTGTCGGTGTTCACGCCGTACTCGTCGCGCAGGCGTTCGGCCAGCTCCTTGTACAGCGCCTTGTCCATGTCCGGCGTGCGCGAGAAGATCCAGGCCATTTCGCGGCCGGGGTAGCCGATCAGCGCCCACGAGTAATCCGGCGCCACTTCCAGCACCCGCGAATGGGTCGGCACGACGCGGTAGAACCAGGTGCGCCAGCCGTGGTTGCCGCTGTCCGGGTCGACGTTGGCGCGGGCACGCACTTCCTGCAGCGGTTCGCCGAAGCCATCACGGTAGCGGTAGGTGATGCCGACCTTGTGCGCGTCGCGCAGCTCGTACTCGTTGACGCTGGCGACATGGCCACGTTCGATGAAGTTCGGCACGCGGCCGATCACATACCAGGTGCCCATGAAGCGCTTCAGGTCGATCGGTGCGTCCAGGGCAGCTGCACCAGAGGCACTGGTACGGGGCGACGGCGGCTCACTGGCGGCCACGGCGGGGCCGGCCAGGGAAAGGGCCAGCAGCGCGGCGCAGAGCGGGCGGATCGAAGTCATGCGGGAGCGGGCTCCAGTGGGCTTGCACGCGCATGGTCGACTGTGTGCACGCGATCCGTCAATGGTGTCGCAACCTGTGAGAAGGGCCTTGCCCAAACTGTGTTGCATTGTCCACCGGAGAAGCCCCATGTACGCACGTTCCGTTCGCCGCCCTGCAACTGAACGCGTCATCATTGAACGCGCCGATCCACGCCTGCTGCGCAGCGTGCAGCAGGTGGCGCTGGCCGGCCTGGCACTGGTGCTGGTCTGGCCAGCCGCGCGCGGCAGCAACGCCTGGCTGGGCTGGCTGCCGATGTGGCTGGTGGGCATGCCGCTGGTGGCCTGGTGGGCGTTGCTGCGCTTCCCGCTGCCTGGACTGTCGTGGCTGCGGCTGGCCCGGCGTACCGGTGGACAGGCCCGTCGCCGCACCGGCGGCACGACCCGTGGCCGGCGCAGCCCCGCGGCCACGGCCTGACCTTCGACACGGGGGAGACCGCGACATTCCGTGCTAGCGTTCCAAGGCTTATGACTGCCTGGAGCTGCAATGTCACGACTCGCTTCCGCCTGCCTGCTGGCCGGCATGATGACCGCTGCCTCGGTGGGGACCGCCGTGGCCGCTGAAGACACCGACCGTTACGCCTGGCTCGAAGACGTCACCGGCGACAAGCCGCTGACCTGGGTCAAGGAACAGAACGCCAAGTCCGAGGCGCGCCTGGCGCAGACCCCGGCCTTCAAGCAGATGGAGACCAGCATCCGCGAGGTGCTCGACTCCGATGCCAAGATTCCCGGCGTGCAGAAGATCGGCGACTACTACTACAACTTCTGGAAGGACCAGCAGCACGAGCGTGGCCTGTGGCGCCGCACCACCCTGGCCGAGTACCGCAAGGCCTCGCCGCAGTGGGAAACCGTGCTTGACCTGGATGCGTTGAACAAGGCCGAAGGCGAGAACTGGGTCTGGCACGGTGCTGACTGCCTGCGTCCGGACTACAGCCGCTGCCTGATCGCGCTGTCGCGCGGTGGCGCCGACGCCGATGTCACCCGCGAATTCGACCTGTCCAACAAGAGCTGGATCAAGGACGGCTTCTTCCGTCCGGAGTCGAAGGGCGGCCTCAGCTGGATCGATCGCGATACGGTGTTCGTCTACACCGACTTCGGTACCGGTTCGATGACCACCTCCGGCTACCCGCGCGTGGCCAAGCTGTGGAAGCGCGGCACGCCGATGGCCTCGGCCACGGCCGTGTACGAAGGCAAGCCGGAAGACATGTACATCGCGGCGATGCACGATGACACCCCGGGCTTCGAGCGCAACCTGGTCAGCCGCACCCTGGCCTTCTACAACAACGAGATCTACCTGCGCGGCGACGACGGCACGCTGACCAAGATTGATGCGCCGAACTCGGCCGAGAAGGGCCTGCACAAGCAGTGGCTGACCCTGGAGCTGCGCGACCCGTGGACCGTGGGCGGCAAGACCTATGCCTCCGGTTCGCTGCTGGCCACCAAGCTGGATGACTTCCTGGCGGGCAAGCGCGACTTCGAGGTGCTGTTCACCCCGACCGCGACCACCTCGCTGGCCAGCGCCACCTGGACCAAGAGCCATCTGGTGCTGAACGTGCTGGATGACGTCAAGAACCGCCTGTCGGTGCTGACCCCGGGCGCCGATGGTTGGCAGACCAGCCGTTTCGTCGGCGCGCCGGCCTTTGGCACGCTGGGCGTGGCCGCGGTGGACAGCAACGACAGCGACGCGGTGTGGCTGACCGCTACCGACTACCTGACCCCGACCACGCTGGCACTGGCCGAGATCGGCCAGGCGCCGGAAACGCTGAAGACCATGCCGGCCTTCTTTGATGCCAAGGGCAAGGTGATCGAGCAGCACTTCGCCACCAGCAAGGACGGCACCCGCGTGCCGTACTTCGTGGTGCACGACAAGGCGATGAAGCTGGATGGCTCCAACCCGACCCTGCTGTACGGCTACGGTGGTTTCGAGATCTCGCTGACCCCGAACTACTCCGGTGGCATGGGCCGCGCCTGGCTGGAGAAGGGCGGCGTGTACGTGGTCGCCAACATCCGTGGTGGTGGCGAGTACGGCCCGCGCTGGCACCAGGCAGCGCTGAAGCAGAACCGTCACAAGGCCTATGAAGACATGGCCGCGGTGGCGCGCGATCTGGTCAAGCGCAAGATCACCAGCGCCAAGCACCTGGGCGTGCAGGGCGGCAGCAACGGTGGCCTGCTGACCGGCAACATGCTGACCCAGTACCCGGAACTGTTCGGTGCGGTGGTGGTGCAGGTGCCGCTGCTGGACATGAAGCGCTACAGCCATCTGCTGGCCGGTGCCTCGTGGATGGCCGAGTACGGCAACCCGGATACCAGCGACTGGGAGTTCATCAAGACCTTCTCGCCGTATCACCTGTTCAACGCGAAGAAGAACTACCCGCCGGTGCTGTTCACCACCTCCACCCGCGATGACCGCGTGCACCCGGGCCACGCCCGCAAGATGGCGGCGAAGATGATCGACGCCGGCAAGGACGTGACCTACTACGAGAACATCGAAGGTGGCCACGGCGGTGCAGCCAACAACGCGCAGGCCGCACACATGTCGGCGCTGGCCTACAGCTTCCTGTGGGAGCGGTTGGGCGGTAAATGATGAAATGAAAAACGCCGCCCTCGGGCGGCGTTTTTCGTTGGGCATTCGTTGAACGGTAGCGCCGGGCCATGCCCGGCGGCTCCTTTGCCGCGCTGCGCGCTCGCCGGGCATGGCCCGGC
>NZ_JBQEMR010000023.1:0-52464 GCF_052045015.1 Stenotrophomonas sp. 22692
GGCGCCATGGATGGCGCCATCGAGCCCCCATGGACGGGTTTACGGCGTGTCCTGCAAGCCCACACCGCCCCGCCATCCCAAGGAATGCCTGCTTTTGCTGTTGCTGTTGCCTTGGCTTGAAGCCTCTGCAGGTGCAGGGCCGCAGGCCCTGCCGAACCACCCTCACTCCGCGACGTGCTCGACCTGCCGTGGCTCCGGCTTGGTATCGGGCAGCTGCCAGAAGATCATCGTCGAAGTCAGCGTGATCGCGCCCACGCACAGGAACGTCGCATGCAGCGCCGCGGTCGCGCTGTTGCTGTCCAGGTGGTTGCCGAACGCGGCCAGCAGGCTGCCCGCAGCGGCGGCACCGAAACCAGCGGCGAGCATCATCACCATCGACAGCAGGCTGTTGCCGGAACTGGCGAATTCGCGGTCCAGGTCGCGAAGGGTCACGGTGTTCATCACGGTGAACTGCAGCGAATTGACCGCACCGAAGAACGCCAGCTGCAGCAGGCGCCACGCCAGGTGTTGGCCCGGTGTCATCAGGATGAAGCTGGCCATCGCCAGGCCGACCAGCACGGTGTTGACCATCAGCACGCGGCGGTAGCCGTAGCGCTCGACCAGCTTTACCGCCAGCTTCTTCGACACCATGCCGGCCGCTGCCACCGGCACCATCATCAGGCCGGCGTTCATCGGGCCCAGGCCCAGGCCGACCTGTAGCAGCAGCGGGATCAGCATCGGCATGGCGCTGCTGCCGATGCGCGAGAACAGGTTACCGAGGATACCGATGCGATAGCTGGGCACGCGGAACAGGGCCAGCGAGAACAAGGGAGCGGTGGAGTTGGCGGCGTGCAGCCAGTAGCCCACCAGCGCAGCCAGGCCGGCCACGGTCATCAGCATCACCAGCGCATGTGGCGTGCCGAGTCCAGAGATGCCGTCCAGCGCCAGTGACAGCACCACCATCGCGAAGGCCAGCATGATGTAGCCACGCAGGTCGAAGCGGGTGCGATGGCTGGCGTAGTGGTCGGGCATGATCTTCATCGCGGCGATGAAACCGATCACGCCGATCGGCAGGTTGATCAGGAACACCCAGTGCCACGAGGCGATCTCGACCAGCCAGCCACCCAGCGTGGGACCGATCAACGGGCCGACCAGCGCGGGGATGGCGATGAAGCTCATCGCACGCAGGAAATCCTCGCGCGGCACCGAACGCATCACCGCCAGGCGACCGACCGGCAGCAGCATCGCACCGCCGATGCCCTGCAGCACGCGCGCACCGACCAGCTGGTGCAGGTGCTGGGCCAGCGCGCAGGCCAGCGAGCCGAGGGTGAACAGGATGATCGCCACCAGGAAGGTGCGGCGGGTGCCGTAGCGGTCAGCGATCCAGCCGGAGGCGGGAATGAAGGTAGCCACCGCCAGCGCATAGCTGAACACCACCGACTGCATCTGCAGCGGGCTTTCGCCCAGGCTGGCGGCCATCGCCGGCAACGCCGTGTTGACGATGGTCGAGTCCAGCATCTGCATGAAGATCGCCAACGAAACCAACCACAGCAGGGGGCGCTGGCGGTTGTAGGTCGATGGCGATGTGGACATGGGGCGCGGCCGGTGCAGCGTGGGGGAGACCATGATCGCGCACTGCGGGTCACGGCGCGATCAACATCGCGCCGCAACCGCATGCGCAAGGTTCAGCGCTGGCTGTGCGCGTGCACCGCGTCGACCAGCACCTGCACGTGCGCCGGGTCCATGTCCGGCGACATGCCGTGGCCAAGATTGAACACATGGCCCTCGCGCGAACCACCGTTGCCCGCGGCATAGGTGTCGAGCACGCGTGCGGCAGCGGCGGCGATCGCATCCGGCGAGGCGTACAGCGTGGTCGGGTCGAGGTTGCCCTGCAGGGCAACGCGGCCACCGGTGCGGCGCATGGCCTCGTCCAGGTCCAGCGTCCAGTCCAGGCCCAGCGCATCGGCGCCGGTCTGCGACAGCGCTTCCAGATGCAGGCCGGTGCCCTTGCCGAACAGGATCAGCGGCGTGCGCTCGCTGCCTTCGCCACGCTCCAGGCCCTCGGCAATGCGCTGCAGGTAACGCAGCGAGAACTCGCGGTACATCGACGGCGACAGCACGCCACCCCAGGTGTCGAACACCTGCAGCGCCTGCGCACCAGCCGCACGCTGCGCGCCGAGGTAGGCGATCACCGCTTCAGTGGTGACCTCCAGCAGGCGGTGCAGGGCCTGGGGGTGGTTCAGCGCCATCGCCTTGATGCGCGCAAAGTCCTTGCTGCCGCCGCCTTCCACCATGTAGCAGGCCAGCGTCCACGGGCTGCCGGAGAAGCCGATCAACGGCACCTGGCCATCCAGTTCGCGGCGGATCAGGCGCACCGCGTCCATCACATAGCCCAGGTCCTGTTCCATGTCCGGCACGGCCAGCCTGGCGATGGCCGCTTCATCACGCACCGGGTGGCGGAACTTCGGGCCTTCGCCTTCGACGAAGTACAGCTCCAGGCCCATCGCGTCGGGAATGGTGAGGATGTCCGAGAACAGGATGGCCGCGTCCAAGGGGAAGCGGCGCAGCGGCTGCAGGGTGACCTCGCAGGCGATCTCCGGATTCTTGGCCATGGCCAGGAAGCTGCCGGCCTTGGCCCGGGTCGCGCGGTACTCCGGCAGGTAGCGGCCGGCCTGGCGCATCAGCCAGACGGGGGTGCAGTCCACCGGTTCGCGGCGCAGGGCGCGCAGCAGGCGATCATTGCGGAGAGGGCTGGTCACGATGGGCATTCCTTGGACGAAAGTTGGCAGCGGCGTCAGTCGCCGTGCGAAAGGATCTGGAAGCCGCGATGCAGTTCGGCATCGCGGGCCTTCTCGAAAGCATGGCGGGCTTCGTCGGCCTGCAGGAACAGCTCGCGCCGCAGCTGCGAGCGGGCACCGACGCGGCCGCTTTCGCGCAGCAGTTCCCAGCCGCCGAACAGATCCGGCTGCAGGCTCAGGCGCAGGAAGCGCGGTGCCTGCGCACCGGCGTCGGGATGTTGCAGGTAGACGTGCATGGCGCCGATTGTATCGCCCCGGGGCGGCACGGACCTGTAGAGCCGAGCCCACGCTCGGCTGCGCTTCATGCCGCAGCACAATCCGTCAGCGCCGGGCCATGCCCGGCGAACGCGGAAAGGTCAGCCCGCGCCCAGCACCTTCAGCACCGCCGCCTCATCCACGTCCGGCACCACCTCGGCACGGCCCATGCCGCGCCACAGCACCAGGCGCAGGCGGCCGGCCACGTTCTTCTTGTCCAGCCGCATGCGGCCCAGCAGGGCCTGCGGGTCGAGCCCGGCAGGGATCGCCACCGGCAGCTGCAGCTTTTCCAGCAGCGCCTGCAGGCGCACGCGGTCGGCATCCTCGGCCAGGCACAGGTCGGTGGACAGCTTCGCCGCCAGCACCATGCCCACGGCCACGGCCTCGCCATGGTTCAGTGCATCGCGGCCCGGGGCCGAATAGCCCTGTTCGGTCTCGATGGCATGGCCGAAGGTATGGCCGAGGTTGAGCAGGGCGCGCTCGCCCTTCTCGAACGGATCGCGCTCGACGATGGCGGCCTTGTGCCGGCAGCTGCGCGCGATGGCTTCGGAAAGCACGTTGTCTTCACCGGCGATCAGCGCATCGGCATGCTGCTGCAGCCATTCGAAGAACATGGCATCGCCCAGCGCGCCGTACTTCACCACTTCGGCCAGGCCGGCACGCAGTTCGCGCGGCGGCAGCGTAGCCAGCACGCGGGTATCGGCAATGACCGCGCGCGGCGGATGGAAGGCGCCGACCAGGTTCTTGCCGGCCGGAATGTCGACCGCGGTCTTGCCGCCCACCGACGAATCGACCATCGCCAACAGGGTGGTCGGCAGCTGCACGCAGTCCACGCCGCGCATCCAGCAGGCGGCTGCAAAACCGGCGAGATCACCGACCACGCCGCCGCCGAGGGCGAACACGCAGGCGTCGCGGGTGGCGCCAAGCGCGGCCAGTGCTTCGATCGCACGGCCGAACTCGGCCAGGGTCTTGGAGGCTTCGCCTGCGGCCAGCACGTGCTCGCCGACGATCAGGTCGGGGCGTGCGGCCAACAGCGTCTGCTTCACGGCGTCCAGATAGCGTGGGGCCACTTCGCTGTCACTGAGCAGCAGCACGTGGCGGCCGCGAACATGCGAGGCCAGCGCAGCGCCGTCGGCCTGGGCACCGGGGCCGATGGTGATGGTGTAAGGGCGGTCGCCGCCAACGGCGACCTGCAGCAGGGCGGGGGAAGTCATGCGGTCAGGTCCTGGCGCTGCCATTGCGTGGCCAGCTTGACCACCAGGTGGGCGGTCGCGTCGGCAGCGGTATACGGGTCGGTATCGAGGGTGAGGTCGGCCAGTTCGCGGTACAGCGGGTCGCGGTGTGCGGCCAGATCGTGCAGCACCTGCTCGCGGTCCGGGCGCTGCAGCAGCGGCCGGCCCTTGTCGCGGGCCAGGCGTTCCAGCTGCGCGGCCACGCTGACCCTCAGGTAGACCACGAAGCCGCGCTGGGCGATCAGTGCACGATTGCCAGGATCCAGCACCGCGCCGCCACCGGTGGAGACCAGCTGGCCGCGGCCTTCCAGCACGCGCGCAAGCGCCTCGCGTTCATGGCTGCGGAAGCCGGCTTCGCCGGAGTGCTCGAAGATGGTCGGGATGCTGGCGCCGGCGGCATCGACGATGGCCTGGTCGACGTCGACGAAGTCCAGCGTGAAGCGCTCGGCCAGGCGGCGGCCGATGCAGGTTTTGCCGGCGCCCATCGGGCCGATCAGGATCAGGTTCGGAGCAGGATTCATGCTCTCTGATGCTAACACCTCCGTGCCCTGGCCTTTACGTTCTTCACGTCAGGGTAGGCGTTCCTGCGGGATCTCCCGCGCCAGTCGGAGTACAGGCCATGACGGTCGCCAAGGTCATCGAAATCACCGCCTCCTCGCCGAAAAGCGTGGAGGACGCCGTGCGCAGCGGGCTGAATAAGGTCTCCGAGACGGTCAAGGGCATCCAGGGCGCCTGGGTGAACGAGACCAAGGTGGTCACCAATGGCAGTGGCGAGATCACCGAATGGCGGGTCAACCTGCGGGTGACCTTCCTGGTGGAATAGGCGCGCTCAGCGCACGTCCTGCACCTGTCGCTGGCCGTCCAGCACCACCACGTGGTCGGCCAGGGCGGGCAGGGCACGCAGCGCCTGGCGGCTGACCCGCTCGTAATACTGCACGAAGCGCTCCAGCTGTGGCCGGCTCATGCCGTGCCGGCCCGGCTGCGCGGCCTGCAGGTTCTGCTCCTGCTGCCAGCGCCAGCGTGGTACCACCGAGAAATCCGGTGGCTGCAGGAACCACAGGCGGTCGCAGCGCTGCCACAGCGCAGGATAGTCGCGGGCCAGCGCCTGGTTGCACCAGCGCCGCCAGCGGCCATCGGCGTCGGCCTCCCGTTCCAGCGCGTTCAACGGGCTGTCCAGCGCGTCGTCATCCTGCGCAGGCGTGCCCAGGAACCAGCCTTCGAACACCAGCAGGTCCAGCGGTTGTTGCAGCTGCGGCCATTGCGCTTCGGGCAGGCGTTCATCGGCCAGCTTGTCGAAGCGCGGCATCGCGAAGGGCTGGCGTGCGGCCACTGCATCCAGTACCGCGTGGGCCAGCGGCAGGTCATGGGTGCCAGGCGGGCCGCGGGTGATCAGCAGTGGGTGCACCTGGCGGGCCAGCCGTTGGCGCTGTGCGCGGGTCAGGTAGACATCATCGATCGACAGCGTGGCTGCGTTCAGGCCGCGTGCCTGGGCGCGGGCCACCACCTGCGCGGCCAGCGTCGATTTGCCGCTCCCCTGCAGGCCGCTGATCGCCAATACTGGAACTGCTGCGCCGCTGCCCAGCGCATCGTCCAGCACCTGTTCGGCCAATGTTTCGGGGAATCCTTTCACCTGGGGCATATACGCAGCAGCGGCCATGCAGCCACAATAGCCCAATCCGTGTGAGAAGAACGCAATCATGAGCGACCTGTACGCCGAAGCCCTGTCCACGTTTGCCGGCCTGTTTGAAGAGGCCAAACAGAGCCGCGAGGTCGAGCCGAACGCGATGACCGTGGCCACTGCCGATACGCACGGCCGTCCCTCGGCACGTACCGTGCTGCTGAAGGCGTTCGATGAGCGTGGCTTTGTCTTCTACACCCATCTGGACAGCCACAAGGGCCAGGAACTCCATGCCAACCCGCAGGCGGCGCTGTTGTTCCTGTGGCGTAGCCTGCGCGAGGCCGGCATCCAGGTGCGCATCGAGGGGCGCGTGGAGCAGGTGGCCGACGCCGAAGCCGATGCCTATTTCGCCAGCCGTCCGCGGATGAGCCAGATCGGCGCCTGGGCCTCGCAGCAGTCGAAGACGCTGGCAACGCGTGAGGAATTCGATGCGCGCGTGGCCGAGGTCGAGGCCCGCTTCGAGGGCAAGGACGTGCCGCGCCCGGAGGGCTGGAGCGGCCTGCGCGTGGTGCCCGACCGCATCGAGTTCTGGTACGGCGCGCAGTTCCGCCTGCACGAACGCTGGTGCTATGAAGCCGGTGCCGAAGGGCGCTGGAGCAAGCGCCTGCTGTATCCGTAAGTCGGGGCGGTGCCGGCTCTACAGGCCCTCCGCGCGCAGCCACCGCCACAGCGTGGTGCGTGATACGCCCAGCGCCTGCGCCATGCCCTCGCGGTCATTGCGGTGTTCCTGCAGCATTGCTTCCAGCTGCGCACGCGGCGGGCGCTTGCCGTTGCTTTCCAGTGGCAGTTCCGTCGCGCCTTCGCTTGTCAGCTCGGGTGCAAGCTGCAGCAGTCGCGCGGCATCAATAGACCCTTCAGCCGGCTGCCAGTGGATGCGCAGGCGATCCACCAGATTGCGTAGTTCGCGCACGTTGCCGGGCCACTCGGCCGTGGTCAGCACCGCCAGTGCATCCTCATCCAGTGGCGCGTCGATGCCGCGCAGCTGGCGGAAGAAGTGCTGTGCCAGCAGCGGAATGTCCCCGCGCCGGGCACGCAGCGAGGGCAGGGCAATGCGCAGCGCTGCCAGGCGGTAATACAGGTCGCGGCGGAAGCTGCCGGTCGCCGCGCGCTGCTCCAGCGATTGCAGGGTGGCGGCCACCACGCGCAGGTCGACCGGCGTCGGTTCGGTGGCGCCCACGCGCAGCACTTCACGTTCTTCCAACACCCGCAGCAGGCGGGTCTGCAACGGCAGCGGCAGCTCGCCGATCTCATCCAGGAACAAGGTGCCCCCGTCTGCGGCTTCAACCAGGCCGACGCGTCCGCCGCGACGTGCGCCGGTGAAGGCACCATCGCTGTAGCCGAACAGTTCTGCCTCCAGCAGCGATTCGCTGATCGCACCGCAGTTCAGCGCGACGAAACGCCCACGACGACCACTTACGGCGTGCAGCTGGCGCGCGACCAGTTCCTTGCCGGTGCCGGTTTCGCCACTGACCAGCACGGTGCTGTCGTGCGGTGCATAGAGCGCAATCTGTGCGCGTACCTGTGCCATCGCATCGCTGTCGCCGAGCAGTTCATGCGCGTCGCCACGTACTGCCGGGCGCCGGCGTGGGGTGGATCGGTTGCCACTGGAGCGGGCCAGCGTCTGGGTCAGTTCCAGCGCATGCTCGAACGCCTGCCGCACCGAGTCGGCCGAGTACAGCAGCACGCCAGGCAGGCCGGCCTGTTCGGCGTGGTCGATGGCCATGCCGGTGCCGACGATCACTTCGATGCCATTGGCGCGCAGGTCGGCAATGCAGTCGCGCGCATCCTCGCGGGTGACGAAACGGCGATGCTCGATATCCAGGCCGAAACTCTGCTGGAAGTTGCTGAACACCGGTACGTCGCTGGCGTGGGTGACCAGGCCGATGCGGCTGGCGATCCGTCGTGCCCGGGCCAGCGCCTCCATCAGATCGAAGCCGTTGGCCTGGATCGGCACCAGCGGCAGCTCCAGCCGGCTGCGCAGCCAGGCGGCATTGGAGCCACCGGCGATCACCACGTCGCAATGCTCACGGCGCAGGCGCTGCCCGATCACATCCACCGCTTCCTCGAAGCCGAGGTTGATCTGTTCGATACGCGCGCGGCGGTCGAACTCCGGAATGACGTCGCCGAGCAGGCCGGTCAGCCGCGAGACGCTGACGGTCCAGATCACCGGACGGCCGGGATCGGCATCGGTGTGGCGCAGGGGCGAGCGGGGCAGGTACATGGTGGCTCGGACCGGGAAGGGTGTTTCATGATACATCTGTTTCAGTGTTTCATATGTTTCACTGATGCGGGGCAGTCATCCCCGTGAAATCAAGCGCTTGCAGGTTGGCATGGTGTTTGCGCCTACACACACGATCTCCAACCTGGATTGCCGCATGACCGCTTCCACTCCTTTCTCCGCCGGTGCCCGCTTCCGTGAGGCGCTGGCTGCCGAATCGCCGTTGCAGGTGATCGGCGCGATCAACGCCAACCACGCCCTGCTGGCCAAGCGCGCCGGCTTCCGCGCCATCTATCTGTCCGGTGGCGGTGTGGCCGCCGGCTCGCTGGGCCTGCCGGATCTGGGCATCAACACCCTGGAAGACGTGCTGGTGGACGTGCGCCGCATCACCGATGTCTGCGACCTGCCGCTGATGGTCGACATCGACACCGGCTTCGGCCCGAGTGCGTTCAACATCGCACGCACCGTGAAGTCGCTGATCAAGGCCGGCGCGGCCGCCTGCCACATCGAGGACCAGGTCGGCGCCAAGCGCTGCGGTCACCGTCCGGGCAAGGAGATCGTGTCGCAGGGTGAAATGGTCGACCGCGTGAAGGCGGCCGCCGATGCCAAGACCGATCCGGACTTCTTCCTGATCGCGCGCACCGACGCCATCCAGGTGGACGGCGTGGACAAGGCCATCGAACGTGCCATCGCCTGTGTCGAGGCCGGTGCCGACGGCATCTTCGCCGAGGCCGCCTACGATCTGGATACCTACCGCCGCTTCGTCGATGCGGTGAAGGTGCCGGTGCTGGCCAACATCACCGAGTTCGGCGCTACCCCGCTGTTCAGCCGCGACGAACTGGCTTCGGCCGGTGTTGCCATCCAGCTGTTCCCGCTGTCTGCCTTCCGCGCCGCCAACAAGGCCGCCGAGAACGTCTACCAGGCGGTGCGCCGCGATGGCCACCAGCGCAACGTGGTGGAGACCATGCAGACCCGCGAAGAACTCTACGACCGCATCGGCTACCACGCGTTCGAGCAGCAGCTCGATGCACTGTTCGCCGCCAAGAAATAAGCAGTACCCTGCACCATCAAGTTTTCGGAGGGAAACATGAACGATACGACCGCAACCCCGACCTTCAAGCCGAAGAAGTCCGTCGCCCTGTCCGGCACCGCTGCCGGCAACACCGCGCTGTGCAGCGTGGGCCGCAGTGGCAACGACCTGCACTACCGTGGCTACGACATCCTGGACCTGGCCAACACCAGCGAGTTCGAGGAAATCGCCTACCTGCTGGTGCACGGCAAGCTGCCGACCCGCGCCGAGCTGGTTTCCTACAAGGCCAAGCTGAAGTCGCTGCGTGGCATTCCGGCCGCGGTGAAGGCCGCGCTGGAAGAGCTGCCGCCGTCGGCGCACCCGATGGACGTGATGCGCACCGGCGTGTCCGTGCTTGGCTGCGTGGCACCGGAGAAGGACGATCACAACCACCCCGGCGCGCGCGACATCGCCGACAAGCTGATGGCCTGCCTCGGTTCGATGCTGCTGTACTGGTACCACTGGAGCCATAACGGCCGCGCCATCGATGTGGAAACCGATGACGACTCGATCGGTGGCCACTTCCTGCACCTGCTGCACGGCGAGAAGCCGCAGGAGTCGTGGGTGAAGGCGATGCATACCTCGCTGATCCTGTATGCGGAACACGAGTTCAACGCCTCGACCTTCACCTGCCGTGTCATCGCCGGTACCGGCAGTGACATGTACAGCGCGATCTGTGGTGGCATTGGTGCCCTGCGCGGTCCGAAGCACGGTGGCGCCAACGAAGTGGCGTTCGAAGTGCAGAAGCGCTACGACACCCCCGATGAGGCCGAGGAAGACATCAAGGCCCGCGTCGAGCGCAAGGAAGTGGTGATCGGTTTCGGCCACCCGGTCTACACCGTCTCCGATCCGCGCAACAAGGTGATCAAGGACGTGGCCCGCGAGCTGTCCGAAGAACAGTCCAGCATGAAGATGTACGACATCGCCGAGCGCCTGGAATCGGTGATGTGGGACATCAAGAAGATGTTCCCGAACCTGGACTGGTTCAGCGCCGTCAGCTACCACATGATGGGCGTGCCGACTGCGATGTTCACCCCGCTGTTCGTGATCGCCCGCACCGCCGGCTGGAGCGCGCACATCGTCGAGCAGCGCATCGACGGCAAGATCATCCGCCCGAGCGCCAACTACATCGGTCCGGAAGACCGCGACTTCGTCGCCATCGACAAGCGCGTCTGATCCACCTGCTGTACCCATCCGGCCGGCCGCGTGCCGGCCGGATGCTTTCGCCGCCGCACCGCCGGCACCCGGCCCGCCTCAAGCACTCCGCCAGCCCATGAATACCGATTACCGCAAGAACCTCCCCGGCAGCGCGCTGGACTATTTCGACGCGCGTGCCGCTGTCGATGCGATCCAGCCCGGCGCCTACGCCACCCTGCCGTACACCTCGCGCGTGCTGGCCGAGAACCTGGTGCGCCGCTGCGATCCGGCCACGCTCAGCGATTCGCTGAAGCAGCTGATCGAGCGCCGTCGCGACCTCGATTTCCCGTGGTTCCCGGCGCGCGTGGTGTGCCACGACATCCTCGGCCAGACCGCACTGGTCGATCTGGCCGGGTTGCGCGATGCGATCGCCGACAAGGGCGGCGACCCGGCCAAGGTCAATCCGGTGGTGCCGGTGCAGCTGATCGTCGATCACTCGCTGGCGGTGGAGTGTGGCGGTTTCGATCCGCAGGCGTTCGAGAAGAACCGCGCGATCGAAGATCGTCGCAATGAAGACCGTTTCCACTTCATCGACTGGACCAAACTGGCCTTCGAGAACGTGGACGTGATTCCGCCGGGCAACGGCATCATGCACCAGATCAACCTGGAGAAGATGTCGCCGGTGGTCTACGTGCAGGACGGCGTGGCCTTCCCGGATACCTGCGTGGGCACCGACAGCCACACCCCGCACGTGGATGCACTGGGCGTGATCGCAATTGGTGTTGGCGGCCTGGAAGCAGAGAACGTGATGCTGGGCCGCGCGTCGTGGATGCGCCTGCCCGACACCGTCGGTGTCGAACTGAGTGGCCGCCCGCAGCCGGGCATCACCGCCACCGACGTGGTGCTGGCCCTGACCGAGTTCCTGCGCAAGGAGCGCGTGGTCGGAGCCTGGCTTGAATTCTTCGGCGAGGGTGCTGCGGCACTGACCATCGGTGACCGCGCCACCATCTCCAACATGTGCCCCGAATACGGTGCCACCGCCGCGATGTTCTACATCGACGCACAGACCACCGATTACCTGCGCCTGACCGGTCGCGAGGAATCGCAGGTGGCGCTGGTGGAAAACTATGCACGCACCACAGGCCTGTGGGCCGACGACCTGGCCACCGCGCAGTACGAGCGCGTGCTGCGCTTCGACCTGTCCAGCGTGGTGCGCAACATGGCGGGCCCGTCCAACCCGCACAAGCGCGTCGCCACTTCAGAGCTGGCCGAGCGCGGCATCGCCGACGAGGCCAAGCTGGCAGCGGGCAAGGCCGAGCAGGCGCAGGGCCTGATGCCGGATGGCGCGGTGATCATCGCCGCCATCACCAGCTGCACCAACACCTCCAACCCGCGCAACGTGATCGCCGCCGCACTGCTGGCGCGCAAGGCCAATGAACGTGGCCTGCTCCGCAAGCCGTGGGTGAAGTCCTCGTTGGCGCCCGGCTCGAAGGCGGTGCAGCTGTACCTGGAAGAGGCCGGCCTGCTGCCGGACCTGGAAAAGCTGGGCTTCGGCATCGTCGCCTTCGCCTGCACCACCTGCAACGGCATGAGCGGCGCGCTCGATCCGGCCATCCAGCAGGAGATCATCGACCGGGACCTGTACGCCACGGCCGTGCTGTCGGGCAACCGCAACTTCGATGGCCGCATCCACCCGTATGCGAAGCAGGCTTTCCTGGCGTCGCCGCCGCTGGTGATCGCCTATGCCATCGCCGGCACCGTCCGCTTTGATATCGAGAAGGGCGTGCTGGGCGTGGACGCCGATGGCAACGAGGTGCGCCTGAAGGACATCTGGCCGAGCGATGCCGAGATCGACGCGGTGGTGAAGGCCTCGGTGAAGCCCGAGCAGTTCCGCAAGGTCTACAACCCGATGTTCAACGTGCGCGTGGAGAACGGTGCCGCGGTCAGCCCGCTGTACGACTGGCGCCCGCAGAGCACCTACATCCGCCGTCCGCCGTACTGGGAGGGCGCACTGGCCGGTGAGCGCACGCTGGCCGGCATGCGCGCGCTGGCGGTGCTGCCGGACAACATCACCACTGACCACCTGTCGCCGTCCAACGCGATCCTGGCCTCCAGCGCCGCCGGCGAGTACCTGGCGAAGATGGGCCTGCCGGAAGAGGACTTCAATTCCTATGCCACGCATCGCGGTGATCACCTGACTGCGCAGCGCGCCACCTTCGCCAATCCGAAGCTGTTCAACGAGATGGTGCGCAACGACGATGGCAGCGTGAAGCAGGGTTCGCTGGCGCGCGTGGAGCCGGAGGGTAAGGTGATGCGTATGTGGGAAGCGATCGAGACCTACATGGAGCGCAAGCAGCCGCTCATCATCATTGCCGGTGCCGACTACGGCCAGGGCAGCTCGCGCGACTGGGCCGCCAAGGGCGTTCGCCTGGCCGGCGTGGAAGCGATCGTGGCCGAGGGCTTCGAACGCATCCACCGTACCAACCTGATCGGCATGGGCGTGCTGCCGCTGGAGTTCAAGCCGGGGACCACCCGCCTGACCCTGGGCATCGATGGCACCGAGACCTTCGACGTGGTGGGCGAGCGCACCCCGCGCGCCGACCTGACCCTGGTCATCCACCGCCGCGACGGCCAGGACCTGATCGTGCCGGTCACCTGCCGCCTGGACAGCGACGAGGAAGTGGCGATCTACGAGGCGGGTGGCGTGCTGCAGCGCTTTGCCCAGGATTTCCTGGAAGGCGCCAAGGTGGCGTGATACCGGCCTGAATGCCTGCCCCCGGAGTCCGGGGGCGGGCTTGTCCGACACCTGGGCAGGGCGCACACTGACTTGGCAAAAACTGCCAATGGAGAGTCTCATGGCCACCATGAACATTTCGCTGACCGACCCGCTCAAGCAGTTCGTGGACGAGGAAGTGCGTGAAGGCGGCTATTCCAGTACGTCGGACTACGTGCGTGACCTGATCCGCCAGCGCCAGCGCAGCAAGGCCGAAGAACTGCTCAAGCAGCTGATTGCCGAGGGGCTGGCTTCTGGGCCTGGCGTCCCGGTGACGGCCGACACATTCGAGCGCATGCGTCGTGAACTGACCGAAAGGATGGAGCGTGAAGGCGATTGAATGGCGACCCAGGGCCGAAGCCGACGCAGCCGATGCCGCGCTGTGGTTCGCACGGCAGGGTGGGCTGATACTGGGTCGGCGCTTTCTCGCCGAGTTGGAGGCCACGCTTCAACGCATCGCGGTATTTCCAGGCTCGGGTTCCACCCGGCACGCCGACCTCGCAGCACAGCTGCCGGTGCCGTTGCGGTTCATGCTGGTTCCGAGCTTCGAACGGTACCTCGTCTATTACCTCGATCTACCGGACCGCGTGGACATCATGCGTGTGTGGTGCGTTGATCGTGGTCTTGACGCACTGATGCAAGACATTTCCTGAAATTCAAACGCGTGGATTCGACGATGACCTTCCTCCCGCAACTCCGTATTCCCGCCACCTACATGCGTGGCGGCACCAGCAAGGGGGTGTTCTTCCGCCTGCAGGACCTGCCCGACGCCGCGCAGGTGCCGGGCGCCGCACGCGATGCGCTGCTGATGCGCGTGATCGGCTCGCCCGATCCGTATGGCAAGCAGACCGATGGCATGGGCGGCGCCACCTCCAGCACCAGCAAGTGCGTGATCATCTCCACCGCCTCGGTGCCGGACCACGACGTGGACTATCTGTACGGCCAGGTCTCGATCGACACCGCCTTCGTCGACTGGAGCGGCAATTGCGGCAACCTCAGCACTGCGGTCGGCCCGTTCGCGATCGCCAACGGGCTGATCGATCCCGCCCGCGTGCCGCGCGATGGCCTGTGCACCGTGCGCATCTGGCAGGCCAACATCGGCAAGACCATCATCGCCCACGTGCCGATGCGCGATGGCGAAGTGCAGGAAATCGGCGATTTCGAACTGGATGGCGTGACCTTCCCGGCCGCCGAGATCCAGCTCGAATTCATCGATCCGTCCGATGACGGCGATGCGGGCGCGATGTTCCCGACCGGCAATCTCGTCGATACCCTGGAGGTGCCCGGCGTGGGCAGCTTTGAGGTGACCATGATCACTGCCGGCATCCCGACCATCTTCCTCAACGCCGCCGACCTGGGCTACACCGGCGCCGAGCTGCAGCCGGCGATCAACGAAGACAAGGGAGCACTGGAGCGCTTCGAGAAGATCCGCGCCTACGGCGCCTTGCGCATGGGTCTGATCAAGAACCTGGAAGACGCGGCGACCCGCCAGCACACGCCGAAGGTAGCCTTCGTGGCACCGGCGCAGGACTACGTGTCGTCCAGCGGCAAGGCCATCCCGGCCTCGGCCATCGACCTGCACGCGCGTGCGTTGTCGATGGGCAAGCTGCACCACGCGATGATGGGCACTGCCGCCGTGGCGATCGGTACCGCGGCGGCGATTCCGGGCACCCTGGTCAATCGCGCCGCCGGTGGCGGCGAACGTGAGGCGGTGACCTTCGGCCATCCCTCGGGCACGTTGCGCGTGGGTGCGCAGGCTGGTCTCGTTGACGGCCAGTGGACAGTGACCAAGGCCATCATGAGCCGCAGCGCCCGTGTGCTGATGGACGGCAAGGTGCGGGTGCCGGCCGAATAGTGCTCTGGTAGATGCCAGCCTTGGTTGGCATGGTGCACGGGCAACCGTGCACCGCAACGAGGAGATCGACGATGTCCGACAACCACACCCCATCCAACGAGCGTGCAGCGTGGGATGCACTGCTGGTGGATATCGTCGATTATGTGCGCGATGCCCGCATCGACTCACCGCTGGCGTTCCAGACCGCGCATCACTGCCTGCTTGATACGCTGGGCTGCGGCCTGGAAGCGCTGTCCTTCCCGGCCTGCAGCAAACTGCTCGGTCCACTGGTGCCGGGCATCAGCGTGGTCGACGGCGCGCGCGTACCGGGCACGCACTACGTGCTGGACCCGGTGCAGGCCGCCTTCAACATCGGCGCAATGGTGCGCTGGCTCGATTTCAACGACACTTGGCTGGCCGCCGAATGGGGCCATCCATCGGACAACCTGGGCGGCATCCTTGCCGTCCTTGACTGGCTGGGGCGCAACGCGCAGGCCCTGCGTCGTCCGCCGCCGACCGTGCACGACGTGCTGCTTGCGATGATCAAGGCGCACGAGATCCAGGGCGTGCTGGCGCTGCAGAATTCCTTCAACCGCGTCGGGCTGGACCATGTGGTGCTGGTCAAGGTGGCCACCACCGCGGTGGTCTCGCAGCTGCTCGGGCTGGATCGCGAACGCATGCTCAATGCAGTGTCGCTGGCCTGGATAGATGGCCAGGCGCTGCGAACCTACCGTCACGCGCCCAATACCGGCTCGCGCAAGAGCTGGGCCGCTGGCGATGCGACCAGTCGTGGCGTGCGTCTGGCGCTGATGGCAGCCAGCGGCGAGATGGGCTATCCCAGCGTATTGAGTGCACCGACATGGGGTTTCGAGGCCGTATCCATGCACGGTCAGGCACTGACACTGGGGCGACCGCTGGGCAGCTATGTGATGGAGAACGTGCTGTTCAAGATCAGCTACCCGGCCGAGTTCCACGGCCAGACTGCAGTGGAGGCGGCGGTCACGCTGCACCAGCAGCTGCGCGCGATGGAACGGCGGGTCGAGGACATCGCGCACATCGCCATCCGCACCCAGGAAGCCTGCATCCGTATCATCGACAAGCAGGGGCCGTTGCATAACCCGGCCGACCGCGATCACTGCGTGCAGTACATGGTCGCCATCGCGTTGCTGCACGGGCGGTTGGTGGCCGAGGATTACGAGGACGACGTTGCCGCCGATCCGCGCATTGATGCGCTGCGCGCGAAGATGGCCTGCCATGAAGACCCGCAGTTGAGCGCGGATTATCTGGATCCGGACAAGCGCAGCATCGCCAACGGCCTGAGCGTGCGCTTTACCGACGGCAGCGAGCTGCCCGAGGTACTGGTGGAATACCCGCTCGGCCACGCCCGGCGCCGCGAGGAAGGCATTCCGCTGCTGATGGACAAGTTCCGCCGGCACCTGGCCCATCGCTTCCCGACCGCCCAGCAGCAGCGCATCTGGGCCGCTTCACTGGACCCGGTGACGCTGGCGGCGATGCCGGTGACCGACTACGTGGACCTGTACCTGCCGGGGTGAGGCCGCTCTGGTAGATGCCAACCTTGGTTGGCATGGGGGGCGCCAACCAAGGTTGACGGCTACCGGGTCCCGGGCGGGACCGGGTTTCCGACCGCCGGGGCGTCAACACCTTGACGCGGCCTGCCTATAATGGCCACCTCGATCAAGGAGTGACGACATGAGCGGTCCGGCACGGCGGAAGCGGTGGGGATGGGCGGCGGCGGTACTGGCAGGAGGCCTGTTGCTGGGTCTGGCCGGCTGCCGCAACGACAGCGGGCAGCTGCCCAAGGCCAGCGGTGAAGCCATCACCACCAAGGCCGAGCAGGTGAAGGAGTTCACCCTGCTGCGTGCCTACCCGGACCAGAAGAATGACGGCTTGTCGCTGGCGCTGGAGTTCTCGCGCCCGCTCGTCGGCACCCAGGATTTCGACAAACTGGTGCGCTTCGAGGAAAAGGTCGGCACCGACGACAGCAGCTGGACGCTGTCCGATGACGGCCTGACCCTGCGTTACCCGTTCGTCGAGGCCGGCAAGGAGTTCAGCCTGGTGGTCTCGCCGGACCTGCTGGCCGCCGATGGCAGCCGCCTGGGCAAGGAACTGAAGCAGAAGGTGTTCAGCGGCGAGCTGAAGCCGGTGGTCGGCTTCGCTTCGCAGGGCAGCGTGCTGCCGGCCAAGGACAGCCGTGGCCTGCCGGTGGTGTCGGTGAACGTGCCGGAGGTCGACGTCGAGTTCCTGCGCGTGCGCGAGAAGGACCTGCCGACCTTCTTCAGCCAGTACCAGCGCGGAGGCCGCCGTGGCAGCTGGGAGCTGAGCAGCGACTACGAGCGCAGCCCGATCAACAAGCTGGCCGAGCCGGTCTACGTCAACCGCTTCATCCTGGGTGGCAAGCAGAACGAGCGGGTGCTGACCTACCTGCCGACCCAGGACATCAAGGAACTGCAGGAGCCGGGCCTGTACTTCGCCCTGCTCAAGCGCACCGGTGACTACGAGGGCGAGTTCGATACCGCGTTCTTCTCGGTCAGCGACATCGGCCTGCATACCCGCGCCTACAAGGACAAGCTGTTCGTGCACACCGCCGGCCTCAAGGACGGCGCACCGCTGAAGGGCATCGACCTGCGGGTTCTCGATGCCAAGGGCGAGGTGGTGCTGAAGGGCAGCACCGACGGCAACGGCAATGCGCTGCTGAACTACACGCTGGATGCCACCCACGTGCTGGTCGCCAGCACTGGCAAGGACACCAGCTTCCTGCCGTTCAACCAGCCGGCGCTGGACCTGAGCGAATTCGCCGTGGCCGGCCGTGACAATGCCTGGTTCGACGTCTACGCCTGGTCCGGCCGCGACCTGTACCGCCCGGGCGAGACCGTGCGCCTGTCCGCGCTGCTGCGTGACAACGATGGCAAGCCGGTCAAGGCGCAACCGGTGTTCCTGCGACTGAAGCAGCCCGACGGCAAGACGTTCCGCGAGACCCGCCTGCAGCCGGGTGACCAGGGCTACATCAATTTCGAGCAGGTGATCCCCGCCGAGGCGCCGACCGGGCGCTGGCAGGTCGAGTTCCGCACCGACCCGGCCAGCAAGGAGGCGATCCAGGGCATGACCCTGCGCATCGAGGAGTTCCTGCCCGAGCGCATGAAGCTGGACCTGGACAGCGCGCAGAAGACGCTGAAGCCGGGTGAGGACCTGCGCCTGCAGGCCAATGGTGCCTACCTGTATGGTGCGCCGGCCGATGGCAACCGCTTCACCGCGCGCATGGCAGTGGCGGCCGAGCAGCAGCCGGTGGAGGGCCTGCCGGGCTACTTCTTCGGTGACCCGACCCTGCAGCTGCCGCGCGAAGCCAAGGACGTGATCGACACCACGCTGCCGGCCAACGGCCAGCTGCGCGAGGATGTGGCATTGCCGGAGGAGGCGACCAAGGCCAAGGCACCGATTGCAGTGGTGCTGTCCGGCAGCCTGTACGAGACCGGCGGCCGTACCGTCACCCGCACCTTGAAGCGGGTGATGTGGCCGGCCAATGCGCTGGTGGGCGTGCGCCCGCTGTTCAATCCCGAAGACGGTGCCGATGCCAACGGCAATGCGCGCTTCGAGCTGATGCGCGTGGATGCAGCGGGCAAGCCGCAGCCGGCCAAGGGCCTGAAGATCACCCTGGTGCGCGAACTGCGCGACTACCACTGGACCTTCAACGACAACCGCTGGGACTACGACTTCACCCGCCGTTTCGAGAACAAGGAAACGCGCACCGTCGATGCCGGCGGCAGCGCGGTGGCCTTTGATTTCCCGGTGGAGTGGGGCGAGTACCGGGTGGACGTGTTCGATCCGTCCACCGGCCTGACCAGCCGCTATCCGTTCCGTGCGGGCTGGAGCTGGGGTGATGACAACCGCGGCCTGGACGCGCGCCCTGACAAGATCAAGCTGGGCCTGGACAAGACCGGCTACAAGGCAGGCGACACGCTCGAGGTGACGGTGACCCCGCCGCACGCCGGCAAGGGCATCCTGATGGTCGAGACCGACCGCATGCTGTACGTGCAGGGCATCGACGCCAAGCCGGGGTCGACCTTCAAGATTCCGGTTACCGCCGACTGGGAACGCCACGACGTGTACATCACCGCGCTGGTGTTCCGTGGCGGCAGTGCGCCGAGCAAGATCACCCCGGCCCGTGCTGTGGGGGTGGTGCACGTTCCGATGGACCGCAAGGGCCGCACCGTGGCGGTTGGCCTGGCTGCGCCCAAGCAGATGCGGCCGGAGCAGGACCTGCCGGTGACGGTCAGTGCACCGCAGCTGGCGGGCAAGATGGCGCACGTCACCGTCTCGGCGGTGGATGTAGGCATCCTCAACATCACCCGCTTCCCGGTGCCCGACGCCGGCGCGCACTTCTTCGCCCAGCGTCGCCTCGGCATCGATGCCTACGACATCTACAGCCGGGTGATCGAGAGCTTCGATGGCGGCAGCGGCAAGCTGAAGTTTGGTGGCGACATGGCGCTGCAGGCGCTGCCGCAGGCCAAGCGCCCGACCGCACGCGTGCAGACCGTGGACCTGTTCTCCGGCCCGGTGCAGCTGGATGCCAAGGGCATCGCCCGCATCCGCCTGAAGGTGCCGGACTTCAACGGCACCCTGCGCGTATCGGCGCTGGTCTACAGCGATGACCAGTACGGCAAGCGCGATGTGGAGACCGTGGTGCGCGCGCCGATCCTGGCCGAAGCCAGCATGCCGCGCGTCCTGGCCCCGGGCGACCGCAGCACCGTGACCCTGGACGTGCAGAACTTCACCGGCAAGCCGGGGCAGTTCAACGTGAAGGTGGAAAGCGAGGGCCCGTTGAACCTGGGTGAGGGCAGCCGCAGCGTGCAGTTGAATGCCGATGCCAAGACCACGCTGAGTTTCCCGCTGTCCGCGCGTGAGGGCCACAGCGTAGCCAAGGTGCGGGTGCGGGTGGACGGCAACGGATTCAAGGCCGACCGCCGCTACGAGCTGCCGGTGCGTGCGGCGTGGCCGCAGGTGCTGCGCTCGCAGGTACGCACGCTGGATCCACTGGCCGCGGTCAGCCTCGACAACAGCCTGACCGACGGCCTGATGGCCGAGTCGGTGAACGCGCGCCTGCTGGTCAGCCCGCTGCCGCCAATCCCGTTCGCCAGTGCCCTGCAGGGCGCGTTGAACTACCCGTACGGCTGCGCCGAGCAGACCACCAGCAAGGGCTACGCCGCACTGATCCTGGACCAGGCGACGTCGTCGATGCTCGGGGCTGACGGGTTGGATGCCAAGACCCGCCGCGAGCGCATGGAAGGCGCGTTCGGTCGCCTGGCGTCGATGCAGGTGGCCAACGGCAACTTCTCGATGTGGGGTGACGACGGCTACGTGAACCCGTGGCTGACCCCGTACATCACCGAGTTCCTGCTCGATGCCAAGGACGCCGGCTTCGCGGTGCCCGACAACGTACTGCAGAAGGCACTCAACCGCCTCAGTGAGGACCTGCTGTCCGGTGGCAATCAGTTCTACGGCCAGGATGACCGCGAGAAGCTGAAGTTCGCCAACCAGGCGTATTCGGGCTATGTGCTGGCCCGGGTCAACCGGGCGCCGCTGGGTACCCTGCGCACGCTGTACGACAACGAGCGCAGCAAGGCGGTCGGTGGCCTGTCGCTGGTCCACCTGGGCGTGGCGCTGTCACTGCAGGGTGATGCCAAGCGTGGCCAGGCGGCACTGGCGGCGGCGTTCGCCAAGTCCAGCAGCGAGCGCCCGTCGTACTTCGGCGACTACGGCAGCGCGATCCGCGATGACGCACTGATGATCGCGCTGACGCACGAGAACAAGCTGGCCAAGCCCGCCTGGGACGCACGTGCGGTCGATCTCGGCCGTGGCCTGGATGCCCGCCGCAATGCCGGCTGGATGTGGCTGAGCACCCAGGAGCAGGTGGCGATCGCCCGCCTCGGCAAGGCCCTGGCCGCCAACCAGAAGGCGCTGGTGGCCGGTGAGTTGGTGATCGGTGGCAGCACCGAGGCGATCAGTGAGCGCAAGCTGTTCGGCCGCAACTTCACCGGCAGCGAACTGGCCAGCGGCGTGCGCTTCACCCCGCAGGGCCAGCCGCCGATGTTCGCCAGCATCGACGTGGCCGGCATCCCGCGCAGCGCGCCGGCACCGGACAACAGCGTGCTGGGTGTTGAACGCAGCTACTTCGGCACCGATGGCAAGCCGTGGACGCCGCGCCCGCTGAAGGAAGGTGAAGCGCTGATCGTGCGCGTCACCGTCACTGCCGACACCACGATGCCCGATGCACTGCTGACCGACCTGCTGCCGGCCGGCCTGGAGATCGAGAACTTCAACCTCGGTGATGCCAAGCAGTGGGCCGACGTGGTGGTCGATGGCATCACCATCAGCGACCGCAGTGAAGCGGCCGATACCAAGCACGAAGAGTTCCGCGACGACCGGTACGTGGCCGCGCTGAAGCTGTCGCGTGGCAGCAAGGCCAACGTGTTCTACCTGGTACGCGCGGTGACCCCGGGAACCTACTCGGTGCCGCCGCCGCTGGTGGAGGACATGTACCGGCCGCAGCTGCGCGGCGTCGGCCGCAGCAACCCGACCACGATCACGGTGGTACAGCCGTGACCGCGCGGACGGGCCGCGACGGCGCGGCCCGTCCTGATGGCAATTCGCAATGAATGACGCAATGAAGACCCGGCTGGCGGCCCTGCGCCGCCGGCTGCGGCCGCTGTGGCCGTGGTTGCGCTGGGGCACGGCCGCCTCGCTGGCGCTGCTGCTGGTGCTGGACTTCGCTTTCCCGCCGCCGCTGCCGAAGCAGCGTGATACCAGCACCCTGGTGGTGGCCGCCGACGGCACGCCGCTGCGTGCCTTTGCCGATGCCGAGGGCGTGTGGCGCTATCCGGCTTCGATCGACAGCGTCTCGCCGCTGTACCTGCAGGCGTTGCTGACCTACGAAGACCGCTGGTTCTGGCGCCATCCGGGCATCAACCCGCTGGCGATCCTGCGTGCCAGCGGCCAGTTGCTGCGCGGCGGCCGCATCGTGTCCGGTGGCTCGACCCTGACCATGCAGGTTGCCCGCATCCTCGACCCGCATACGCGCACGCCCTGGGGAAAGCTCAAGCAGATGCTGCGCGCGGTGCAGCTGGAAGTGCACCTGAGCAAGCGGCAGATCCTGGCCCTGTACCTGGAGCGCGCGCCGTACGGCGGCACCATCGAGGGCGTGGAAGCGGCCAGCTGGGCCTACCTGGGCAAGCCGGCGGCGCAGCTGTCGCATGCCGAGGCCGCGTTGCTGGCGGTGCTGCCGCAGGCGCCAAGCCGGCTGCGCCCGGACCGCCATCCGGAAGCGGCGCAGAAGGCGCGCGACAAGGTGCTGTCACGCATGGCCGAACTGGGTGCGTGGACGCCGGAGGAAGTGGAGGACGCGCGCATCGAGAACGTGGTGGCGCGCTCGCTGCGGCCGCCGCTGCATGCGGCACTGCTGGCGCAGCGGCTGCATTCAGCGCAGCCGGGCAAAGCGCGCATCCAGAGCAGCATTGATATCGGCCTGCAGCGCACGCTGGAAGAGCGCGTGGCCAGCTACTTCTCGACGCTGCCCGAACGCACCTCGGCCGCCCTGCTGGTGGTCGACAACCAGACCCTGCAGGCACGTGCCTATGTGGGCACGCTGGCGTTCGGTGACCGCCAGCGGCTGGGGCACGTGGACATGGTGCAGGCCTGGCGCTCGCCGGGGTCCACGCTCAAGCCGTTCCTGTATGCGATGGCACTGGATGACGGCCTGATCCATTCGGAAAGCCTGCTGGTGGATGCGCCGCAGAGTTTCGGCAGTTACCGCCCCGGCAACTTCGACATGGCCTTCAACGGACCGATCGGCGCTTCCAGTGCATTGCGCCTGTCGCTCAACGTACCCTCGGTAGATCTGCTGCAACGGGTCGGTGCTGCGCGTTTCGCCGCTCGCCTGTCGCACTCCGGCATCCAGCTGCGTTTCCCGCCGGGCAGCACGCCTAATCTGTCGCTGATCCTGGGCGGCACCGGCGCGCGGTTGGAAGACCTGGTCGGCGCGTTCGCCGCGCTCAACCGCAATGGCATCGCCGGGCGCGTGCGTTACACCGACGATGAGCCAATGATCGAGCGGCGCCTCGCTTCGCCCGGCGCAAGCTGGATCGTCCGCGAGATGCTGGAATCGAATCCGCGGCCGGGCTATGGCGTCGGGACGTTCGATGTCGGTGGCCGCCCGCGTGTGGCGTGGAAGACCGGCACCAGTTACGGGTACCGCGATGCGTGGGCCATCGGCAGTACCCGTCACTACACAGTGGGCGTGTGGGTGGGGCGACCAGACGGCACGCCGTTGCCGGGCCAGTATGGTGCGGTTACCGCACTGCCGCTGATGTTCGAAGTGGTGGACAGCCTGCCGCGCCAGCGTGGCGATTCCGCTGCTGCGCCAATGCCGGCCAGTGTCAGCCAGGAAGACATCTGCTGGCCGACCGGCGAACGTGCCGAGGGACTGCCAGCTGCGCTCTGCCAGCGCAGGATGCAGGCCTACCTGCTGGACGGTGCAGCACCACCGACCTTCCCCGAGCGCGAGGCGCGGCGCTGGCAGCCGGGGCGGCAGCGCTACCTGGCCGATGCGCGGACCGGTCTGCGTGTCTCCGCTGATTGCCGTTTGCCGCATGAGGAAGTCGCGCGTGAGATCGCTCGCTGGCCGGCGCTGTTGTCGCCGTGGTTGTCCAAGGCCACGCGCGAGGCCTCGCAATTGCCAGCGCTATCGCCTGACTGCCGCGACGATGGGCGTGAGGCCAGTGTCGCGTTGCACATCGATGGCCTCAATGATGGCGCAGCACTGGCGCGTGCACCCAACGCCGAACATGGCGTACGCCTGCAGCTGCGCGCGCTGGGCAGCGAGCAGGCGGTGGACTGGTTGCTGGATGGACGCTGGATTGCGCAGACCCACGGCGCGCAGTTGATGCAGCGCGAGTTCGCCGATCCGGGAGCACACACCCTGACCGCGCTGGCGGCAGATGGCGCGTGGACCCAGGTACGGTTCAACGTCCTCCGGTAGGTGCCAACCTTGGTTGGCACTTCCCGTATGACTGCCACGCTGTTGTAGAGCCGAGCCCATGCTCGGCTGCTCCTTCGACGTGCATGCAGCGGTAAGCCGAGCATGGGCTCGGCTCTACAACACCGTAGATGGCCGCGAGCCCGTGGCGTAACCGCTATTCTCCGATCCACCCGTCCAGCAGGTCGGCAAACTCGTCGGCGTGTTCCTCTTCCTGCGCCAGGATCTCTTCGAGGATGCGCTTGGTGGTGGTGTCGCGGTCGCCGATGAAGTTGATCATTTCGCGGTAGCTGTCGATGGCAATGCGTTCGGCCACCAGGTTCTCGCGCACCATGTCGCGCAGGTCGCTGCCTTCCTTGTACTCGGCGTGCGAGCGTGCGGTCAGCGTATCGGGGTTGAGGTCGGGCTCGCCGCCAAGCTGGACGATGCGCTCAGCCAGCTTGCCGGCGTGCGCCTGTTCCTGCTGCGCATGCTCGAGGAACTCGGCCTTGACCGCGTCGGCCAGCATGCCCTTGGCCATGAAAAAGTGCCGGTAGTAGCGCAGCACGCACACGTACTCGGTGGCCAACGCGTCGTTGAGCAGCTTGATCACTGCCTCGCGGTCGGCATTGTAGCTGTCGGTGATCGCACCATCTTCGATGTTGCGCCGGGCGCGTTCGCGCAGGGTCTTGCGGTCGCTGATGCCGGGAACCTTTGCGGCAGGCTTTGTGGCTTTGGCTGGCTTGCTGGACATGGCTGGCCGTTTCCTCTTGCGGTGGAAGATCAGGTGGGCAGGTGCTCCAGCACGTACTCGGCTGAAGAGACTTCGAACTGGCCCGGCTGTTCGACCCAGACCGCACGCACCACGCCATCGACCACGTACAGGGCGAAACGGCGCGAGCGGATGCCCATGCCCGAGGCGCTGGCATCGAGCTCCAGGCCGAGCGCGCGAGTCAGTTCGGCGTTGCCGTCGGACAGCATCAGCAGGCCGTCGGGCACGCTCTGGTCGGCGGCCCAGGCCTTCATCACGAACGGGTCGTTGACGGCCATGCAGTAGACGTCGATGCCGCGCTGGCGGAAGTCCTGGAATTTCTCGACGTAGCCGGGCAGGTGGCGCGCCGAGCAGGTCGGGGTGAACGCGCCGGGCACGGCGAACAGCACCACCTTGCGCGCATCGAACAGCGAATGCGTATCGAGTGTTTCGATGCCCTCGCGGATGCGCTTGAGGGTCACTTCCGGAATGCGGTCGCCGACATGGATGGTCATGGGGAACTCCTTGCTGGGGCAGGCTAGTGGGCCGGATGGGACAGGGGCGTCAAGACATTGGAAAACCTGCGTGCAGGCCCCATCTTCGGGCTTTGCGGCAGGGGCTTCCAGCCACAGCGTGGGGCATGGGGATGGCAGCCGCATTGCGCAGGATCAGTCGGCCTCACCGGCGCCGCACGAGGCCCGGCGTAGCATCGCCGACGCGTAGAATGAACCCGGGGCGGCGCCACCGGCGCGGCCGAAGCGAATCGAGGTAGCTGGATGGAATTCAAGGATTACTACGCCACCCTGGGGGTGGAACCGAGCGCGGGCGAGGCGGAGATCAAGACCGCCTACCGCCGGCTGGCACGCAAGTACCACCCGGACGTCAGCAAGGAGGCCGGGGCCGAAGACAAGTTCAAGGCGGTCAACGAGGCCTATGAGGCGCTGCGCGACCCGGAGAAGCGCGCGGCCTACGACCAGCTGCGCGCGCAGGGCTATCGCCCGGGCGAGGAGTTCAACGTGCCGCCGAACTACGGCGGCGCCGGGGGGTTCAATTTCGAGGAAGTGTTCGGCGGCGGCGGCCCCAACGGCGGCTTCAGCGACTTCTTCGAAAGCCTGTTCGCGCGCCAGCGTGGCGGTGGCGGCGCTGGTCCGGGGCCGGGCTTCAGCAGCCAGGGCCATGCGCCCAATCGCGATACCCGCGCCAAGCTGTCGGTACCGCTGGAGGCGGCCTACAACGGTGACAGCCTGCGCATCACCGTCAACGGCAAGCAGCTGGACGTGCGCGTGCCCAAGGGCATCCGCCCGGGCCAGGTGATCCGCCTGGCAGGGCAGGGCAACCATGGCGGCAACCTGCTGCTGGAAGTGGAATACGCCGCGCACCCGCAGTTCGAGGTCGATGGCCGCAACATCCTCTATACGCTGCCGGTCACACCGTGGCAGGCCGCGTTGGGGACCAGCATCAGCGTGCCGACCCTGGGCGGTGCGGTGGAGCTGAAGATTCCGGCCGATTCCGATGCCGGGCGCAAGCTGCGCCTGCGTGGCCGTGGCCTTCCTGGCAGCCCGGACGGCGACCAGATCGTCGAAATCGAGATCGTGGCCCCGGCTGCGACCGACGAGGCGCAGAAGAAGGCCTATCGGAACCTGGCCAAGGCGTTTGGCGAAACGATCTGAGATCGATTCTGGTGGGTGTGGACCTCGGTCCACACGCCTTTCGGCCGTTCAAGGCGTGCCAACCAAGGTTGGCACCCACCGGAATGTTTCAGCCCTGCCCGGCGAACACCCGTTCCAGCACCTCGGACAGTTCATCTTCCGAGAACGGCTTGGTGATGTAGGCCTTGGCGCCCTGGCGCATGCCCCACATGCGGTCGGTGTCCTGGTCCTTGGTGGTCACCAGGATCACCGGAATGTGCCGGGTCGCCTCGTCGCGGGCGAGGGTACGGGTGGCCTGGAAGCCATTGAGGTTGGGCATCACCACGTCCATCAGGACCAGGTCGGGCAGCTCGGCCTTGGCGGTTTCGACCCCGGCGGCGCCATCGGTGGCGGTCAGGATCTGGTGCCCGAGCTTCTCGACGATGCGCTGTATCCCCAACAGCTGCGACGGTGAGTCGTCGACGATCAGAATGCGTGCCATGTTGTTCCCCATGTAATGCCCGCAGTGTAGTGCGGGCACATTACCGGCGGGAGGGGCGCGTCTGCCGTCCGTCGCCTGCCTGCGACGTTCAGTCGATCCGCACCACCGTGCGCCCCAGCGAGCCGCCGGCCAGCATCCGCTGGAACACGGCGGGCAGGCCATCCAGGCCGACTTCGGCAGTGCAGATGCGGTCCAGGTGCTGCGGCTTCCAGTCACTGCCCAGTCGCGACCACACCTCTTCGCGCAGCCCGCGCGGCGCATTGGCCGAGGACACCCCCAGCAGCGAGACACCGCGCAGGATGAACGGCATCACGGTCATGTTCAGCGTCGGGCTGGCGGCCAGACCGGCGCTGACCACGCTGCCGTAGGGCACGGTCTGCGCCAGCAGGCTGGCCAGCATGTCGCCTCCGGCATTGTCGAGGCCACCGCCGAAGCGCGCCGACTGCAGCGGGCCGGTATCGGCCAGCGCGTCGCGTGGCAGTACCTCGGTGGCGCCGATGCTGCGCAGGAATTCGGCCTGGTCCTGCTTGCCGCTGACCGCGTGCACGCTGTAGCCGGCACGGCTGAAGATCGACAGCGCCAGCGCACCGACGCCGCCGCTGGCACCGGTGACTGCCAGCGGGCCGAGTTCCGGGGTCTGCCGGTTGTCCTGCATGCGCAGCAGGGCCAGCGCCGCAGTGAAGCCGGCGGTGCCCACCACCATCGCCTCGCGCGGGGTCAGCCCGGCCGGCTGGGCGATCACCGCGCGCGATTCCAGCCGCACGTACTGGCTGTAGCCGCCATCACGGGTCTCGCTGAGGCCGCAGCCGGTGGCCAGCACCGCATCGCCTTCACGCCAGTCCGGGTCGGAGCTGGCGACCACGGTACCGGCCACGTCGATGCCGCCCACGAGCGGGAAGCGGCGCAGGATTTTCCCCTTGCCGGTACCGGCAAGGGCATCCTTGTAGTTGACCGAGGACCAGTGGGCGCGGATCAGCACCTGTCCGGGGTTGAGGTCGTCGATCCGGAGCTGGGCAAGGCCGCTGCGGTAGCCGGCGTCGTCGTTTTCGATGCGGAAGGCGGTGAACGGGGTGGTGGGGGCCATCGGCGTTGCCTGACTTCGAGGAAAACGCCACCTTACCCCGTTGCCCCCCTTTCGATCCTGCCGATCCGCCCCATCTTGTATGATCGGTGATGGTTTCACGGCTGGCGGTGCGGGAAGGGCCCGCGCCGCAGCCCAAATCTTGATGGAGCGTGCATGGCCTGGAATACACCCGGCGGCAACAAGGGCGGACAAGGCCCCGAGGACAATCGACGCGGGCCCTTCGGGTCGCGCGGCGGTGGCAATGGTGGTGGCTGGGGCGGACTGCCCGGGCCGCTGAAGGACCTGTTCGACGGTGGCATCGTGCGTTGGGTGGTGGCAGCCGTGGTGTTGCTGGTGCTGTTCTCCAGCTTCCAGCTGATCGGCGAACAGCAGCGTGGCGTGGTGCTGCGCTTCGGCCAGTTCTCGCGCATCCTGCAGCCCGGCCCGAACTTCAAGCTGCCGTGGCCGATCGAATCGGTCACCAAGGTCAATGCCACCGAGATCAAGACCTTCTCGATCCAGGTGCCGGTGCTGACCCGCGACGAGAACATCGTCAACGTCTCGCTGAATGTCCAGTACCGCATCGACGACCCGCAGCAGTACCTGTTCGGCACGGTCGATGCCAACCAGGTGCTGGAGCAGTCGGCGCAGAGCGCGGTGCGCGAAGAAGTGGGCCGCGCTGATCTCAACGCCGTGCTGAACAACCGTGGCCCGCTGGCCGTGGCTGCCGAAGAGCGCCTGCAGGCGCTGCTGAAGGCGTTCAAGACCGGCCTGACCGTGACCGGCCTGACCCTGCAGGACGCCCGTCCGCCAGAAGAGGTCAAGCCGGCCTTCGACGAGGTCAATGGCGCCCAGCAGGTCAAGGAACGCCTGATCAACGAAGCCCAGGCCTACGCCGCCAAGGTCGTGCCGGAAGCCCGAGGCCAGGCCTCGCGTGCCCGTACCACTGCCGAAGGCTACAAGCAGGCCGTGGTGTCCAAGGCCGAGGGTGACGCGCAGCGCTTCAGCCTGTTGCAGGCCCAGTACAAGGACGCCCCGGAAGTGACCCGCAAGCGCCTGTGGCTGGAGACCGTGCAGCAGGTGCTGAGCGAGAACCGCAAGGTGATCGGTGGTGATGGCCGCCAGCTGATCTACGTGCCGATGACCGGCGATACCCGTCCCACCACCCCGGCTCCGCCGGGAGTGACGAACCCGGAGGTGGTGATGCCGTCGCTGTCGGGTGCAGCGGCGGAAGCTTCCCGTGATCCGGGCCGGCCGGTGGGCCGCCCGACCGGGCGACCGAGCGGCCGTGAGGAGGGCAGCCGATGAAGAGTCCTATCTGGATCGCCGTGATCGTGGCGGTGGTGCTGGGCCTGCTCGGCTCGGTGTACGTGGTCCGTGAGGACCAGACCGCCATGGTCCTGAACCTGGGCAAGGTGGTGCGTTCGGACATCAAGCCGGGCCTGCACTTCAAGGTGCCGGTGGTGGAAACGGTGAAGGTCTTCGACCGCCGCTTCCAGGTGCTCGACACTGCGCCGGCGCGTTACTTCACCGCCGAGCAGAAGGACGTCAGCGTCGACTTCTTCGCCATCGGCTACATCTCCAACGTGGGTGACTACTTCCGTGCCACCGGCGGCGATCCGCGGATCGCCAATGCCCGCCTGGCACCGATCATCACCGACTCGCTGCGCAACCAGATCAACTCGCGCACCCTGCAGCAGCTGGTCTCCGGCGACCGCAGCGAGCTGATCGCCGAGCAGCTGAAGGGAATCAACGAAGCCGTGGCCGGCCTCGGCATGCAGATGATCGACCTGCGCATCAAGCAGGTGGACCTGCCCACCGACAGCCAGGTGATCAATGACGTGTACGAGCGCATGCGCGCCCAGCGCAAGCAGGAAGCCGCCAAGCTGCGCGCCGAGGGCGAGGAGCAGTCGCTGACCATCCGTGCCCAGGCCGACCGTGACAGCACCGTGCTGATCGCCGAGGCCGAGCGTGATGCCCAGCGCCTGCGTGGTGAAGGCGATGCCGATGCCGCCCGTATCTACGGCAAGGCCGGCTCGGCCGATCCCTCGTTCTACGCGTTCTACCGCAGCCTGGAGGCCTACCGTGGCTCCATGACCGACGGCAACGGCGTGATCGTGCTGGACAAGAACGACCCGTTCCTGCAGTACCTGAAGAACGACCGCTGAGGTCGCAGGGCACTACCCCACGGGGCCCGGCCAGACGCCGGGCCCCGTGCTTTTTCCGGAGTCCCCCCATGAAAGATCTGTTCGCCGCCGTCTGCCTGGTCGCGGTGCTGGAAGGCCTGTTCCTGTTCGTCGCCCCGTTCGCCTGGAAGCGCATGGCCGAGCGCCTGCTGGACCTGCCCAGCCCGGCCCTGCGCAGCTTCGGCGGGCTGGTGCTGCTGGCCGGGCTGAGCCTGCTGTGGTGGGTGCGGCACTGAACCCCGCCCTGTAGCGTCCGAGCCCATGCTCGGGCGGCGCCGCGCAGCGGCGGGAAGGCAGCCGAGCATGGGCTCGGCTCTACATGAGACGCCGGCCTGACCGGCCGGTGAAGCCGTCCGTCGGAAAGGTGGCGCCTGACCCCGGAAACCCGGATAATGCACAAAAGCCGGACGGGCCTCCCCGCTCGGCTTTTTCCGTGTCTGGGCCTTCCATCGCCGGCTGCTCCCCGTTTGGAGCCGCCCTCCAGGTGCTGGCCAGCCCCGCCACGGTTTACCCGTCCGCGGCCCCGATGGCCGCAACATATGAGGAGCCCGTCATGGGTCAGTCTGTCGTAGTGCTTGGTGCCCAGTGGGGCGATGAAGGCAAGGGCAAGATCGTCGATCTGCTCACTGAGGAAATCGGCGCCGTCGTGCGCTTCCAGGGCGGCCACAATGCCGGCCACACCCTGGTCATCAACGGCAAGAAGACCGTCCTGCACCTGATCCCGTCGGGCATCCTGCGTGACGATGCGCTGTGCCTGATCGGCAACGGCGTGGTGATCTCGCCGGCCGCGCTGCAGAAGGAAATCGCCGAGCTGGAATCCTCCGGCGTGGAAGTGCGTTCGCGCCTGAAGATCTCCCCGGCCGCGCCACTGATCATGCCGTACCACATCGCCCTGGACCAGGCGCGCGAGCGCGCTGCCGGTGGCAAGGCGATCGGCACCACCGGCCGTGGCATCGGCCCGGCCTACGAAGACAAGGTGGCGCGTCGCGGCATCCGCATCGCCGACCTGCATTACCCGAAGCAGCTCGAAGAACTGCTGCGCACCGCGCTGGACTACCACAACTTCGTGCTGACCAAGTATCTGAACACCGATGCGGTCGACTTCCAGAAGACCTTCGACGAAGCGCTGGCCTTCGGCGAGTACGTGCAGCCGATGAAGTCCGACGTGGCCGGGATCCTGCACGACCTGCGCAAGCAGGGTAAGCGCGTGCTGTTCGAAGGCGCGCAGGGTGCGCTGCTGGACATCGACCACGGCACCTACCCGTACGTCACCAGCTCCAACACCACCGTCGGTGGTGCGCTGGCCGGTTCTGGCGTCGGCGCCGATTCGAT
Organism: Stenotrophomonas sp. 22692; assembly: GCF_052045015.1. Lineage (NCBI taxonomy): Bacteria > Pseudomonadati > Pseudomonadota > Gammaproteobacteria > Lysobacterales > Lysobacteraceae > Stenotrophomonas > Stenotrophomonas sp. 22692. Next base: position 31,461 of record NZ_JBQEMR010000023.1, read on the forward strand.
CGACTACGTGCTGGGTATCGCCAAGGCCTATGCCACCCGCGTCGGCGGCGGCCCGTTCCCGACCGAACTGGACGACGAAGTCGGCCAGGGCATCCGTGACCGCGGTGCCGAGTACGGTGCCTCGACCGGTCGCCCGCGTCGCTGCGGCTGGATGGACATCGTCGCGCTGAAGCGCGCCGTGGCCATCAACGGCATCAGCGGCCTGTGCATCACCAAGCTGGACGTGCTCGATGGCATGGAAAAGCTGAAGGTCTGCATCGCCTACGAATACAACGGCAAGCGCACCGAGTACGCCCCGCTGGACGCACAGGGCTGGGAAGACTGCACCCCGGTGTACCTGGAGTTCCCGGGCTGGAGCGAGAACACCCACGGCATCACCCACTGGGACGACCTGCCGCCGGCCGCACGTGCCTACCTGCGTTCGCTGGAAGAGCTGGCGGGTTGCCCGATCAGCATCGTCTCCACCGGCCCGGACCGCGACCACACCATGGTCCTGCAGGATCCGTTCGCCTGAGTGCGTGACCGGTAGCGCTGGGCCATGCCTGGCGTCGCAGAAGGAAGAAGCCCCGCGAACGCGGGGCTTTTTCGTTACTGTGTTGCCAGTGCCGGCGAGGAAGCGAAGCGATGACCAGGATGTCAGCGTGAAAGGCGAGACCGTGGTGCGGGTCACCCTGTGGGTGTTGTGGAGCCTGTGGGTCATCGCCTGCGCGGTTCTGGCGCTCGGCGCCATCGCCAACCATCTGGCCTCGCGTACCCAGACCCTGCCGCTGCTGCTCAGCCCCGGCGCGACGGCCGAGGTGACGGTCTACCGCTTCATTGATGACCAACTGCGGCTGCGACTGCGGTATGCCGCAGACGGTACTGAGGCTGACCCTGAAGTGCTGCTGCGCATCGACACTCCCACCGATCATGGGGACTTCCGCGCAGGAGAGCGTTCGGGAGTGGCCGGGCAGGGTATCAACCGCAGGCTGGCATCGGTTGAGTCCAGCGGGCTCATGGCGTCCTACTTTGGATATGGCCGCGGTGATGCATTGCCACGCGGACGCTCATGGCTGCGGGTAACCGTACTGGAGGTGGACCCGGCGCTGGCGGGCAGGGCGGCCGTGATCGAACTGCAGCCCCCGCTGGACCTGCTGAAGCTGACCGACCTGGATTACGTCTGGCTGTGGCCGTTCTTTTTCTGGAAGGTGGCGGCACTGTTCCTGCTGATTCCCGGGGGTGCGTTGGCGGTGTTCACGTTCAACTTGCGGCGCTGGCAGCGCCGGGCGTCGAAGCAGCCGATTTCAGCAGCGGATACGGATTGATCGATTCCCCCTTCCACCACTGCTTCTCCGGCCCCAGTACGTGTACTTCGAAATGCAGGTGCGGGGCCTCCGCGCTGGCATTACCAGTGCTGCCCACATAACCAATCACATCCCCGCGTTTGATCACCTGCTTTTCGCTCAGGCCATCGGCATAGCGCTGCAGGTGCGCGTAGTAGTAGCACCAGCGTCCGCTGGGCTCGAACTGGTAGATGGTCAGCCCACCGCGCTTGCTGTCGAACAGCTTCTCCACCGTGCCGTCGGCCACCGCCAGCACCGGCGTACCGGCATCGGCCATGATGTCGATCGCATCGTGCACGCGGCCCTCGCTGCGTGCATCAGTGAAGGTGTCGCGCAGTTGAGAGGGCAGTACCCCCTGCACCGGCAGCAGCAGGGTGCCCGAGGCTGCGTCGATGCCAGTCGGTGCCGTCGCGCGCGGCGCGGCAGCTTGCATCGACGGCGTTGTGGCCACGCTGGGCTGCGCTGCAGGAGTGGACGCGGCCACGAATTCGCCAGCATCGCGGCGCAGCCACCAGCCCAGTCCCACACCCAGCAGCACGCCCAGCACGATCAGCTGCGAAAAACGCATCGGCTCACTCCTGCATCACCACGGGGACGGAGGTATCCACCGCATCGGCCACGCGCAGCGCATCCCAGTTGGTCATGCGTACGCAGCCATGCGATTCGGTCTTGCCGACATGGCCTGGTACCGGCGTTCCGTGGAGGCCATAGTGGGGCTTGGACAGGTCGATCCAGACCCGGCCGACCGGATTGTTCGGGCCTGGCGGCAGCGTGGCTTTCTTCTCGCCTTTGCGCGCATCCCAGAACAGCTTGGGGTTGTAGTGGAACGGCGGGTCGCGATAGACGCCGAGAATCTTCCATTCACCGATCGGCAGCGGATCATGCTGGCTGCCGGAAGAGACCGGCACCTGCGCGATCACCTTGCCCTGCGTATCCAGCAGCTGCAGGGTGGAATCGGACTTGTCGACCACGATCTTCGCCGCCTTCGGCAATGCAGCCGGTGCGATGTTGGGCACCTGGATGCGGCTGCCGGCCTTGGCCAGATCGACGCCGGGGTTGAGCGCCTTCAGCAATGCCGGCGACGCATGGAAACGCTCTCCCAGTGATTCCTCGACGCTGCTGTAGCCCAGTGCCTTCAGCTTTGCCTGCGCGGCGGGCGTCTTCGGAACGGCGATGAACGGCCCGGCCACGTCCTCGGCGGTCAACGTGTAACTGGCAAGCGGCGTGGTCGCATCGGCCTGCAGTGCTTTCCAGGTGGCATCGTCCAGCTCTCCGCTCACTGTCAGGCCGTGGGCCGCCTGGAAGCCTGCCACGGCCCGGCGCTGATTGCTGCCGACCTCACCGTCGATCTCGCCCGGGGAGAAATTGGCGCGATCCAGAAGCACCTGGGCGTGCAGTGGCGATCGCGCCGCGGTATCGGGTCCGGTCTTCTCGGCAATGGGCTCCGGCAGCTGGACCGGCGGCGGCACCTGCGCGAAGGCGGGGGACATCAGCAAGGACAGGGCGAGCAGGGCGGGGCGACATACGGGCATGGAGATCTCCGGCAGATGGCAGCTCCACCCTGCCCGGAGAGGCTGCGCAGCCCCCGTGAAAGCAACCTGATGCTGGCATGAGCAGTGCGGTCCCGGCCGGCGGTTGGACCTTGCCGCAGAAGCGCGGCGCGTGGCCTCACCAAGGTGAACGGCTGCCGACGCGCGTGCGTGTTGCCGATCAAGATTGCCGGTGGCACGGCCGATAGGGGCGCATCCCCCCGTTTTGGATGTACCGATGAACTACTTGAGGAATGTCAGGGTTGCCTGGCGTCTTGGGCTGGGCTTTGGCCTGTTGCTGCTGCTGGTCGCCGCCGTGGTGGCCACCGGCGCCACCGCCAGTGTCGTGCAGAAGCGCGCGATGCAGCAGGTGGTCGACGTCAGCGTGGCCAAGGTGCGCCTGCTGTCGCAGATGCTCGATGCCAACAACCAGATGATGGTGGTGCGCCGCGAAATGCTGATCCGCCAGGGCGAAGCGCGCGACAGCGACGAGCAGCGCATCGCCGATCTGGTCAAGCGCTATGAGGCCAGCTGGACCAGCTACCAGGCACTGCCCAGCGACGCCGACGGCAAGGCCATCGCTGAAACCATCGCGGCCAAGCGTGCCATTGCGCGCCCTCTCAACAAGCAGACCAGCGAACTGATGGAGCAGGGCGACTACCCGGGCGCCGTGGCGCTGACCCTGGGCCCGGTGCAGGAAGCGGCCAATGGCTGGAACAAGGCGCTGTCCGACGGCGTGGACTTCGAAGAGAAGGAAAGCCGCGATGCGGCCGCCGAGGCGATCCGCCTCGGCGAGCGCAGCCTGTTGCAGTTGCTGGTGCTGGGCGGCGTCGCACTGCTGGTCGGCATCGGTGCCTCGGTGATGATCGGCCGCAGCCTGACCGGCCCACTGGCCCGCGCGGTGAACCTGGCCGAACGCCTGTCCAAGGGCCAGCTGGAACAGGAATTCCGTCTTGGCGGCCGTGACGAACTGACCCAGCTGGGTGAGGCGATGGCCAGCGTGCGGCAGAGCGTGCAGGCGGCGATCGGCGCGCAGCTGCAGATGGCCGAACAGCATGAGGCGGGCGCGATCCGCTATCGCATGGACGCCAGTGCGTTCCCTGGCGATTTCGGCCGCATGGTGCAGGCGACCAACAGCCTGGTCGAATCGCACGTGCAGGTGGAACTGCTGATGGCTGAAGTGATGCAGCGATACGCCATCGGTGACCTCAGCCGCGACCTGCCGGACTACCCGGGCGAGAAGGGCACGCTGACCCGCACCCTGGCCGCGGTGAAGCAGAGCCTGATGGCGATCAACGCGCAGATCGATGAACTGGCCCGCGCCGCGCGTGCCGGTGATTTCAGCATGCGTGGCGATGCCACTGCGTTCCAGTTCCAGTTCAAGGCGATGGTCGAGCACCTCAACGGCATGATGGCCAGTTCGCAGTCCAGCATTGCCGATGTCTCCGACGTGCTGCGCGCGATCTCGCACGGCGACCTGACCGCACGCATGGATGGCGAGTACGACGGTGTGTTCGCCCGCATGCGCGACGACGCCAACACCACCACTGCGCAGCTGACTGGCATCGTGCGGGGCATCCAGGTGGCTGCCGACAGCATCAACAACGCGGCGCAGGAACTGGCCGCCGGCAACAACGACCTGTCGCGCCGCACCGAGCAGCAGGCCGCCAATCTGGAAGAAGCGGCCGCATCGATGGAGGAACTGACTTCCACCGTACGCCAGAACGCTGAGCTGGCACGTCAGGCCGACAGCGAAGCGCATGCCGCCGGTGCCGCGGTGCGCGAGACCGAGCAGGCGATGGCACAGATGGCATCGGTCATGGGCGAGATCGATCAGTCGTCGGCTCGCATCTCGGAGATCTCCACGGTGATCGACGGCATCGCGTTCCAGACCAACATCCTGGCGTTGAATGCTGCAGTGGAAGCTGCGCGCGCAGGCGAGCAGGGCCGTGGTTTTGCCGTGGTCGCCAGCGAAGTGCGCACGCTCGCGCAGCGTGCCGGTGTCGCCGCCAAGGAGATCAAGGAGCTGATCGAAGACGCCGCTGCCAAGGTGAAGAGTGGCCTGGCGGTGACCGTTGAATCGGAAGCCGCGATCGCGCGCGTGGCCCAGGCCAGCTCGCGCACCACCCAGCTGATGAGCGACATCGCAGCGGCCAGCAAGGAACAGGCCGCCGGCATCGAGCAGGTCAACCAGGTGGTGGTGCAGATGGACCAGGTGACCCAGCAGAACGCCGCGCTGGTGGAAGAAGCCACTGCCGCGAGCCGCGCGCTGGAAGAACAGGCGCATGCACTGACCACGTCAGTGGCGGTATTCCAGCTGGAGCAGGGGCCGCGCATGCCGGTCATGCCGGCGCGGGCGGCGTAAGCGACCTGTAACTGGATACTGGATGGCGCCCTGCCTGCGATGTCCCGCATGCAGGGCGTCGATGCACCCACCGGAACGATGCCGCGGGCTAGCGCCCGCGGGCTGAGCGTTCGATCAGCCAGCCGGCTGCGTACAGCAACAGCAGTGTTGGCGGAACCAGCACTGCATATGCGGTCGACCAGGGTTTGCCACGCAGCAGGCCGCCTGCGCCGATGGCATCGAGTGCGGCAGACTGCAGGGTGATGGGGAGCGCCATCAGGATATAGGTACCCTTCGGGTCCCCCTCCGACTGCGCGCCGTGAACCAGCCATGCGGTCAACAGCAGGTAGACCACGCAAAGCGCAAGTCCGGTCCAGCTCAGGAGTCGCCGCATCTTCATCCGCATGCCCCGGTTCAACGGACGTCGAAGCGGGCCTGCAGCGGCAGGCTCACCTTCCGCAGCAGATCCCGGACCATCACCTGCGCAGTCCACGTGCCTTTGGGATCACCGGCCTCGGCGACGAACTTCAGGTGCAGGTTGGTCATGTACAGCAGGTTTGGTGGGCCAGTCAGGGCGGCGGTGAAACAGGGAACATCGCGTTCGTCGATACTGGTACTGCCGTCCGGGCGCAGCATGCGCAGATCGCAGTGCACCTTGGGTACGCGGTTCTCGTCCAGTTGCGGGTTGGAGAGGAATGTCAGCAGGAACAACTCACCGCCCAGGTGGACTTCGTTGGCCTCGTTGAAGCCGGGAGTGGTCTCCGGCGGGGTCTCCCACTTGGTCCGCCAGTCGGCATCGGAAGTGACCAGCAGCGATGCCGCGAAGCCGCCGCTGGATTTCATGGCATCGGTCTCCGTCAACGCCTTGCCATCCCCATTTATCCAACCATCACTGGCGGAGCTGTTCAGTGACAGCATCATGGCCATCATGGTCAGCGCGCAGGTCCATCGCATCAACGGCTCTCCCGGGTAGCCGCGTCCCGCGGCAGAGCGGGTAGTATTGCCCAACATTGGCCTGCAAAGCAGCAGGACAGCCGGAGCAGGGGTTCCGTTGCCTGCCGATGTGGGTCATGCTTGCCAGCAAAGGAGGTGGCATGGGAATCGGGAGCGAGGAAACGCCGATCTGTTTCCCTGCATCGGCCGTGCCGCAGCACGTGCTGATGCTGCCCGGTCTGGATGGCTCCAGCAGGCTGTCGCCCCCGTTCCTGTCGGCACTCCAGGCTTACGGTCTGACAACGCAGGCGATCACGCTGCCCGCGCAGGGACCGCAGGATCACGCCACGCTTGCCCAACGGCTGTGGTCGCAGCTGCCCAGTCGTCCCTTCATCCTGCTCGCCGAGTCTTTCTCGGGCCCGTTGGCTGTTGAACTGGCCACGCGCCATCCCACCGGGCTGCGCGGACTGGTGCTTGCAGCGACGTTTGCGCGTCGGCCGGTGCCACTGCCGGCAGCCAGCGCAGCCCTGCTGTCGCCGGCCTGGCCGCTGCCTCCCGTGGCATTGCTGGCGCGCCTGTTGCTGGGGCCGTGGTACACCCGCGGGCACACATCGATGCTGCGCGATGCGTTGGCCAGGACTCCGACGAGCACGTTGCGGCAACGCGCCGCAGCGACCCTGCGGGTCGACGTGCGTGCATTGCTGCCAGCAATCCAAGTGCCGACGCTGTGCCTGCACGCGTGCCACGACCGCCTGCTGTGGCCGCCCAGCGTGGCCGAGCTGCAGGCCCTGTTGCCCGATGCCCGCCATGTGTCGTTGGAGGGGCCACATCTGCTGCTGCAGGCGCGTGCCGACGCAGCTGCAGCCGAAGTGGCCGCGTGGATGAGGACGTTGCCGCGTTGAACGATGCGCTCAGCTGCGGGCGCGGGTACGTGCCGCTTTCCTGGCCGCCACCTTGCGCACGGTCTTCTTCGCCGCACGGGTCTTGGCCGCCTTCTTCGCTGCAGCACTGCGCGAGGCGGCTGTACCGGCCTTCTTGACCGCTGTCTTCTTTGCGGCCTTCTTGGTGGCGGTCTTACGAGCCGGTGCCTTCTTTGCCACCGCTTTCTTCGCAGGTGCCTTCTTCGCTGCCGTCGCCTTGGTCGTGGCCTTCTTTGTGGCCGACTTCCTGGCAGGCGCCTTCTTGGCAGCCTTCTTGCTGGTCGCCTTCTTCGCGCCCTTGCGGGCACTGCCGCTACGCTTGCCGCCGCCGTCCTGCTTGTTCACGGTGGCCCAGGCAATGCGCTCGGCGGTGCCTTCACTCGCGCCGCGATCACGTTCGCTTTCCTCGATGTGCTCGGCCTGGCGCTTCTGTTTTTCGGTATATGCGGATTTGTCACCACGGGGCATGACAGTTCTCCTGTTGTCGTAGTCAGGCCAGCAGGCGCAGCTTGGGCTCGCGAGCCCACTGACGGGTGGCGGCCGCCGCCAGGAAGGCCTTGGCGTCTTCCGCTTCGACGATGCCGGCATCGTTGCCGACCCGCGCCGCCTTCAGCAGCGTCTGGCCGCCTGCGTCGCTGGCGATGGCCTTCAGGTGCGTCCACGCCTGGCTGACGAATTCGACGGCTGCACTCTCTTTCGACAAGGCCTTCGCGGCTTCCGGGCTGAGCACCACGGCCACCGCATCGAACACAGCCGATGGCGTGCCCGCCAGTTGCCCATCCGCCGCCTGCATCGCCCCATCGCTCAGCGTGGCGCCGCCTACTTTGGGCGCGACCAGCTTCACGTCTGCACCCGCCTTCCGGGCCGCTTTGCTCAGGCTGGCCATCACGCGCGCGTCGGAGCCCTCATCAAACAGGATGCCGATGCTGCGCCCTTGCAGGGTGGGCTTGTTGCGCCCGATCACGCGCACCTCGGGAGCGGCAGGCATGTCCTGCACCGGCGTGGCGGTCGGCGCGGGGTCGGGCAGTGCAGGCAACGCGAGCCCATCAGCTACGCGCTGCGCCAGTGATTCGTCGATGTTGCGCAGGTGGCTGACGGTACGCACCCGCACCTTCAGCGTTTCCACCTTGGACAATTCGAACACGAGTGCCGATGCCAGATGCGCCTGTTCCGGCTTCTCAAGGCTACGGAAGAACATGCGTGCCTGGCTGTAGTGGTCGGCGAAACTCTCCGCGCGGGTGCGACCCTTGCGACCATCGTCGGCGCTGGCATGGCTGCGGAATCCGGCAGGCGTCTCGCGCGGGGTGTCCTCCTGCAGCGAACTGGGATCGTAGGCCACCCGGCCCTTGGGCACCTGCATCTGCATGTGGCCGTCGCGCTGATGATTGGCAAACGGGCACTTGGGCGCATTCACCGGGATCTGGTGGAAGTTCGGGCCGCCCAGGCGCAGCAGCTGGGTGTCCAGATAGGAGAACAGGCGCCCCTGCAGCAGCGGGTCGTTGCTGAAGTCGATGCCCGGTGGCACGTTGGCCGGGCAGAAAGCCACCTGCTCGGTCTCGGCGAAGAAGTTGTCCGGCCAGCGGTCCAGCACCATGCGCCCGATGACCTGCAACGGCACCAGCGATTCGGGAATGATCTTGGTCGGGTCCAGATGATCGAACGGGAATGCGTCGGCCTCTTCTTCCGTAAACAGCTGCACTCCCAGTTCCCATTCGGGAAAGTCGCCGCGCTGGATGGCCTCGAACAGGTCGCGGCGATGGAAGTCGTTGTCGGCCGACTGCAGCTTCAGTGCTTCGTCCCAGACCGTTGACTGGATGCCAAGCTTCGGCCGCCAGTGGAACTTGACGAAGGTCGACTCTCCCGCCTCGTTCAGCAGGCGGAAGCTGTGCACACCGAAGCCTTCGATCATCCGCAGCGAACGCGGTATGGCGCGGTCGCTCATCGCCCACATGATCATGTGCATCGACTCGGGCATGAGCGAGATGAAATCCCAGAAGGTGTCGTGGGCCGTGGCGGCCTGCGGAAACGCACGGTCCGGTTCCATCTTCACTGCGTGCACCAGGTCCGGGAATTTCATGGCGTCCTGGATGAAGAACACCGGAATGTTGTTGCCAACCAGATCCCAGTTGCCCTCCTTGGTATAGAACTTGACCGCGAAGCCGCGCACGTCGCGGGGGGTATCCACCGAGCCCGCGCCGCCGGCTACCGTCGAGAAACGGGTGAACACGGGCGTCTTGACGCCTACCTCGGTCAGGATGCGCGCGCGGGTATGGGCGGCCAGTGACCGGGTCAGCTCGAAGTAGCCGTGTGCTGCGCTGCCACGTGCGTGCACGATGCGCTCGGGAATGCGTTCGTGATCGAAGTGGGTGATCTTCTCGCGCAGGATGAAGTCCTCCAGCAGCGTGGGCCCTCGGGGCCCCTGCCGCAGGGAGTTCTGGTTGTCCGCCACCGGGATGCCCTGATCGGTGGTCATCACCGGATGGGTGCCCCCGGCCTGCTGGTGCAGTTCATCGCCATCGCCCCGGCGGTGGTTTCCGGCAGGGGCGGTTGCGCGCTTGCCGGTCGGCTTGCTGGCGGCCATTGACGTTGGCTCCGGATCATCAGAAGGAACCACGACACTGGAACCAGCCGCGTTAAACCGAGGTCCGGCAGAGGTGAACGTACAGGCAAAAGCAGGCTCGGGTATGCTTGCTCCATGCGAGTCGAGCCCGCCGACATCGAAGCCCTGTTCGACGCCATCCCGGATGTGCTGTTTTTCATCAAGGACCTTCAGGGGCGTTACACCCACGTCAACCAGACCATGCTGCGGCGGCTGGGCCTGCGCGCGCGCAAGGACGTGATCGGGCGTACCGCGGCCGAGATCTACCCGACCGGGCTCAGTGCGGACTACGTCGATCAGGATGCCCGCGTGCTGTCCGGCGAGGTGATCGAGAACCTGATGGAGCTGCACCTGTTCGCCAACCGCGAACCGGGCTGGTGCCTGACCTGCAAGCGCCCGCTGGTGGTCGATGGGGCCATCGAGGGCCTGATCGGCATTTCCCGCGACCTCGGCCAGAAGGACAGCCTCGGTACCCAGTACGAGCAGCTACGGCTGGCCCTGGCCCACCTCAATGCGCACTACGCCGAGAACGTGCGCATGCAGACCCTGCTGGACATCACCGGCTTTTCGCTGTCCAAGCTGGAGCGCAGTTTCCGCAAGGTGTTCCAGATGACCCCGCAGCAGGTGCTGACCCGGCTGCGCATCCAGATGGCCATGCACCTGCTGCACGGCGACGACAGCATTGCCTGCATCGGCCAGGCCTGCGGTTTCAGCGACCAGAGCGCCTTTACCCGCAAGTTCAAGGCTGAAACCGGTTTCTCGCCGCGTGCCTACCGCGCCCGTATTGGTGGCAGTGTCGGAGAGCCGGCACTGGCCTGAGGCGCCTGCTGCGCTGTGCCTATCCCCGCAGGCATGGGACAGGGTAAGGTGTCGCCCCTGTAGCCCGCCGCCAGCCCTGCCGATGCCCAACTCGATTCCGACCGCTTCGCCGTCCCGCCTCGGACATTCGCTCAAGCCCCGCCAGCTGATCATGATGGGCCTGGGCAGCGCCATCGGCGCCGGCCTGTTCCTCGGCTCGGGCGTAGGTGTGCAGGCGGCCGGTCCGGCGGTCCTGGTGTCGTATCTGGTCGCCGGCGCGCTGGTGATCATCGTGATGAACGCTCTGGGCGAAATGGCGGCGGCCAAACCGACCAGCGGCGCGTTCTCGGTCTATGCCGCCGATGCCATGGGCGCCACCGCCGGTGCCACCGTCGGCTGGTTGTGGTGGGTGCAGCTGGTGATCGTGATCGCCGCCGAAGCGGTAGGCGCGGCCGGTCTGCTGGCCACGGTCTGGCCAGCAGTACCTGTACCGATGGCGGCGCTGGCCTTCATGCTGTTCTTCACCGCCATCAACCTGCTCGGGGTGAAGAACTTCGGCGAGTTCGAATTCTGGTTCGCCATCCTGAAAGTGGCGGCGATCCTGGCGTTCATTGCCATCGGTGTGGCGCTGCTGATGGGTTGGCTCCCGCAGGTGACCTCGCCTGGGCTGAGCAACTTCACCGAGCATGGTGGTTTTGCGCCGAAGGGCCTGGCCGGGATCGGCGCGGCGTTGCTGGTGGTGGTGTTTGCCTTCGGCGGCACCGAGATCGTGGCCGTTGCGGCGGCGGAGACCGAAGATCCGGAGCGCAGCATCGCCCGTGCCATCCGCACCGTGGCGTGGCGCATCCTGGTGTTCTACATCGGCTCGCTGAGCGTGATCATCGCCGTGGTGCCGTGGACCAGCGAGGCGCTGAAGTCGCCCTTCGCCGCGGTGCTGGACATTGCCCGTATTCCGGGTGCCGGCACCGCCATCACCCTGATCGCTGTGATCGCGCTGCTGTCGGCGCTCAATGCCAACCTCTACGGCGCCTCGCGCATGATGTATTCGCTGGCGCAGCGACGTGAAGCCCCGGCCGTGCTGGGCTGGACCGATCCGCGCCAGGTGCCGGTCATCGCCGTGCTGGCCAGCGTCCTGTTCGGTTTCGCCGCCACGGTGATGGAACTGCTGTTTCCGGACCGGGTGCTGCCGGTACTGCTGAACATCGTCGGTTCGACCTGCCTGCTGGTGTGGACGCTGTCGCTGGTCTCACAACTGGTGTTGCGCCGCCGCGCGGATCGCCTGGGTACCCGGCTGCCGTTCCGCATGGCGGGCTTCCCGTGGCTGACCGTGTGCGCGCTGGGCATCCTGGCGCTGATCTTCGGCCTGCTGCTGAGCGAGGCGCACACCCGTCTGCAGTTCCTGTCGATGGTTGCGCTGACCGCCACGATCGCCGCCGGCAGCGCCATCGCGCGGCGCATGCGCGAGGCGTGATTCTGTAGAGCCGACCCTACGGTCGAGGCTGCTGTTTGCGCGATCGCCAGCCGAGCATGGGCTCGGCTCTACAACAGGCACACACTCCGCGTGGCACTGTGCGCAGGTGGGCCGCCAGCGGCCCGTCGACCGGGAGTACCGCATGCTGCGCAGTCGCCCCTTCCTGATGTTCACCGGCCAGGCCGAGGCCGCCCTGGCCCTGTACGCCGAGGCCTTCGCCGATTTCCGCCTGCTGGCAATGCAGCGCCATCCGGACGGCGCCGGTGCCGGCGTGCCCGGGCAGGTCCGACAGGCCATCTTCCTGCTCGGTGGCACCCACTACCTGTGCTTTGACAGCCTGGACGTGCACGATTTCACCTTCAGCCCGTCGATCTCGCTGTTCGTCGAGTGCTCCGGCGCCGAGCAGTTCGAGCGCGCCGCGCGCGTGCTGGGCGAGGGCGGCCACTGGCTGATGCCGGTGGGCGAGTACGATTTCAGCAACCGCTACGGCTGGGTGCAGGACCGCTTCGGGGTGTCGTGGCAGTTGAGCCTGGGGCAGATGCCGGATCCGTGATCGGTTCAGCCGCTGCGCTCGCCGGGCATGGCCCGGCGCTACCGTAAACGAAAACGGCCCGCTTGCGCGGGCCGTTCCGTCAATCACGCTTCGACTTCATCATCCTTGTAGGCGTCGACCGGGATGCAGGCGCACATCACGTTCTTGTCGCCGTACACGTTGTCGACGCGTGCCACCGGCGGCCAGTACTTGCTCTGCTTCAGGCTGGCCAGCGGGAAGGCAGCCAGTTCGCGCGGGTAGGCGTGGGTCCACTCGCTGGCGGTCACTGCGGTGGCAGTGTGCGGCGCGTTCTTCAGCGGGTTGTCCTCGCGGTCCAGGCGGCCGTCTTCGATCGCGCTGATTTCCTCTCGGATCTGGATCATGGCGTTGATGAAGCGGTCCAGCTCGTGCAGCGACTCACTCTCGGTCGGCTCGACCATCAGCGTGCCGGCCACCGGGAAGCTCAGGGTCGGGGCGTGGAAGCCGAAGTCGATCAGGCGTTTGGCGACGTCCTCGGCACCGATGCCGCTGGTCTTCTCCAGCGGGCGCACGTCGAGGATGCACTCGTGCGCCACCAGGCCGTTGCGGCCGGTGTACAGCGTCTTGAAGTGCGGCGCCAGGCGCTTGGCGATGTAGTTGGCGTTGAGCTGCGCGACCTGGGTGGCCTTGCGCAGGCCTTCGCGGCCCATCATCGCGATGTACATCCAGCTGATCGGCAGGATCGAGGCGCTGCCGAAGCTGGCGGCGCTGACCATGCCGACCGGGCCGTTGTCACCCAGCTTGCCCGGCAGGAACGGCGCCAGGTGCTCCTTGACCGCGCACGGGCCGACGCCCGGGCCGCCGCCGCCGTGCGGGATGCAGAAGGTCTTGTGCAGGTTCAGGTGCGAAACGTCCGAACCCCACTTGCCCGGCTTGGCCACGCCGACCAGGGCGTTCATGTTGGCGCCGTCGGTGTACACCTGGCCGCCGTGCTTGTGGATGATCTCGCAGATCTCGACCACCTCTTCCTCGAACACGCCGTGCGTGGACGGGTAGGTCATCATGATCGCGGCCAGGCGGTCGCTGTACTTTTCGGCGTTGAGGCGGATGTCTTCCACATCGACATTGCCGTTGGCATCGGTCTTGGTGACCACCACCTTCATGCCGCACATCTGCGCCGAGGCCGGGTTGGTGCCGTGCGCCGAATCCGGGATCAGGCAGATGTCGCGGTGGCCTTCGCCGCGCGAGCGGTGGTAGGCGCGGATCGCCAGCAGGCCGGCGTACTCACCCTGCGCGCCGGAGTTCGGCTGCAGGCTGACCGCGTCGTAGCCGGTGCATTCGACCAGCATCGCTTCCAGCGAATCAATCAGTTCCTTGTAGCCCAGCGCCTGGTCGGCCGGCACCAGCGGGTGGATCTGCGAGAACTCCGGCCAGGTCACCGGGATCATCTCGGCGGTGGCGTTGAGCTTCATGGTGCACGAACCCAGCGGGATCATCGTGCGGTCCATCGCCAGGTCCTTGTCGGCCAGCGAACGCAGGTAGCGCAGCAGTTCGTGCTCGCTGTGGTGGGTGTTGAACACCGGATGGGTCAGGAACGCAGACTGGCGCAGCAGGCCGGCCGGCAGCGCGTCGGCGGTGCTTGCGTCCAGCGTATCGATGTCGGCCTGCGCGCCGAACACGGCGGCCAGCGCGACCACGTCGGCGCGGGTGGCGGTCTCGTCCAGGCTGATGCCGACCGAGTCGCTGTCGATCGCGCGCAGGTTGTAACCGGCGGCGCGTGCCTTGGCATGGATCTCATCGGCGTGCACGCCGGTGACGTGCAGGGTGTCGAAGAAGTCGCCACCGACCTGTACGCCGGCGTTGCGCAGTGCCGCAGCCAGGATGGCGGCCAGGCGGTGGGTGCGGCGGGCGATGCGGGTCAGGCCTTCCGGGCCATGGTAGACCGCATACATCGAGGCCATCACTGCCAGCAGCACCTGTGCGGTACAGATGTTGGAGGTGGCCTTCTCGCGGCGGATGTGCTGCTCGCGGGTCTGCAGGGTCAGTCGGTATGCCGGGTTGCCCTGGGCATCGACCGAAACGCCGATCAGGCGGCCCGGCATCGAGCGCTTGTAGGCGTCACGGCAGGCCATGAAGGCGGCGTGCGGGCCACCGAAGCCGAACGGCACGCCGAAACGCTGGCTGTTGCCGACCACGATGTCCGCGCCCCATTCGCCCGGGGCAGCCAGCAGGGTCAGGGCCAGCAGGTCGGTGGCCACGGCCACCAGGCCGCCGCGTGCGTGCACGGCATCGACCAGCGCCTTGTAGTCACCGACCTGGCCGAAGGTGTCCGGGTACTGCAGCAGCAGGCCGAAGGCTTCTGCTTCCAGTGCCTCGGCCGGGGTGCCGACGCGCAGCACGATGCCCATGGGCTCGGCGCGGGTGCGCAGCAGTTCCAGGGTCTGCGGGTGCACGGCATCGTGCACGAAGAAGGTGTCCGACTTCGACTTGGCCGAACGCTTGGCCAGGGTCATCGCTTCGGCGGCGGCAGTGGCTTCGTCCAGCAGCGAGGCGTTGGCGATCTCCATACCGGTCAGGTCGGCGCACAGGGTCTGGAAGTTGATCAGCGCTTCCATGCGGCCCTGCGAGATTTCCGCCTGGTACGGGGTGTAGGCGGTGTACCAGGCCGGGTTTTCCAGGATGTTGCGCAGGATCACGTTCGGCGTGTGGGTACCGTAGTAGCCCTGGCCGATGAAGCTGCGCAGCACGGTGTTCTTGTCGGCGATCGCACGGATCTTCGCCAGTGCCTGCACTTCGGTCATCGACTCCGGCAGCGCCAGCGGCGCCGGCGACTTGATCTTGGCCGGCACGATGGCATCGGTCATCGCATCCAGCGACGCGTGGCCGACGACGTCGAGCATCTGCGCGATCTCGGCATCGTTGGGGCCGATGTGGCGCTCGACGAACGCATTGTGGTGCTCGAGCTCACGCAGGGAAGGGGTGTTCTGGGACATGGCGAAGGATCCGTCAGGAAAGGGCACGCACGGGCACAAGCCGCCGGTCGGCGGTCTGCGGGGCGCCCCTCTGTCCTTTTGCCTGAGAGTTTGGAAGCGCGGAAAACCGCGGCTTCGTGCCCCTTCGGCGCCGGATCGAACCGGTCTCTCCAGAGTTCTGTTACGGGTGGTATCGGGCCTGAGCGATTACGGGCGTTGCGCCTTCGGCAGCGGTGTTCAGCTTCTCCCACCGTGTTGCCCGCCGATTATAGCCCGTTGCGGGCCCGCTGGCCGCGCCCCGGCGCGGGCCCGCGGCTGAATGGCCGATGGCCCGGCCGTGCGTTTTGTGCACCGCTGCATGGCATCGGGCGCAATCCCCACCTATGATGGGCGGATACCCGAATTCATCTGGCGCCGTCCCCGTTGCAGCGGGACCGGCGCCCGCCGTGCGTGCCGCGCATGGCCCTGCCGGACGCTTCCTTCATGACCGCCGCCGTTGCTCCCTCCACCCGCCGCATGGCCCTGCTGCTTGCCGGCCTGGCCATGTTCGGCCCGTTCTCGATCGATACCATCTTCCCCGCGTTCCCGCAGCTGGCGCAGCGCCTGTCGGTGGACGAGGTGGCGGTGCAGCAGACCATCAGCGTGTACCTGCTGTTCTATGGCCTGATGAGCCTGGCGCATGGCCCGCTGTCCGATGCGTGGGGGCGCAAGCGGGTGATCCTCGGTGGCCTGGTGGTGTTCGTCGGCGCCTCGGTCGGCTGTGCGCTGTCCACCGATCTGGCCACGCTGCTGGCGTTCCGCGCGCTGCAGGGCCTGTCGGCGGGTGTCGGCATGATCGTCGGCCGCGCGGTGATCCGCGATCTCTACCATGGCCACGACGCGCAGCGCCTGATGAGCCAGGTGTCGATGCTGTTCGGCATCGCCCCGGCCATCGCGCCGATCATCGGTGGCTGGATCCTGCTCAGTGGCGCCGGCTGGCCGCTGATTTTCTGGTTCCTGGTGGTGTTCGCGCTGGTCCTGCTGGCAGCCACTGCACGCTACCTGCCGGAGACCCATCCGGTCGAAGCGCGCGTGCCGTTGTCGCCGCACGCGTTGATGCGCGATTACGTGCGCATCGGTTTCAACCCGCGCTTCCTGCGCCTGGCGCTGGCCGGCAGCATCGGCTTCGGTGGCATCTTCCTGTACATCTCGTCGGCGCCGGTGTTCGTGATGCAGCACCTGCACCTGGGCGAGGGCGGTTTCGCCTGGTTGTTCATCCCCACCATCGGCGGCATGACCACCGGCTCGTTCCTGTCCGGGCGCATGGCCGGGCACACCACGCCCACCCGCCAGGTCGCCATCGGTTTCAGCCTGTGCGCGCTGTCGGCGCTGCTGAATGTCGGCTACGTGGCGCTGTCGCCGCAGTTCGTGTTGCCGTGGGCAGTGCTGCCGATCTTCCTGGGCGGCATGGGCATGGCGCTGATCTTCCCCATCCTGGCGCTGGCGGTGCTGGACATGTATCCGCACCAGCGCGGCCTGGCCTCGTCGCTGCAGGCCTTCGTGCAGCTGATGATCAGCACCGTGGTGGCCGGCGTGGTGTCGCCGTTGCTCAGTGCCAGCCCGCTGCACCTGGCGCTGGGCCAGGCCGCGTTCTTTGGCGCCGGCTTCGTGTTCTGGTACTGGGAGCACCGGCTTGAGCGCGCGGCGCAGGCAGCCTGCACGGGCGATTGAGCAGCGCGCAGGGGTAGGGCACGCCGCGATGCCCGTAACGCTTGCGGCGAGGAACGACCGGACTAGGCTGGGGACTCCAGCCAGCCGGTGCGTGGATGCACGACAGCCAGCCGATCCGATGTCGTTGCATGAGGTTCCCCCATGGCTGCGCAGCAGACCTACCGCCTGTTCGAGGTGGCGCTGAAGGAGCGCCGCGTTCTTTCTCCTTCCCTGGACCGCATGGTATTCACCGGTGCCGACGTGGCGCGGATGAAGACCGAAGGCCCGGACCAGCGCATCAAGGTGTTCTTCCCCTTGCCCGGCCAGGACGTGCCGCCGGTGCCCAGCGGCGAGGACTGGTATCCGCGCTACCGGGCACTTCCGGACGACCAGCGCCCGCCCATGCGCACCTACACGATCCGGCAGTTGCGTGCCGAGCAGGGCGAGGTCGATGTTGATTTCGTGCTGCATGGCGAGACCGGGCCGGCCTCACGCTGGGCCATCCATGCACGCCCCGGCGACCGTGTGGTGTTGCTGGCTCCCGATGCCGACTGCGCCGACAGCAGCGAAGGTTGGGAATGGAAGCCGCCGGCCGGCGTCGGCCAGGTGCTGCTGGTGGCCGATGAAACCGCGTTACCGGCGGTGGCTGGCATTCTTGAGGAACTGGCGGCCATGGTGGATCCGCCGCGTACGCTGGCGCTGCTGGAAGTGGCGCAGGCCGGCGACGCGGTGCCGCTGAAGGCACCGGCTTCCGCCGAGCTGGTCTGGCTGCCGCGCGGGCGCGCGGCGTACGGGGCGCCTCTGTTGCAGGCGGTGCAGGCGCGGCTGGCAGCGGCCTCGGGCGTGGCTGCCGGCGATGCGCCGGAGGAGATCGACGTCGATACGCAGATCCTCTGGGAACAGGCCGATACCCGCGTGGTCGGGCCGCTGTATGCCTGGGTGGCAGGCGAGGCGGCGGCGGTGATGGCGATCCGTCGTCATCTGGTCCGCGACTGCGGGCTGGATCGCCGCGCGATCAGCTTCATGGGCTACTGGCGGCATGGCAAGGTGCTGGACTGACCGGACTGGATCGAGCACGCGTGAAGCAGCGCTGCGGGCGGGGTGCGCTATCCTTGCGCCCCCCTTCGCAGCGGTACCGCACCATGTCCACCAGTTCCAAGACCCGCCGCGACCAGCGCCGTCGCCAGGAAAAGCAGGCCGTCAACAAGGCCGCCGCGCAGGCGTCGCCGGTGGAACCGCATGCCGAACTGCGCGATGCTCAGCGCACCCTGCTGGCCGGTGTCGTGCGCCGCGACGGCGAATGGGTGCTGGGCATGGACGGCCGCATCGCGGGCCACAGCGAGAGCGCTGCGCAGGTGCTGGCGCTGATCATGCAGGCCGGTGAGCTGCACGAGCGCAATGGCACGCCGGTGCGCCTGATGTACTCCGATGCACTGCGCGATGCCGCACAGGCCGAAGCGCAGGAGAAAGGCCAGACCTTCGAGGAATTCAAGGCCGAGCTGGCCGCGGCGATGGCGGCGAAGAAGAACAGCTGATCGCGCCCAATCTGTAGAGCCGAGCCGTGCTCGGCTTGCCGTGCGCAGCACGGTGGAAACGCAGCCGAGCATGGCTCGGCTCTACAACACGGAGAAGGGGCGGATCCTCGCGGACCCGCCCCTTTTCTCATTTTGCTGCCGGGGCCGCGTTGGCCTGCCAGCCGCACATCTGGCCTTCGTTCTGCTGCTTCAGCCACTCGTTGACCGGGGTGAAGTACTCGATCATCGGGCCGGCATCGAGCTTGTCGGTACCGGTCAGTTCCTTCAGCGTGGCCTGCCACGGCTGGCTGGCACCCTTGCTCAGCATCGCCCAGTACTTCTGGCCGGCTTCCTTGTTGCCGTAGAAGGTGCACTCATGCAGCGGGCCCTTGTAGCCGGACGCGTCGCACAGGCCCTTGTAGAACTGGAACTGCAGGATGCGCGCCAGGAAGTAGCGGGTGTACGGGGTGTTGCCCGGCACGTGGTACTTCGCGCCCGGATCGAAGAACTCTTCGCCACGGGTGGCGGCCGGCGCCACGCCCTGGTACTTGGCTTTCAGGTCCCACCACGCCTTGTTGTAGTTGTCGGCGGTGATCGAGCCATCGAACACGCCCCAGCGCCAACGGTCGATCATCAGCCCGAACGGCAGGAACGACACGCCCGACAGCGCCATGCGCATCTGGTTGTTGATGACCGCCTCGCGGCTTTCGGTCGGCGCATCGACCAAGCCGATCGAGCTGAGGTACTTGGGCGTCATCGCCAGCACGATGGTGTCGCCGATTGCTTCATGGAAGCCATCGTTGGCACCGCCCTGGAACAGCGGCGGCAGCGGGTTGTAGGCCAGGTCGTAATAGATGTGGCCCAGCTCGTGGTAGATGGTGGTGAAGTTCTCTTCGTTCGGCTTGATGCACATCTTGGTGCGCACGTCGCCTTCCATGTTCATGTCCCAGGCGCTGGCGTGGCAGACCACGTCGCGGTCGTCAGGCTTGATGAACTGGGTCTTTTCCCAATAGGACTGCGGCAGCGACGGCATGCCAAGCGACACGTAGAAGTCCTGCGCGCGCTCGGTCATCTGCTTGGCGGTACGCAGTTCGGCCTCACGCTGCGCCTTGTACTGGGCGGCCACGTTGGCGTCCTTGCCGGCCTTGGCCAGCGCCGCGCTCAGGTTGGTCTGGTACTGCTTTTCCAGCGCTGCGGTGATGTCCAGGCTGCCAGCGCCCGGATACGGTTCCAGCTGGTCCCACAGGTTCGACCAGTCCTGCTGCCACATGTTGCCCAGCAGGTGCGCGGCGATCAGGCCGTTGCCCACTTCGGCCTTGTCCTTGCCGTAGGTCTTGTCCAGCTTGCCGCGTGCGTAGCAGTGCAGCTGCTCGTACATCGGCTTGACCTGTTCCCACAGGCGATCGGTTTCCGGGCCGATCTGCTCCGGCGGCATGTCGTAGCCGCTGCGCCACATCTGGCCGGCATCGGTGAAGCCCATGCCCTTGGCACCTTCGTTCACCAGGCCGACGAACTTCTGGTAGTCGCCGCGCATGCTCTTGGTGGTGCTGTGCCACCCCTGCCAGGCGTCGAGCTGCTTGTCGTAATCGCGGCTGCGTGCCAGCACCTGTTCCAGCTCGCCCAGCTGGCGGCAGGAGTTGGGATCGTTGGCGTCGGTGCAGTACTTGCCGGCACCGTAGCTGCCTTCCATGCGGGTGGCGATCTGGGTCAGCTCGGCCAGCTTGGCCGGATCGCGTGGCGCCGGCATCGAGGACATCAGTTTCAGCAGGTGGATCGCGCGCTTGCTGTCCTCGCTCATCGGCTTGCCATCGAACTTGGCGGCCTGCTCGATCCAGCTGTTGAGCTGGGTCAGCGAGCGCTCGTTGGCCTTGGCCGCGATGCGTTCGGAGTCACTGTTGATGTAGGTGGAGGACAGCCACTGCGCCGAGGTCATCTCCGGGTAGGCGGCCTTGAATTCGGCATTGATGCGGGCCACGAACTGGTCGGCGGTTTCGCCGGCCGGGGCGCTGCTGCTGGCGGTATCGGTGCCTGGGGTGGGTTCCTTCTTGCAGGCGGCCAGGGCCAGCGTGGCGGCGGCGACAGCCGAGGCCAGCAGGAGATGACGGTGTTTCACGGGCGGTCCTTGGGTGGTGAACGACGGCCGAAGGCTAGTGGGCCGTCGCTGCCACCGCAAGTGGCGGAAGTCGGCCGGGCGGCGCCCGGCACCCGCAGAGGCTTTCAAGCAACGGCAAAAGGCCGAAGCAACAGCAACAGCGGACTGTCCGTGGTTTGGCGGGGTGGTGTCGGAGTGCGGGGACGCCGCAAGTACGTCCGTGTAGGCTTGGCAGCCGCTTGCTCGTGTGCGCTTTCCTGCGCACACGGCAAGACCGGGGTTGGGCGTCCTGCCCAACCCGCCCGAGGCA
>NZ_JBQEMR010000024.1:0-48307 GCF_052045015.1 Stenotrophomonas sp. 22692
GGGACGGCGCAAGTACGTCCATGTAGCCTTGGTCGCCGCATCCATGCGGCTCACACCCTCGCAGGCCCCACCCATCCGTCCTCCGACGGCGTGGCGCGAGTGCCAGCCACGGAAAAACAGGAAAGATCAAAAGCGGAGCGCTCGCTTCCGCCAGCCCTTCTAAATGAAAACGCCGGGCAATGCCCGGCGATTCGAGACCCGTCTGGTGGAGAGCCCCCCTTCTGTTAAGGGGGGCGCGCCAGCGGCGCGGGGGATAGGTGAAATGCGCGGGCAATTCACCGGAGGTGGATCAGTTCTGGGGAACAACGTTCCTCAGAACTGGCCACCGAACGTGAATTGCAGCCGTTCGATCTTGTCATCGTCTTTCTTCTTCAGCGGGAAGGCGTAGCTGATCGAGATCGGGCCGACCGGGGCGCGCCACAGCAGGGCCACACCGGTGGACACGCGCAGTTCGTTGGCCTTGAAGTTGTCCACGCCGTTGTAAACGTTGCCGAAGTCGACGAAGGCTGACACACGTGCCGACGGGCTGTCGAACAGGCGCGGGAAGTAGGCTTCGACCGAACCAACGGTCTTCAGCGAACCACCCAGCGGCTGGCCTTCCGGATAGCCATTGGTGACTTCGCGCGGGCCGAGGGTGTTGTCTTCGAAGCCACGCACCGAGTTGGTACCGCCGGCGTAGAAGTTCTCGAAGAACGGCAGGCCGCTGGCGGTCACCGTACGGGTGGTGCCGTCCGGGTTGGTCAGCGTGCGGGTGTAGTCGTTGCCATAGGCATCGCCGTAGCCCACTTCGGCACGGGTGTTGATCACCAGCGACGGCATGATCGGCCAGTACTTGCTGATCTGGTAGTTCAGCTTGTAGTACTCGATGGTCGAACCCGGCAGCGTGGTTTCCAGGCCGATGCGCTGGTAGGTACCGCGGGTCGGCATGAAGTAGTCGTTGCGCGAGTCACGCGCCCAGCCCAGCTCGGTGCGCCAGGCATGGAACGTGCGCTTACCGACGGCGTTGATGTAGTCGATGATCGACTGCGGGGTCGAGCCCTGGTAGGTGGTGATCTGGTTGCTGTCGATGCCGAACATCAGCGAGACGGTATCGGTCTCGGTGATCGGCACGCCGAACACCACCTGCGCCGAACCATTGGTGCTGTTGTACTGCGCGGTGTTGAAGTCGGAGTAGTCCAGCTCGCGCCAGGACAGGTTGTAGCCCAGCGACACGCCGTCATCGGTGAAGTACGGGTTGGTGTAGCTGAAGCCGTAGCGCTGCAGGTAGCTGCTGCGCGAGGCTTCGACCGACACGCGGTTGCCGCCGCCGAGGAAGTTGTTCTGCGACAGCTGCACCGACGTGGTCATGCCGTAGGACTGCGAGTAGCCCAGGCCGAACACGAAGCTGCCGGACGTGGTTTCCTTGACGTTGTAGACGACGTCAACCTGGTCGTTGCTGCCGCTGACGGCCGGGGTTTCCACGTCCACCGACTCGAAGTAGCCCAGGCGCTGCAGGCGGATCTTGGAGCGGTCGATCGCGGCCTGCGAGTACCAGCTGTTCTCGAACTGGCGCATTTCGCGACGCATCACTTCGTCGGACGTACGTGTGTTGCCACGGAACAGGATGCGACGCACCGACACGCGAGGGCCGGGCACGACCTGCATGTTGATCGCCACGGTCTGCTCGGGGCGGTTGGTGGTCGGGATCGGGTTCACCTTGGCGAACGCATAGCCGATGTTCGACAGCGAGTTGGTGATGGTGTCCGAGCTGAATTCCAGCAGCGCACGCGAGAACGTGTCGCCGGACTTCTGGATCACCATGCGCTCGACGTCCTCCTGCGGGAGGATCGTGTCGCCGCTGACCTTGATCTCGGAGATCTTGTACTGCGCACCTTCGGTCACGCCGGCGGTGAGGAACATGTCGCGCTTGTCGGGGCTGATCGACACCTGGGTCGAATCAATGCTGAAGTCGACATAGCCGCGGTCGAGGTACCAGGAATTGAGCTTTTCCAGGTCGCCGGACAGCTTTTCCTTGGAGTACTGGTCGTCACGGCGGTACCACGACGCCCAATTGTGCTCCTTGGACTCCCAGGTCTCCAGGATGTCCTTGCTCTCGAACTTCTCGGTGCCGACCAGGTTGACGTGACGGATCTTGGCCGCCTTGCCTTCCTTGATCGCGATCGCGATGTCCACGCGGTTGCGGTCCAGCGGGCTCACCGTCGGGGTGATCTCGACGTTGTACTTGCCGCGGTCGTTGTACTGGCGGCGCAGTTCCTGGGTCACGCGGTCCAGGCTCAGGCGATCGAAGGTGCCGCCCTCGGTCAGGCCGATGTCGGACAGGCCCTTGAGCAGCTGCTCGGACTTGATGTCCTTGTTGCCGGTCACGGTCAGCTTGTTGATCGCCGGGCGTTCCTTGACGGTCACCACCAGGATGCTGCCCTGGCGGTCCAGCTGCACGTCTTCGAAGAAGCCGGTCTTGTACAGGGCGCGGATGGTCTCGCCGACCTTGTTGTCGGTGACCGTCTCGCCACGCTCCACCGGCAGGTAGGTGAATACCGTGCCCGAGCTGATGCGCTGCAGGCCATCCACGCGGATGTCGCTGACAGTGAAGGGCTCGGCTGCCTGGGCCAGGGCGGGAGCGCCGGTGACGGCGGCGAGGGCGAGGGCCAGCAGGCGGCGATTGGGGAGTCGCGTCATGTCACGTCCGGTAGGAAGGTCGATTTCGTTGGTGCGGGATGCCGACGCTGTAGACGGCAACAACATGGAAAAGTTCATCGCGGGACCAGGCCGAGGATGTCGTTGTAGAACGCCAACCCCATCAACCCGGCCAGCAACGCCAGGCCGATGTACTGGCCGGCGGCGATGGCACGCTCGCTCAGCGGGCTGCCCTTGACCAACTCGATAAGGTAATACAGCAGGTGGCCGCCGTCCAAGATCGGGATCGGCAACAGGTTGATGATGCACAGGCTGAGTGACAGCAGGGCAAGGAACTGCAGGAACCAGTCCAGGCCGCGTTTGGCTGAAACATTGGCCACGCGGGCGATGGTCACTGGCCCGGAAACGTTCTGCAGCGAGGCTTTGCCGGTGACGATGCGGCCCATCATGCCCAGCGAATCGGCCGCCAGGCGGCCTGTTTCGCGCACGGCCACGGTGACCGCGTCGAGCGGGCCATAGCGCAGCAGGGTGTCATAGGGCGGGCTGAACGAGGTCGGGAACTGCACGCCGATCTGCCAGATCGGCTCGCCCTTGGAATCCTTGCCCTGGCGCGGGGTGACTTCCAGCGCCAGGCGTTCGCCGCCCCGCAGGACCTCGATCATGCCCGGGCCGCCAGCGCGGCCCAGCGTCTGGATCTCGCCGATGACCTGGTCGGCACCGTCGATGCGCTGGCCGTCGATCGCCACGATCAGATCGCCCGGCTGCAGCTGCCCGGCCACCACGGAGTCCGCGGTGAGCGAATCGACCCGTGCCGGTTGCAGCCACGACTGCCAGTAAAGGCCAGCCAGGATCGGCACGCGTCGTTCATCGAAACCGGGGGGCAGCTGCGACAGCGGCAGGGTGCGCACGCGCACCTGATCGGCCGGGTCCAGCACTTCCAGCGTCACGTCGCGGCGGTCCATCGCTGCGGCGGTCAGCGCCATGCTGGCCTCGCCGAGGGTGATCACCGGGCGCTCGTCCACGCGCAGCACGCGGTCGCCGCTGGTCAGGCCGGCGCTGGCGGCGATGCCGCTGACACGGCCGATGGTCGGCGAATAATCCTGCTTGCCGATCACGAACATCGCCCACAGCAGCAGGATGCACAGCAGCAGGTTGGCGATCGGTCCGGCGGCGACGATGGCGATGCGCTGCCAGACGGTCTTGTGGTTGAAGGCCTGGCCGCGCTCGTGCGGGTGGACTTCGACTTCGCGTTCGTCGAGGAATTTCACATAACCGCCCAGCGGGATGGCGGCGATGGCGAACTCGGTACCGTGCTTGTCCCGGCGCGACCACAGCGGCCGGCCGAAGCCGACCGAGAAGCGCAGGATCTTGACCCCGCACAGGCGCCCGACCCAGTAATGCCCGAACTCGTGGAACGTGACCAGCAGCCCGAGGCTGACGATCATCCACCAGACCGATCCGATGAAGTCAGTCATGCAGGCTCACAGTGGCGGGCAGGGGCGGCGTCGTCATGCGTGTGCGAGGCGGTCGTTCAGGCGGCGTCGATGGCGTTCAGGGTGAGCTGGCGTGCCCGCTGGTCGGCGGACAACAGGACCTCCAGTGTATCGGCTGGCTGGGTCGGCAGTGTTGAAAGAGCGTTAGCAACCAGTTCCGGGATGGTCAGGAAACCGATTCGGCCCTGAAGAAACGCTGAAACGGCCTCTTCATTGGCAGCGTTCAGCACCGCCGGCGCGGTGCCACCGGCCTGCATCGCCTGCCAGGCGAGGGCCAGGCAGGGGAAGGCGTCGGTGTCGGGGGCCTCGAAATCCAGCCGGCCCTGGGCCAGCAGGTCCAGCCCCGCCACGCCCGATTCGATGCGTTGTGGCCAGCCCAGGCCAACGGCCAGGGTGGTGCGCATGTCCGGCAGGCCCATCTGCGCCAGGGTCGAACCGTCCACGAACTCGACCAGCGAGTGGACCAGGCTCTGCGGATGCACCAGCACGTCGATGCGCTCACCGGGGATGCCGAACAGGTGGTGGGCCTCGATCACTTCCAGGCCCTTGTTCATCAACGTCGCCGAATCGACCGAGATCTTCGGGCCCATCGACCATTTCGGGTGGGCCACGGCCTGGGCCGGGGTGACCTGGGCCAGCGCGGCCCGGCTGCGGCCGCGGAACGGGCCACCGGAGGCGGTCAGCAGGATGCGGCGCACACCGGCACCGTCAATGCTGGCGTCGCGCGAGCGCAGGCACTGGAAGATCGCGCTGTGTTCGCTGTCGATCGGGATGATTTCGGCGCCGGCACGTTCGGCAGTGCGGGTCAGCAGCTCACCGGCCAGCACCAGCGATTCCTTGTTGGCCAGCAGGATGCGCTTGCCCGCGGCGGCCGCGGCCAGGGTGGAAGACAGCCCGGCCGCACCGACGATGGCGGCGACTACGGTGTCGCAGGCATCGCTGGCGGCCAGCTGGTCCAGCGCGGCATGGCCGGCATGCGCCTCGGTGGCGAGTCCCGCATCGCGCAGGCCGTCGCGCAGCTCGGCGAACAGTGATGCGTCGGCGATCACCGCGTGCGCGGGCTTGTGCTGGCGGCACAGCGCCAGCAGCGCCTGCACCTGGCGGCCGGCGGCCAGCACGGTGGCCTGATAGCGCTGCGGGTGGCGGGCGATCACGTCCAGCGTGGAGGCACCGATCGAGCCGGTGGCGCCGAACACGGCGACCCGGCGCAGGTCTGCGACAGCATTCATGGTCAGAACCCGAAGATTTCCTTGCCGAGTGCGAACACCGGCACTGCAGCCAAGACGCCGTCGACACGGTCGAGCACGCCGCCATGGCCCGGAATCAGGTGGCCCGAGTCCTTGGCGCCGGCGTGACGCTTGATCAGGCTTTCAAACAAATCACCCAGTACCGAGGCGAACACGGCCACCACCGAGGTGATCAGCAGGCCCGGCAGATGTGCGGTATCGATGCCGGCCAGCCAGCCCAGGCCGACGGCCACGGCGACACCGGCCAGCAGGCCGCCGAACAGGCCTTCCCATGTCTTGTTGGGGCTGATGCGCGGGGCCAGCTTGTGCTTGCCGAAGTGACGGCCGGCGAAATAGGCGCCCGAATCGGCCGCCCAGACCAGTGCCAGGGCAGCCAGTAGCCACAGGTGGCCCTGCTTGCCCGGCGGATCGCCGCCAGCATGGATCAGCACCAGCGCGGCCCAGGCCGGAACGATGGCCAGCGTTCCGGCCAGCATCTTCACGATGCGCGAGGGTGCCGACGGTTGCGCGCCGAAATTGAAGAAGCGAAGCCAGACCAGCGCCGCCAACCACCAGGCGACGCCGGCCAGGGTGGTTATCTGGAACAGCACCAGCGTGCTGCCATCGGCCCAGACCAGCAGCACCATCAGCAGCAGGTTCAGCACCAGCAGCACGGTGCGCGCGAGGGTGTCTTCGATGCCGGCCAGCTTCAGCCACTCCCACAGGCCGATCAGCAGCACCGCCGCCGCCGCCGCTGCCAACCATTGGGTCGGCAGCAGCAGGATCGCGGCAATGGCGACCGGCGCCATGATCAGCGCGGCAAGGACTCGGGTCTTGGTCATGGGCTGGAAGTCTCGGTGGCCAGTGCGGCGATCTGGGCGCTGGTCAGGCCGAAACGACGCTCACGGCTGCCATAGGCGTCCAGCGCCTGCTGCAGCAGAGCGGGATCGAAGTCCGGCCACAGCGCCTCGGTGAACCACAGCTCGGTGTACGCCAGCTGCCACAGCAGGAAGTTGCTGATGCGGGTGTCGCCACCGGTGCGGATGAACAGGTCCGGTGGCGGCAGGTCGGCCAGGGCGACCTGGCTGCCCAGCAGCGATTCGTCGATCTGTTCGGGCAGCAGGCGGCCGGCGGCGACTTCGGTGGCCAGTGCGCGCGCGGCACGGGTGATGTCCTGGCGGCCACCGTAGCTGGCGGCGATCGACAGGGTCAGGGTGCTGTTGTCCGCGGTGCGCTGCTCGGCCAGCTGCATGCGGCTGACCAGCCCGGCGCCGAAGCGTTCGCGCTCGCCGATGAAGCGCACGCGCACGCCACGCCGATGCAACTCGTCCACTTCGCGGTCGAGCGCGCCGAGGAACAGCTTCATCAACGCATCGACTTCTTCCTGCGGCCGGCCCCAGTTTTCGCTGGAGAACGCGAACAGGGTCAGCGCCGGAATACCCAGCTCAAGGCAGCGCTCGATGGTGCGGTTGACCGCACGCGCGCCGGCCCGGTGGCCGATCACGCGCGGACGACGGCGCTGCTGTGCCCAGCGCCCATTGCCATCCATGATGATGGCAATGTGGCGGGGCAGGGCGGCCGGCAACGGAGGCGGGACTGAAGGCATCGACTTCAGACCGACAGCAGTTCTTTTTCCTTGTCGGCAACGACCTTGTCGACGTCCTTGATGTGGGTGTCGGTCAACTTCTGGATGTCGTCTTCACCGCGCTTCTTCTCGTCTTCGCTGATCGCCTTGTCCTTGACCAGCTTGGCGATTTCCTTGTTCGCGTCCTGACGGATGTTGCGGATCGCGATCTTGGCGCCTTCCCCTTCCTTCTGCACCTGCTTGACCAGCTCCTTGCGGCGCTCTTCGGTCGGCGGCGGCATGTTGATGCGGATCGCGGTGCCCAGCGTGTTCGGGGTGAACTCGGCGTTGTAGAGACCCTTTTCGATCTCCTTGATCATGCTCTTGTCGAACGGCGTGACGAGCAGCGAGTGGGCGTCGGCGTTGGAGATCGATGCGACCTGGTTCAGCGGGGTGCTGGCGTTGCCATAGGCGCTGACCGTGACGCGGTCCAGCAGGGCCGGGGTGGCGCGGCCGGTGCGGATCGAGGTGAGGGTGTGCTTCAGAGCGTCGATGCTCTTGGCCATGCGCGTCTGCGCGTTGTTCTTGATGTCGTTGAGCATCGCCCGGTCCTGGGTGTAACTGGAATCGGGCGATTATAGGCGAATACGGGACGCTGCCGGGCCTGAATCGGCCCGGAGCTCGCCTGGCACTCAGGCTCAGGCCGGGTCTCGGCCCTGGACCAGGGTGCCGATGTTCTCGCCGCTGAGGATCTTCAGCAGCTCGCCCGGCTGGCCCATGTCGAACACACGCATCGGCAGGTCGCTGTCGCGGGCCAGTGCGAAGGCGGCGGTATCCATCACTTCCAGGCCACGGCGGATCACTTCGTCGTAGCTCAGGCTGTCGAAGCGGACCGCGTCGCTGTGCTTGTTCGGGTCCTTGTCGTACACGCCGTCAACCTTGGTCGCCTTCAGCAGCAGGTCGGCGCCGATCTCGATCGCGCGCAGGGCGGCACCGGAGTCGGTGGTGAAGAACGGGCTGCCGACGCCGGCGGCGAAGATCACCAGGCGGCCCTTTTCCAGATGGCGGATGGCGCGGCGCCGGATGTAGTCCTCGCACACGTCGTTGATCTTGATCGCGCTCATCACCCGGGCCTTGGCGCCCAGCTTTTCCAAGGCGTCCTGCATGGCCAGAGCGTTGATGACCGTGGCCAGCATGCCCATCTGGTCGCCGGTGACCCGGTCCATGCCGCCAGCGGCCAGGCCGGCGCCGCGGAAGATGTTGCCGCCGCCGATCACCAGTGCAACTTCGGCGCCTGCCTGCTGGGCTTCGATGACCTCACGGGCCAGGCGGTTGATGATCTTCGGGTCGATGCCGTAGTCCTCATCTCCCATCAGCGCCTCCCCGGATAGTTTCAGAAGGATGCGGCGATAGGCGAGCTTGGACATAGGGACCTCGGGTGCGTGGAAATCGCGGGCGATTCTACGCGCATGCGGCGTCGGGCCAAAGTGTTTTGTGCACTGCGGCGCAAAATCCTGCCATCCGCCCCGGTCACGCGGGGCGTCCCGTTCAGCCCAGCTCGGCGCCGGCGGTGGCTGAAAGCTTGTCGTGGCCGAGGGCGCCTGGGGAGCGGGCGATCACCCGGTTGCGGCCCAGGTTCTTCGATCGGTACAGCACATCGTCGGCGGCACGCAGCAGGTCCTGCACGTCGGCAAAGCGCTCGTAGCCGCCCTGGGTGGCCACGCCGGCGGAGAAGGTGACGAACAACGGACCTCCCTCCAGCTCGGCCATCGGCGTGGCGACGATGTTGGCCAGTACCCGGCGGATCACGTCCAAGGCCACGCTTTCGCTGGTATTGGGCAGCAGCGCGACGAATTCCTCGCCGCCGAAGCGGGCCACGGTGTCGCTGTTGCGCAGCTGGCCCTGCAGCTTGCCGGCAAAGGCGCGCAGCACCTCGTCGCCGGTCAGGTGGCCGTGGGCATCGTTGATCTTCTTGAAGTCGTCCAGGTCGATGAAGGCCACCGACAGCGGCCAGCCCTGGCGCCCGGCGCGCAGGAACTCCTGCTCCAGCACCGCCTCCAGCTGGCGGCGGTTGAGCACGCCGGTCAGGGCGTCGCGGTGGGCCTGGTCGGCCAGGCGCTTGGCCCGCGCCTCGAATTCGTCGGCGCGGCGGCGCGCCTGGTCGGCATCCTGCAGCTCGCGCAGGTTGCGCAGGGTGGCCAGCTCCTGCGCGTGGTCGATCAGCTCACGGACCCGCGAGGGCGAGTTCAGCCCGGCCTCGAACAGGCTGGCGATGTCCGGCAGGGCCTCGCTGATGCGGGTCAGCACCTGGTCGAAACGGGCGCTGTCGAGTTCCAGCCGGTCATGTACCTGGTGCAGGGCGCGCTCGCGGGCGGCATCGGCATCTTCGTCCAGCCAGATGTCGGCGACAGCGCCGGACAGCTGCACGCAGGCCTGGAACGGCGAATCGGCAGCGTCGTCGTCCTCGCTGTGGCTGATGCTCTCCACCAGATAGCGCGGCAGGCCCCATTGCTCGGCCACCCAGGCGCCGACATCGGCGTGGCTGCAGCCGAGCGCGTCGCGCTCGCGGGCAACCAGGTCCGTGTTGTCACGGGCTTCGCGCAGCAGCGGCAGATAGCGCTCTGATTCGGCCTGGGCCAGGCACAGCACGCCCAGGTCCTGCAGCAGCCCGGCCAGCATCAGTTCCTCCAGGCGGCGCAGGCCGCGGGCCTGGCCCAGCTGGCTGGCGGCCAGTGCGCTGAGAATGCTGCGCTTCCACGCGCGCTGGCGCAGGTCGTGGTCGGCACCGGCGCCGCCGGTCAGGCCCTGGGTGACGGTGAAGCCCAGGGCAAGGCTGATCGTGGCATTCAGGCCCAGCATGGTCAGTGCCTGGCCGAGGTTCTCGATGCGGCGACGACTGGCGTACAGCGGCGAATTGGCGATGCGCAGCATGCGAGCGCTCAGCGCCATGTCGATGGCGATGATGTCGGCGGCGGTGGCGATGTCCGCTTCCGGGTCCTGTGCCAGTTCGATGATGCGCAGGGCAATACCGGGTGGCGAAGGCAGGTTGCGGCAGAGCGCCAGGGCAGCTGTCAGCTCGGGAGGCATGTCGGGTCGTTCAATTCCATTGGGACAAGAATACCTAGGAATGCATCACAGTCCGCGATTTTCGTTCCTGCTATGTGACTGTGGATTCCCTGCGCCGAGTATCGGCTTGATTCGCGCGCAACGCAAAGGTGCCGGTGTGCGCGGCGTCGGTGTGCGCAACAACAGTTGGAGCATGAGCCTCCCATTGTCCCGGGCATAAAAAAAGAGCCGCGGATTCCCGCGGCTCCTTCTGGTCGCTTCGCAGCCGGAAGGCTGGAATCAGACCTGCATCGCCTTGGCAACTTCAGCGGCGTAGTCTTCCACGACCTTCTCGATGCCTTCGCCGACGATCAGCAGCTTGAAGCCAGCCACGTCGGCGCCAGCGGCCTTGACCACCTGCTCGACGGTGGTGTCGCCCAGCACGTAGGTCTGGCCGTACAGGGTCACGTCGCTGACGATCTTGTTGATCTTGCCGCTGATGATCTTTTCCAGGATCTCGGCCGGCTTGGCCTTGTCCTTTTCGGACATCTTGGCCAGCTCGATTTCCTTTTCCTTTTCGACGAAGTCGGCCGGAACGTCCGAAGCCTTGTTGTGCGGCGGCTTCAGGGCAGCCACGTGCATCGCCAGGCCACGGGCCAGCTCGACGTCGCCGCCGATCAGGTCGACCAGTACGCCAACCTTGCCGTTGGTGTGGACGTAGGCACCGATGTTGCCGGTGGTGTCGACCTTGACCATGCGGCGGATCTGGATGTTCTCACCCAGGGTCTGCACGGCGGTGGCGCGGGCTTCTTCAACGGTGCGGCCATCGGCCAGCTTGGCAGCCTTCACGGCTTCGACGTCGGTGGCGCCCGATGCCAGGGCGGCAGCGGCGACGGCATTGACGAAGGACTTGAAGTTGTCATCGTTGGCGACGAAGTCGGTTTCCGAGTTGACTTCGACCAGCACGGCCTTGCCGCCATCCTGGGCCAGGCCCAGGCGGCCTTCGGCGGCCACGCGGTCAGCCTTCTTGTCGGCCTTGGCGGCGCCGGACTTGCGCATGGCTTCAGCAGCAGCGTCGATGTCGCCGTTGGCTTCGGTGAGAGCCTTCTTGCATTCCATCATGCCGGCGCCGGTGCGCTCGCGCAGTTCCTTGACCAGGGAAGCAGTGATTTCCACGGGATTACCTCACGAAAGAAAGGGGTTGGGCCGGCATGGTGGCCGGCCCGTGTGACACGGTCCTGTCACGCGCCAAAGGCTGCGTGCAGGGAGGGTGGATGCCGGGCGTCCACCCCGGGGCCTGGATCAGGCCTGGGCGTCGTCGCCCTTCTTGGCAGCCTTCTTGGCCGGAGCGCGGCGGGCCGGCTTCTCTTCGCCTTCAGCAGCGGCTTCAGCGAACTCTTCCTCACGCACCGAAGCAGCGTGCGGAGCAGCAGCCTTGCCTTCCAGCACGGCGTCGGCAGCGGCGCGGGCGTACAGCTGCACAGCGCGGATGGCGTCGTCGTTGCCCGGGATGGCGTAGTCCACCAGTTCCGGGTTGTAGTTGGTGTCGACCACGGCGATGACCGGGATGCCCAGCTTCTTGGCTTCCTTGATCGCGATGTCTTCGTGGCCGATGTCGATCACGAAGATGGCGTCCGGCAGACGGTTCATGTCCTTGATGCCGCCCAGCGAGGCTTCCAGCTTGTCGCGCTCGCGACGCAGGCCCAGCACTTCGTGCTTGACCAGCTTCTCGAAGGTGCCGTCGGTTTCACCGGCTTCCAGTTCCTTCAGGCGGGCAACCGACTGCTTGACGGTACGGAAGTTGGTCAGGGTGCCGCCCAGCCAACGCTGGTTCATGAACGGCATGCCGCAACGCTCGGCTTCTTCCTTGATGGTTTCGCGGGCGCTGCGCTTGGTGCCCAGGAACAGGACGGTGCCGCGCTTCTGGGCAACCGACGAGATGAAGTTCATCGCGTCGTTGAACAGCGGGACGGTCTTTTCCAGGTTGATGATGTGGATCTTGCCGCGGGCGCCGAAGATGTACGGAGCCATCTTCGGGTTCCAGTAGCGGGTCTGGTGGCCGAAGTGGACGCCGGCTTCCAGCATCTGACGCATGGTGACCTGGGGCATTGCAATACTCCTGATATGGAACCAGCGATTCCGCCCGCGGGGATAGGTATGCGGGACGCGTGGAAGCGCGATCGGTTCCGGGGTTGGGCTTCCCTGTTGCCTCCGTGGCCGAACTCCTTGCGGAGCACCCCGGCACGGATGGGGGCAGCAGGTGTGGATTCACCGGTGACGTCCGGTGTGGACGGTCTCCCGCGCACGCAGGCGGCAGGAATCCGGTCGATTATAGCCCGCTCGGTGCGCTCGCTGCAATTGCCGGGTCCGGCACGGTCAGATCGACCACGCGGCCGTCCTGCAGCCGGGCCTGGAAATGGCCACGGGCATAGCCGTCGGCATGGGCGGGGAGGGCCCAGCGGCGTTCCCGGCCCGCCAGCAGGTAGCCGGCCAGTCCCGGCAGCAGCAGGGTGCGGCGGCCATCGTCGGCGACGAACGCAAGATCGTGCAGGCGGGCGTGTACGGTACCTGCGTTGCTCAATCGCAGAAAGGGATGTGACGTACCGGGTTCGATCCCGGCATGCAGCTCCGGCCACGCCAGGGGCACGGCGTGTCCCCTGAACAAGGGCAGTGAGTACCGTGGCAGGTCCGGTTCAGTGGGAGCCAGAAGCACCCGGTAGGCCTGCTCGACGGCAATGGGCGACCTGTCCCGGGGCAGCAGCCAGATGCGTTGGCGGGTGCCGGGCGGGAGGTCGAGCCGGGCAGGGCTGGCCAGGATCTGGTCGCTGGGCCGCAGCTTTTCCGCGTCGGCCTGCTGTTCCCAGGCCAGGATCCGAACCTCGCCCTGCCAGCGGCCGGGACCGGGGTTGTACAGCCACAGCTCGCTGTGTCCCCCTTCGGCTGGCAGCTGCAGGGTGGTCGGCACCAGGTCCAGCGCCGACGCGGGCAGCGCCAGCAGCAGTACCAGCAGGCTCAGCAGGGTACGCATCAGTAGATGACGGTCACGGCGGGCGCCGCGTCGTCGCTGTCGGCCGGCGGCGCGAGATCGCGGATCTGTTGCGGAAGCTCGGGCGCGTCGCTGCGCTTGTGCGGTGCCGCGCATCGGGTGTTGCCGGCATCACCGCTGCAGCCCTCGACCACGGTCAGCCGGATCTGCAGGGGTGTACTGCCCGGATCGGCCCACGCGGGCGTACTGGCGACCAGCATCGCCCCGATCAGAAGTGCGCGAACCACCTGCCATCCACCGTGCTGTAGGACCCGTTGCGCGGTATCGGCAGGATGCGCCGGAACTGTAGAGCCTAGCCCATGCTCGGCTTGCCGGATGCCAGAAAATGAAGCCGAGCATGGGCTCGGCTCCACAGGGGACTCAATAGGTGATCGTCACCTGCACCAGATCGTTGTAGGTACCGGCCGCGGGCTGGCCGGTGACCGGCGGCACCCGGCCATAGATGGTCAGCTGCTGCGCGCTGCCACTTCCGGTGCCACCAACGGTATCGACGTTGAGGGTACTACCCCAGCGCAGGCTGCGCGCGGCATCGCGGTACAGCTCATAGGGGAGGTAGTAGGTGCCGCTGCCAATGGTGGTGGCCATGCGCCGGGTGGTGGAGGCGCCGGGGTTGTTCTGGCCATTGTTGAGGCTGATCTGGTAGGCAGTGTTCTTCAGGCAGGTCAGCGTGAGCGTGGCGGTCCGGTCGATGTTGGCGGGAATGCTGCCGGTGACGTTGCCGAAGTCCATGCTGGTGGTGACGTAGCTGCCGCATTGCGGCAGCACGTTGGCAGTGGCGGTGAAGCTGAAAGCCCCACTGGCGCTGTTGGTGCCGGTCGCGCCGCCGTTGCAGGTGGCCGGCACGGTGGCGGTGCCGAGCAGGACTTCGTTCCAGGCCCAGGTAAGCACCACGTTGGCGCCGCTGAAGGTGCTGCTGTAGGCACCCGAAGCGAGGATCTGGTTGGCAGGGATCTGCGCGAACAATTGCACGGACTGCGCACCGCTGCCGCCGGTCAGCAGCGGCACGCTGTAGCTCATGGTCAGTTCCTGCGCGGGTGGCGTGCCGCGCGGCACCAGGCCGGTGGCCTGGCTGTAGCTGGCGGTGTTGTACAACTGGAAGTTCATGGTGTCGCTGGTGGAGGTGGACATCGTGCGGAAGGTGGAGCTGCTGCCGCCGCCACTGCCGGCGCCGATACCCACGCAGACGCGGACGCCGGTGGTGGCCAGCAGGCTCAGTGCGGCGGTGGTGCAGGTCACCGTGATGTTCAGCGTTGCCGCTGTAGGGCCGGGAGCGTTGCTGTTGATGTTGCCGAATGGCAGGGTCGGGTTCGCGATTGCCGTGCAGACCGCTGTCGCCCGGGCCGGCAGTGCCGCGAGCAGGCCGGCGACCAGCAGCACGCCGAGCAGCAGCACCCTCACGGCGCGACCTCCGGAATGCACTGCAGCGGTGCCGGCTTCGGCCGGGCGCCAGACGCCACCACCTTGGGCTGGTCGGGTACCTTCACCCGGCACTGGCCGCGGCTGGTGGTGATGTACAGCACGCTGCCGGCAGCGATGTCTTCCAGGTACAGCAGGCCGTCATAGCCCACCGTGGCCTGGCGTCCATCGGGCAGCTGCACTTCGCTGCCCACTTCCAGTGGCTGCCCGTCCATGCTCTGAAGCGTCAGGCTCAGAGAGGGACGTGAGCGCAACTGGAATGTCACGTGGGTACCGGCGCGCTGGCGCGGCGTCACCCAGTCCTCGATGCGGTCGGCACGCATCTCCTCGGGCAGGTCCAGGGTGTCGATCGAGACCCGGTTGCGCTGCCAGGACAGCAGCGGGCTGACCAGCAACAGGCCACGATCATCGGTGACGCCGATCAGGCGGTTCTCCAGACGCACCGGCACGCCGCCGACGCCGTTGGTGCTGATCACCGCGAACGCGTCCGAGACCTCGCGGGTGGCGAACGCGTGCCCGCTCATCCAGACCAGGCTGCCACTGGCGCTGCCGTAGGCATAGTTGAGCCCGCCCTGGCGCGAGGCGCCGAACGAATAGCGGCCGATGTCATTGAGGATGCCGACTTCGGCCAGGCCGCCGTTGCCGTCCTCGCCGTGGCGCACCTGCGCGCGCCAGCCGATGCCGCCTGCACTCCCATCACCGGGCACCGGCTGGGTGACGTCGGCCACCCAGGTCTGGCTGTCGCCGTTGCGCTGGCTGGACAGGCTGGCCTGGCGGTTGTTGCCCAGGCTGGCGGTCACCGACAGATAGATGCTGCGATCATCACTCTGGTCCAGGTTCTGGTTCACCGACAGGTAGGCCGACCAGCGCTGGCTCCAGGTGCGCGACCAGAACAGGCTGGCATAGCGGTTGTCTTCGCCATCGGGGTAGCGCAGGCGCAGGTAGCTGGCGCTGAGCGTGCCCAGCCGCAGCAGATCGAGCCCGACCGTGGCCTGTTCGCTGATGCTCGGCGGCAGGTTGCCCTGCAGCGCGCCGAGGTCACGGTAGTCGCCGTGGCTGCGCACGCTGCGCAGGTTGACGTTGAGACGGCGGTTGTTCCAGCTGTAACCCAGTGCCCACTGCCCGCCCTGCAGGCCGTGATGGTTGCTGTGCGCGTAGGCCGCGTTGAACACGCCGGCGCCGCCCAGCAGCCACCAGCCGCCGATGCCGGCCTGGGCCAGGCCACCTCCGCCCTCGGCATGCGCTTCACCGGTGAAGGTATCGCTGATGCCGCCGCGCCAGCTGGCACTGGCCACGGTGCGATCGTCGTAGGCGAAGGAGCGCTGGCCGAAGTCCTGGCGCAGGTGGCCGACGCCGACCGACCAGTCGGACAGTCCCTTGGCCAGCAGTTGCTGGGTGCCATAGAAACTGAAATCCAGTGTCTGCATGCGGCCGAATGCGTCGGTGACCACGACCTGTGCGTTGCCGGTGCCGCTGATGCCTGGCTGCGCGGCCAGCTGGAACGGGCCGACCGGGACCTGGCCGCTGTACTGGCGCAGGCCGTCGACATACAGCTCGACGGTGGAGGGCACCACGGCCTGGCCGAGGAAGCTGGGCGTGGGAGTGAGCACGCGATACGGCTGCAGGCCGTAGTTGCGGCCGATCTGCAGGCCGCCCAGGCGCACCGGGCGGGTCCAGTCGACGAAGCCGCTGTAGAAATCGCCGACCTCCAGCGTCATCGCCTTGTCGGGGAAATCCAGGCTCCAGCGCGTATCCAGGCGCACGCTCTCACCGCGCCAGCGACGATCGCCGGGCTGCTGGTAGCGTCGGCTGACCGCGGTGTTTTCGAAGGTGCCGTTGCCGACGCCGAACAGGCGCAGTTCCGAGCTCAGGCTGAGGTTGCCGAGCGTATCCACCCGGCTGCCATACACGTCATAGTTGAGCAGCAGTCCGGGTGAGGCACTGCCTGCAGGGGCGCGCGTCTGCGGGCGACTGAGCACGGTAGTCGGCAGGGTCAGCTGGTCCAGCGGCACGTCCAGCGCCAGGGTCTGCAGGCGTGCGTCATAGCGCACCACCGCGCCGCTGATCTGGTCCAGGTACACCGGTGCATCGCCGTTGGCGTTGAAGCCGAGCTGGCGCAGCACGTCGGGGCTGGCCTGCAGGCGGCCACGGTTCTCGATGAAAGGCATCAGGCCGCGTGGGGTGCTGTTGAGCGCCACGTCCAGGTACAGCGTCTGGTTGGCGGTCAATGGTGTGGGCGGTGGCAGGATCGCATCGGCGGAGATGCCTGATACATCGGCGGCGGTGGTGGCCGCTGCACCGGACACATCGGCGGCTTGGATCGCCGCAGGAGCCAGGGCAGCAAGCAGCGCACCCATCAACGCCTCAGCGAGCCGATGGAGGCGACAGCGGCGTCTGTTCCGACTCGCCATTGAGCTTGGCCGTGATCTGGTCGTTGTCGCGGTCGATCGCCGTGCGCTCGATCGGCCAGCGCATCACCTGCCCGGGCAGCACGTATCCCAGCAGTCCGGGATGCACGATGCGCGGGCGCGTGGCACTACCCAGCGCGAGATCGGCGATCTGCGCATAGCTGTTGCCCGCGTTGGCCACCTCGACGCCGTTGCGGCCATCGGGCAACTGCACCAGGCGGGCCTGCAGCTGCGGCGCAAGCTTGCCGGCGGCGGGCTGCACGAACACCGGTATCGAATAGCGCAGCACGAACTGCATCCCTTCGGCACGGGTGGCCAGATCGGGCACCTCGTCGACGATCAATCGGTAATGCTGCTGTGCAGGCGGTGGCGTCCTGTCCGGACGCATCACCCGGACCAGCTGCTGCTGTCCGGCAGCCAGTTCCTGCATCGGCGGGGTGACCACCAGCCCATCGGTGGGCAACAGTTGTTCCTGCCCGTCCTGCTGCACCCAGCGGAACACCCGCACCTGCAGCTTCACCGGCGAGGTGCCGCTGTTGGTCAGCCAAAGCTCGCCGGCGCGCTGGCGCGCTTCCAGCTGCAGGCTGGTCGGGGCGACCTGCAGGCTGGTGGCTTCGACCGGGGCGGCGAGTACCAGGCTCAGGACGAGCAGCGCCACGCCGGTGGCGCGCCACGGGCGGGGTCGGGCCATGCGGGCGTGCTCCATCAATAGGTGATCGTGGCGGTAACCGTATCCAGGTAGTTGCCGGTCGCCGGGTTGTTCGTACTGAGGTTCAGGATCTGGCCGTAGACGATGTAGGGCACGGCCAGCCCGGTGCCGATGCCAGCCTGGGTGTTGGTGCCGGAGGTGGCACCCCAGACCAGGGTGTGTGCGGCGTCCTGGTAGAGCTGGTAGCCGACGTAGTTGTTGGCGGTCACCGCGGCGTTGGTGTTCTTCATCCGGCGGGTGGTGACGTCATTGGCGGTGCTGGCGTTGGCACCTGCATTCAGTGAAATCGTGTACGGGGTCAGTGCCGAGCACTGGGCGGTGACCGTGCCCTGGCCCAGGGTGGGGGTCGCCGTGGTCGAGGCGGCGGTGCCGAAGTCGACGTTGGTGGCCGCCGCGGCGGTGATGGTGCAGGCCTTGGTGACCACCAGGGTGACATTGAAGGTGGTGGTGTCTGCGGCCAGGGCCGGGCTGGACAGCAGAACCCCGGTCAAAGCCCAGGCAAGCGGGGAACGAAGCGCGGATCGCATGGACAACCTCCCTGACCCGAAGGTCCGTTGAACAAGGCGAAGGCGGCACGTTCGGCACCGCTTCGGCGACGGTGACCCCAGCTTAGGTGGCGTAAGTGTCTGTATTCCGTGATAAATGAGGAGGCGAAAGGGTGGCGGGGGTCACGCTTTCACTTTCCTTGCCGGAACCGTGCATGGCCCGGATCGCCAGTTGGGTGGCGTTCGTTCAGATTGTGGCCGGATCGGCGATAATGGCGGCCATGAGCGTGAATCTGAAAACCCCGCAGGAAATCGAGATGATGCGAATCGCTGGCCGCCTGGCCAGCGAAGTGCTCGACATCGTCACCCCCCACGTCAAGCCCGGTGTCACCACCGAGGAACTGGACCGCATCTGCCACGACCACATCGTGAACGTGCAGGGCGCCCTTCCGGCCAACGTCGGCTACCGCGGCTTCCCGAAGACCGTGTGCACCTCGGTCAACAACGTCATCTGCCATGGCATCCCCAGCGAAGGGAAGGTGCTCAAGGATGGCGACATCATCAACATCGACGTCACCGTCATCAAGGATGGCTGGCACGGCGACACCAGCCGCATGTACTTCGTCGGCACGCCGTCGGTGATGGCCCGCCGCCTGGTGGAAACCACCTACGAAGCCATGTGGCGCGGCATCCGCGCGGTACGCCCGGGTGCCACGCTGGGCGACATCGGCCATGCCATCCAGAGCTATGCCGAAGGCGAGCGTTTCAGCGTGGTGCGCGAGTACTGCGGCCACGGCATCGGCAAGGTCTACCACGATGAGCCGCAGGTGGTGCATTACGGCCGCCCGGGCCAGGGCCTGGTGCTGCAGCCGGGCATGACCTTCACCATCGAGCCGATGATCAACGAGGGCACCCGCTACAACAAGGTGCTGCCGGATGGCTGGACCGTGGTGACCAAGGACCGCAAGCTGTCGGCACAGTGGGAGCACATGATCGCGGTCACCGAGACCGGCGTGGACGTGCTGACCCTGTCGCCGGGCGAGTCGCAGGTCTCCTGAGGATGCTGCCGGCGAGTTCGCTGCTGGACACGCCGGCCGCGTCGCTCAACGACCCGGACTGGGCTGCTGCCGCGCGCCAGGCGCTGCAGCAGGCCGACGCGCGCCTGTACCGCCGCTTCGACCAGGGCGACAACATCGAGCGCCTGCTGGCGCTGCGCGCGCGCGCCGCCGACCATCTGATCCGCCTGGCGTGGCAGCGTTGCCTGGCCGCCGATAGCGGGCTGTCGTTGTTCGCGGTGGGTGGCTATGGCCGCGGTGAACTGTTCCCGCGATCGGACATCGACCTGCTGGTGTTCGGTGATCCGCCGGCACAGTTGGCGCATGAATCCGCACTGGCACGCCTGTTCGCACTGCTGTGGGACTGCGGGCTCGCAGTCAGCCATGCGGTGCGTTCGGCGCCGCAGTGCCGTGAGGCGGCGGCGGACCAGACCGTGCTGACTGCACTGATCGAGGCGCGCCCGATCCTGGCCGATGATGCGGCACGCCGCGCGCTGCGCGAGGCCATCGACGATCGGGAACTGTGGCCGGCACGCGCGTTTTTCCTGGCCAAGCTGGAAGAGCTGCGCAACCGCCACCAGCGTTTTGGCGACACCGCCGACAACCTGGAGCCGGACCTGAAGGATGGCCCCGGTGGCCTGCGCGATCTCAACACGCTGGGCTGGATGGCACTGCGTGCCTTCGGCGTGCGTGACCTGGAGGCGCTGGTCGGGCTCGGCCATCTGGGCGCCGACGAAGCGGCAGCACTGAAGCGCGAACGTGCGGTGCTGGCGCGGCTGCGTTTCGGCCTGCACCTGGTGGCGCGACGCCCCGAAGAGCGGTTGCGCTTCGATTACCAGAAGACCCTGGCTGCACGCCTGGGCTTTGAAGACGATGCCGAGAATCTCGGTGTCGAGAAGATGATGCAGGGCTTCTACCGCGCCGCGCTGGTGGTGCGCCGGATCAGCGACCGCCTGCTGCAGCGCTTCGAGGAGCAGTTCGACGGCGAGGCGCAGCCGGAGCCGTTGACCGTGGGCTTTTCCCTGCGCCGTGGCTACCTGGCGGCCAACGAAGCCGACTGGCCGCGCGGCGATATCGGCCAGGTGTTCGCACTGTTTGCCAGCTGGGCCAACAATCCGCAGGTGCGCGGCCTGCATTCGCTGACCGCGCGGGCGCTGGCTGAAGCGCTGCCGCTGTTGCCGGCCTACGACCAGGCCGACGCCGATGCGCGCGAGCAGTTCCTGGCGTTGCTGCGCGGCCAGCGCCCGGTCGATACGCTCTCGCGCATGGCACGGCTGGGCGTGCTTGGCCAGTGGATTCCCGCCTTCGCCCAGGTCAGTGGGCGCATGCAGTTCGACCTGTTCCATGTCTACACCGTCGACCAGCACACGCTGATGGTCCTGCGCAACATCGGCCTGTTCGCCAGCAGCCGTGCCGACGAGCGCTTCTCGATCGCGCATGAAGTGTGGCCACGCCTGCGCAAGCCGGAGCTGCTGCTGCTGGCCGGCCTGTTCCATGACATCGCCAAGGGCCGTGGCGGCGACCATTCGGAGCTG
The DNA here is from genome assembly GCF_052045015.1 of Stenotrophomonas sp. 22692. Lineage (NCBI taxonomy): Bacteria > Pseudomonadati > Pseudomonadota > Gammaproteobacteria > Lysobacterales > Lysobacteraceae > Stenotrophomonas > Stenotrophomonas sp. 22692. The sequence continues at coordinate 20,617 of NZ_JBQEMR010000024.1, forward strand.
GGCGCGGTCGATGCGCGCGCGTTCTGCCAGGCGCATGCGCTGAGCACGTCCGACACCGAACTGGTGGCGTGGCTGGTCGAACAGCACCTGCGCATGTCGGTGACCGCGCAGAAGCAGGACATCGCCGACCCGGAGGTGATCCATCGCTTCGCCACCCTGGTCGGCAGCCGCGACCGCCTGGACTACCTGTACCTGCTGACCTGCGCCGACATCGCCGGCACCAGCCCGAAGCTGTGGAATGCCTGGAAGGACCGCCTGCTGGCCGACCTGTACTTCGCCACCCGGCGCGCGCTGCGCGAGGGGCTGGAACACCCGGTGCCGGCAGCCGAGCGCGTGGCCGAGGCGCGTGACAGCGTGCGCGCGCTGGTGCGCGAGCGGGGTTACGACGATGCCACCATCGACCGCCAGTTCGCGGTGATGCCGGATGAGGGCTTCATCCGCCTGCGCCCGGAGCAGCTGGCCTGGCAGGCCGCCGCGCTGGTGCCGGTGAAGCAGGGCCAGGCGCTGGTGAAGGTACGCCGGATCAGCGTCGACGACCCCGCGCTGGAAGTATTCGTGCATTCGCCGGACCGCGACGGCCTGTTTGCCGCCATCGTGATGACGCTGGACCGCAAGGGCTACGGCATCCACCGCGCACGCGTGCTGGACGGCCCGGCCGATACCATCTTCGATACCTTCGAAGTGAACCCGGCCGATACCTTCGCCGATGGCAGCAGTGCCAATCTGGAAGCGGCGCTGCGCGAGGCACTCAGTGGTGACCTGTCGCGCCTGCGGCCGTCACGCCGGGTGGTGCCACGGCAGCTGCGGCACTTCCGCTTTGCCCCGCGCATCGAATTCCGCGATGAGCCGGGTGCAACCCGTTTCGCCCTGGTCGCTCCCGACCGCCCCGGCCTGCTGGCCGATGTGGCGTTCGTGCTGCGCAACCAGGGCCTGCGCGTGCATGATGCGCGCATTGCCACGTTCGGCGAACGCGCCGAAGACACCTTCGTGATCAGTGACGAACACGACCTCCCCCTGACTGAACCTGCCCGGCAGCAGTTGCATGACGCGATGCTGGCCTGCCTGGACCCTGATCGAAACGCCGGAGACCCCGCCTGATGGCCACCAAGCCCGCCAAGAAGACCGCCGCGACCCCCAAGAGCGCAGCGGCCCGGAAACCTGCTGCCGCCGCACCGGCCGCGAAGAAGACCACTGCGCCGAAGAAGGCCGCTGCGGTGAAGGCCCCGGCGAAGAAAGCGGCTGCAGCGAAGAAGGCACCGGCCAGGAGCGCCGAAGCCGTCCGCGCCGAAACCATCGCCCGCAAGTCGCTGCGCAAGCCGTCGGCACCGGGTGTGGAAGAGCTGAAGTTTGGTATCGAGAGTGCCTTCGAGCGCCGTGCCACCTTGACCCTGCACGAGCTGGAAGGCTCGACCAAGCCGCTGGTCAACCGCGTGATCGACGGCCTGGAGAGCGGTGAGTTCCGCGTCGCCGAGCCGGATGGCCAGGGTGGCTGGAAGGTCAACGAGTGGCTGAAGAAGGCCGTGCTGCTGTATTTCCGCGTCAACGACATGGCGGTGGTCGATGCGCGCCCGGCGCCGTTCTGGGACAAGGTCGAATCGCGCTTCGCCGGTTATGACGAAGCGAAGTTCCGCCGCGGCGGCGTGCGCGTGGTGCCGGGCGCGATCGCCCGCCGCGGTACCTACTTCGGCAAGGACGTGGTGCTGATGCCGAGCTTCACCAACATCGGCGCCTACGTCGGCGAAGGCACCATGGTCGACACCTGGGCCACCGTCGGTTCGTGCGCGCAGATCGGCCAGCACTGCCACCTGTCCGGTGGCGCCGGCATCGGCGGCGTGCTGGAGCCGCTGCAGGCCAGCCCGACCATCATCGAGGACCACTGCTTCATCGGTGCCCGTTCGGAGGTGGTGGAAGGCGTGGTGGTCGGTCACCACAGCGTGATCGGCATGGGCGTGTTCCTCAGCCAGAGCACCCGCATCTACAACCGTGCCACCGGCGAAATCACCTACGGCTACATCCCGCCGTACAGCGTGGTGGTGTCCGGCTCGCTGCCGAGCAAGGACGGTACCCATTCGCTGTACTGCGCGGTGATCGTCAAGCAGGTTGATGCCAAGACCCGCAGCAAGACCAGCGTCAACGACCTGCTGCGCGGCCTGGCCGACTGAAGGTGGCTGCGCCGGAGGATCTGGCGCAGTCCGCGATCTACCGGCATCCGTCCGACACCCTGTTCGGGCGGATGCTGCCGCGCCTGCTGCACGCCCCGCGCTGGACCCGGCTGCGCCGCGCACTGTCGCGGCGCTGGCCGATGCCGGCGATGGTCAGCGATGTGCGCGATGTGGTCTACGTGAGCTGGTGGGTCGATGTGCGCCACGCACCATCGCCACCGCCGGGCCATCATTACGTGGTCCATGCCGGACGTACGCCTTACACCATCCTCAGCTACCGTCACGGCCACTTCGGGCCGGCGTTGGCCGGACCGCTGCGCTCCCTGATGCCGTCTCCAAGGCAGAGCAACTGGCGCTGGTACCTGCGTCGTGACGACGCTCCGGACGGGACACCGGTGGTGCTGTTCGACCGCAACGTGATGGACCAGCTGCCCTTCGTCGCCGGCGCGCGTGCCTTCAGCGATGCCATGCAGCCGCATCTTTCCACCCGCTTCGAACATGCGGTGCGCACCGATGGCCGTGGGAATACCCGGATCGAAGGCGGGCAGGGCAGTGCGCCGGAGCTGTACCTGCAGTGGCAGGCTGCTGCGGGCTGGGAGGACGCGGCATGGACGGCGGCTTTCGGTGGCCATCAGGCCCTCCTGCGTTTCCTCACCTGCCAGGACGAGGCCATCGCCCGTACCTGCGACTGTCGCTGGGCCAGCACCCGTATCGCGCTGCCGGTCGAGATCGACCGCCTGCAGCCGCTGCAGCTTGAAGGCGAGCTGCAGTGCCCGCGCCTGCAGGCGCTGGGTGTGAACCTGACCGAGGGGCTGGCCTTCCTGCTGCCACGGGTGCCGTTCCGGGTCGTGTCCGAGCGCCTGTTGTGAGATTCTGGCCCTCTGTTTTCCAGCATCACAGATGGCCATGAGCACCACTGTCTACGGTTTGAAGAACTGCGATACCTGCAAGAAGGCGACCAAGTGGCTGGACCGCTTCGGCGTGCCGTACACCTTCGTCGACTACCGCGACAACAAACCCAGTCCGGAAACCCTGCTGGCGTGGGCAGCGCAGCTGGGTGGCCTGGCGGCGATGGTGAACAAGTCGTCCACCACCTGGCGGCAGTTGCCGGACAACCGCAAGGCCGCCGATTCCGAGGCCGAATGGAAGCTGCTGCTGCGCGAGTACCCGCAGCTGATCAAGCGCCCGCTGGTGGTCACCGCCGACGGCACGGTCAGCCAGGGTTTCAGTGACAACGGCTTCAAGGCCCGCTTCGGCGTGGGTGACGCATGAGCGCGGTCCTCGACCTGACCTGCGAACTGATCGCACGACCCTCGGTGACGCCGGATGATGCTGGCTGCCAGGCACTGCTGGCGGCACGCCTGAAGCAGGCCGGATTCCAGTGCGATCACCTGCGCCTGGGCGAGGTCGACAACCTGTGGGCGACCCACGGCCAGGGCGCGCCGGTACTGGTACTGCTGGGCCATACCGACGTGGTGCCGACGGGTCCGCGCGAGGCCTGGACCAGCGACCCGTTCACGCCGCAGATCCGCGATGGCGTGCTGTATGGCCGTGGCGCCGCCGACATGAAGGGCAGCGTGGCCGCGTTCGTGGTCGCCGCCGAGCAGTTCGTCGCCGCGCATCCCGATCACCCCGGTACGCTGGCGGTGCTGCTGACCAGCGACGAGGAGGGCGACGCCATCGATGGCGTGCGCCACGTCGCACGGTTGTTCGCCGAACGCGGCCAGCGCATCGACTGGTGCATCACCGGTGAGCCGTCATCGACCGCGATCCTGGGCGACCTGCTGCGCGTGGGGCGTCGTGGCAGCCTGTCGGCCAAGGTGCGCGTGCAGGGCGTGCAGGGCCACGTGGCGTATCCGGAAAAGGCACGCAACCCGATTCACCAGGCGGCTCCGGCCCTGGCCGAACTGAGTGCACGGCGCTGGGACGAAGGCTACGAGAGCTTTCCGCCGACCAGCCTGCAGATCTCCAACATCCACGCCGGCACCGGTGCCAACAACGTGATTCCCGGCGAGCTCGAAGTGGATTTCAACATCCGCTACAACCCGCACTGGGATGCGCCGAAGCTGGAGGCGGAGATCACCGCACTGCTGGACCGGCATGGCCTGCAGTACACGCTGAAGTGGCACCGCAGCGGTGAGCCGTTCTACACCCCGGAAGGCACGCTGCGCGCCACCGCCCGTGCAGTGCTGGCCGAGCACATCAGCCGTGCCCCGGAAGAAAGCACCGGCGGCGGCACGTCCGATGCCCGCTTCATCGCGCCGCTGGGTGCGCAGTGCATCGAAGTGGGGCCGGTGAACGCCAGCATCCATCAGGTGGACGAGAACGTGCGCGTGGACGATCTGGAAGCGTTGCCGGGGCTGTACCAGCGGCTGGTGGAACGGCTGCTGGTGTGAGCCTGCGACGGTGGGTGCCGACCGTTGGTCGGCACGCCCCCCGCCGGAGCTACATCTCTGTAGAGCCGAGCCATGTTCGGCTGATGTCTACCGGCAGAAGCAGCCGAGCATGGCTCGGCTCCACTATTCCGAAAAGAGGAAGAACGGCGGCTCGACCGCTTTCTTCCAGTAACTCGGCGCCGCCATGTAGAAGCGCTGCGCCTCGGCCTTGGCAAACCAGCGCGCCGCCGCCTCGGTGTCCTTCTCCACCCCCGGCGCGCTGCGGCCCAGCAGCAGCCCGGCGAAGTACTGGCCGAAAACATTGCCCTTCTCGCCAGCGCGCTGGTACAGCTGCAGCGCACGCGCCGGATCGCGCGGCAGTCCCATGCCCCCCTCCAGCAGCGCGCCCAGGTCTACCTGCGCTTCGGCATCGCCACGCTCGGCACGGCGCTGGATCTGCGCAACCCGCGGATGCACGGTGTCATCCTGTGCGGCCACCGCATCCGGCAGTCGCGACGACGAACTCGGGTATCGCTTGTAGATCATTTCGCGCAGGTCCCAGCGCAGCGCCTGTTGCGCGTCGCCACGCTGACGATAGGCCTTGGCGAGTTCGTAGAACGCATAGGGATTGCCGTGGTAGGCCGCCGCCAGATAGGCGCGTTCGCCACGTCGCCAGGATTCGCGCAGCACCGGTGCCGGGTTGATGTGGGGGCTGTCGGCATGGCGCAGCGTGCCGGAGATCCAGATCCGGCCCAGTGCTTCTTCCGCCTTGGTGTTGTGGAAGGTCCAGGGGGCGACCGCTGCGGCACGCTCGTAGTAGGCGATGGCGCGCGGATCGTTGAAGCGCTCGAAGGTTTGCGCGGTATCGAAGGCACCCTCGAAGCTGCCGTCGGTGCCGCGTTGTTCCAATGCCTGCCGCTGGGATTGCGGCAGCGTAGAAGGCGGGGGCAGGGTCTGGCAGGCCGCCAGGCCCAGGCAGAGCAGGGCGGCCAGTGCCCCGATGCGTCCATTGCAGTGTTGCATTCCTGTTACACCGGTTCAGGGCGCGCCATTATGCGCCTCAGGCGTGGTTGCCGACGCAACTGTTGCGCCGCGCCGGAAACCGGGGTAGGGTCGATGCCATGTCGATCCGCCTGGCCACCGCCGTCAATAACAACAACCGCAATAATCTGCGCGCGAATAATCGTGCGCGGCCGATGCGGGACTGCGCCCTGGGTAGATAGACAGCAACACACGCCCGGACACCAGAAAACCCGCATCAGCCGATGCGGGTTTTTTTGTGCCCGGGCGCCGCCCACCCGGGCCTGGATGCCCGGTCGAACACCTTCCCACCCGTGAAATTCCCCAACAGGAGCTCCCCCATGTGTTCGATCTTCGGAATCTTCGGCCTGCAGGCCGGTGACGATCTTCCGGCCCTGCGCCGCCATGCGCTGGAACTGTCGCAGCGCCAGCGCCACCGTGGCCCGGACTGGAGCGGCGTGTACCTCGACGAAGGCGCGCTGCTGGTCCACGAGCGGTTGGCCATCGTCGACCCGGCCGGTGGTTCGCAGCCGCTGCTGTCGGCCGATGGCCAGCTGGCGCTGGCGGTCAACGGCGAAATCTACAACCACCAGCAACTGAAGGCCGCACTGACTACCGCCTACGACTTCCAGACCGGTTCGGACTGTGAAGTGATCAACGCGCTGTACCGCCAGGGCGGATCGCCGGCGCAGTGGCTGGAGCAGCTCAACGGCATCTTCGCCTTCGCCCTGTGGGATCGTGCTGCCGGACGCGTGCTGGTGGCGCGGGATCCGGTTGGCGTGGTGCCGTTGTACTGGGGCCACGATGCCCAGGGGCGCCTGCGCGTGGCCTCGGAAATGAAGGCGCTGGTCGATACCTGTGCCGACGTCGCGCAGTTCCCGCCGGGCCACTATTTCGACAGTGCCCGTGGTGAGCTGGTGCGCTACTACCAGCAGCCGTGGCGCGACTATGCCGACGTGCAGGGCCGCCAGGCCGATCTGGCCGAACTGCGCCAGGCGTTCGAGCATGCGGTGGAACGCCAGCTGATGAGCGATGTGCCGTACGGCGTGTTGCTGTCCGGTGGCCTGGATTCGTCGCTGGTGGCGGCAGTTGCCGCACGCTACGCGCGTCGCCGCATCGAGGATGGTGGGCAGACCGAAGCCTGGTGGCCGCGGCTGCATTCGTTCGCGATCGGTTTGAAGGGCTCGCCTGATCTGGCCGCCGCCGCGATCGCCGCCGAGGCACTCGGCACCGTGCACCACGGCTTCGAATACACCTTCGAGGAAGGCCTGGATGCACTGCCGGAAGTGATCCGCCACATCGAGACCTACGACGTCACCACCATCCGTGCATCGACGCCGATGTTCCTGCTGGCGCGACGGATCAAGGCGATGGGGGTGAAGATGGTGCTGTCCGGCGAGGGCAGCGACGAGATCTTCGGTGGCTACCTGTACTTCCACAAGGCGCCGGACGCGCGTGAGTTCCACGATGAGCTGGTACGCAAGCTCGACGCCCTGCACAACTACGATTGCCTGCGTGCCAACAAGTCGATGATGGCCTGGGGCGTGGAGCCGCGCGTGCCGTTCCTGGATCGTGAGTTCCTCGACGTGGCGATGCGCTTCGATGCCGCGCACAAGATGGTCAGTGCCGGGTTCGGTGGCCGTCGCATCGAGAAGGCGGTGCTGCGCGAGGCGTTCGATGGCTACCTGCCGGACAGCATCCTGTGGCGCCAGAAGGAGCAGTTCAGCGATGGCGTCGGCTACGGCTGGATCGACGGGCTGAAGGCGCATGCCGAAGCGCAGGTGAGCGACCGTGTGCTGGCGGCCGCCGACAAGCGCTTCCCGCACAACCCGCCGCAGACCAAGGAGGCGTACCACTACCGCCACCTGTTCGAGCAGTTCTTCCCGAGCCGCGCGGCCGCCGAGACCGTGCCGGGCGGCAAGTCGATTGCCTGTTCGTCGCCGGCGGCCATTGCCTGGGACGCCAGCTTTGCGGCGGCGGCCGACCCTTCCGGCCGCGCGATCGCCGGCGTGCACGAGCAGGCACTGGCGTAAGCCTCGAAAAGGGGACGGAGGGGATTAAGTTGTTAGTGGCACAAACGACTTAATCCCCTCCGTCCCCTTTTTGTATGATCGCCCCCTGCGCATTGGGGAATGTTCATGGACGTACAGGCGAGCGGCGGCATGCGGCCCACGAAATGGGGATGGCGTTATCTGGCCTGGGCCGGTGTCCCGCTGCTGGCCGGCGTGCTGCTGGCGCGCTATGCCGGGCCGGCGGCGCCCGAGGTCGCGCGTGCCACGGTTGCTGCCGAAGGCAGCTGGGCGCAGCATCTGGCGTCACCGCTGGGCCTGTTCCTGCTGCAGCTGCTGGTGCTGCTGCTGGTGGCCAAGGGCGCAGGTGCGCTGCTCAAGCGCTTTGGCCAGCCGGCGGTGATCGGCGAGATGGCCGCCGGCCTGATGATGGGGCCGCTGGTCCTTGGCAGCCTGTTGCCGCAGCTGCATGGTGCCTTGTTCCCGGTCAGTTCGCTGGGCCCGCTGGGCATGCTCAGCCAGCTGGGTGTGCTGATGTTCCTGCTGGTGGCCGGTGCCGAGCTGGACCTGGCGGCGCTGCGCGGGCGCCGGTGTTTTGCCTTCACGGTCAGTCATGCCGGCATCGCGGTGCCGTTCGTGCTCGGCGTCGCCCTCGCAATCTGGCTGTATCCGCAGCACGGCCCGCAGGGCGTGGGCTTCACCGCATTCGCACTTTTCGTTGGCATATCGATGAGCATCACGGCCTTCCCTGTGTTGCTGCGCATCCTTGCCGACCGCGGTATCACGCAGACGCCGCTGGGGCAGACCGCGATTGCCTGCGCGGCATTGGGCGATGCCACCGCATGGTGCCTGCTGGCGCTGATCGTGGCGGCTGCACAGGCCAGCGGATGGCTGCCGGCCAGCCTCAACCTGCTGTGCGTGGTTGCCTTCGTGGCGCTGATGCTGGGGTTGGTGAAGCCGTGGTTCGCCCGCCAGCAGATCGTGCCGGGGCGTGAAGGGCGCTGGCTGCTCGGCATCCTGCTGCTGTCGCTGGGCAGTGCCCTGATCACCGAGATGCTCGGCATCCATGCGCTGTTCGGTGCATTCGCTGCGGGGGTGGCGGTGTCGTCCAACGCGCAGCTGCGCAACCTGTTGATGGCCCGCGTCGAGCCGTTTGCGGTGACCCTGCTGCTGCCGTTGTTCTTCGCCATGACCGGCCTGCGCATGCGCGCCGATGCGCTGCAGGCCAGCGACATCGTGCTGTGCGCGGTGGTGATCGCGGTAGCCACGGCCGGCAAGCTGCTGGGCACCTTCAGTGCCGCACGCAGTGCGGGCATGCCCACGCGCGAGGCGTGGCGGTTGGGCGCGCTGATGAACACCCGGGGCCTGATGGAGCTGATCGTGCTCAACCTGGGCTACGAGCTGGGCCTGCTCGGCGACCGCCTGTTTGCAGTGCTGGTGATCATGGCGCTGGTGACCACGGCGATGACCGGGCCGCTGCTGAACCTGATCGAGCGGCGAAGGGGCTGACCCGGTAGCGCCGCGCGGACATTCTGTGGAGCCGACTGTGGGGCCGAGTCCATGCTCGGCTCCGCGCCAGAAGCAGCCGCGCATGGGCTCGGCTCTACCGCGTGCAGCGCACCCTTGGGCATGTGGGTGCCGCCGTCAGCGCGCTGGCACCAGCGTCATCGTGTGCTGCGCCTTGCCGGGCAGGAACGGCGTCGGCCGCCCATGCACCCAGTCTTCGTGGCCGGCGCCCCAGTACGGCGACAGCGGGTGCCCGCTCTGGCCGCCGGGCATGTGCACGATGCCGTCGGCCTCGTGGCCGGGCGAGACCACCATGCGCTCGGAGGCGCCGAAGTTCGGCGTCTGCACCCGCGGCATATCACGGTCGCCGGGCAGCTGGTCGGCGGGCATGCACAGCCAGCGCTTGGCAACCTCGGGCAACGCCCGTGCGATCGGGTGGCAGAGCGCCGCGGTGTTGCGTTCGCCCCAGGTGCGCTTGGCCAGCGGGCCCTGCTTGGCCAGCTCGCTCTCGGTGCGGCGTGCGGCATCAAGCAGCAGCGTGTCCCAGCTGTCGTAGGCCGGTGGCAACAGGTTGGCGGGGCGCTGCTGCAGCATCGGCCAGGCAACACCTTCCAGCTGCGCCAGGCGCGGATCCAGATAGTCATCGCCCAGCTGCGCGTTGGCCGGGGCCAGCAGTGCATCGGACAAGGTATCCATCACCTGCGTGCGGAACGCGCGCACCACCCGGTAGCTGACCGAGCTGGCCGAGGCCCGGCCGCCCCACTGGTGGCTGACGGACTTCAACCGCTTCAGCGCAGGATCGTTACTGCCTTCGATGACGTCATGCAGCAGTGCCCACCAGCGCTGCAGGAACACGGCGCGGTCGTCGAGCTGGATCGCCAGCAGGTCGTGTTCGTCGAAGCGCTCCTGGATCGCCAGCAGGTCGCGGATCTGCCGCGCGCGCGCGCCAAGGTCATAGCCAGCGTTGCCGACGGTAGCCAGCGCCTCGCCGTCGAGGACGCGACCGTTGGCGGTCCACAGGCGATGGTTGGGGGGATCGATCAATGCCGGTGAGGCATCGCTGCGGATTGGCCATGGCGCGCAGTCCTGGTTGCTGGCGGCGGTGAAGCCGGCCGGTGCACAGCCCGGACCACGATCCGGGCGGGCGCCGATCAGCCGCCAGGCGATGCGTCCGCTGCGGTCGCCGACCACCAGGTTCTGCGCGGGGATGCCGGCGTGGTCGGCGAACTGCAGGGCACCGTCCAGGTCACCGGCACGGGCCAGGTCACCGAAGTCCAGGCGCACCGCGCCGGGCAGGTGGGCGACCCAGCGCAGCGCATCGCCACTGCCATCGGCATGGGTATGCAGGATCGGGCCCCAGGCGGTTTCGCGCACCGGGAACAGCACGTCGGCCTGGCCAGCCACGGCGATGCGTTCTTCATGCACGGTCACGGCGGCGTTGGCCGGTTCAGTGCGGTAATCGGCGGTATCGATGTAACTGTTGGTGAAGCCCCAGGCCACGTGCCCGTTGCTGCCGACGATCACCGCCGGCAGGCCGGGCAGCGAGAAGCCGGTGACGTCGACCTGGCCGCCCGCGGCCTGCGGGTCGGGATAGCGCAGGCGCACACGGAACCACAGGCCGGGCGCGCGCAGGCCCAGGTGCATGTCGTCGGCGACGATCGCGCGACCGTCGGCGGTGAGTGCACCGGCCACCGCGAAGTTGTTGCTGCCGATGACATCGGCCTCTTCCTGCCCGGTGCCTGGCGTCCCCTTCAACGTGCGCAGATCCAGCTGGCTGGCATCGGGGAGCGTGGCGTTGCCGGTCGGTTCGCCGAACAGCGGTGCATCCCATTCGGTGCCGTCGTGGGCGATCAGCGCGTACAGCGCGGGCGGCACCACTGCGCGGATGCGGCTGAGCGCAAGCTCGGTCTGGTTGTTCGGATCCTGCAGGTCGGCGTACATGGCCAGACCGGTCAGCACGCTGTCGCTGGCCTGCCAGGGTTGTGGCGACTGCCGCAGCAGCAGGTAGGCCCATGGGCGCACGGAGAGATCGGCCAGGCCCTCATTGACCCCACCGACATAGGCGCTCACGGCTTCGATGTTGCCGCCCAGCGCTGCCTGCATGTTCGCCTCGGTGCGCGCGCGCAGCCGATGCACGCGCATGCGTTTGTCGGCGTCGATGGCCTTCGGTCCGAACAGCGCCGACAGCTCACCGGCGGCGCTGCGGCGCATCAGGTCCATCTCGAAGTAACGTTCCTGCGCATGCACGCGGCCCAATGCGCGCATCGCGTCGGCCTGGCTGCCCGCAGTGATGGTGACCACGCCCAGCGCATCGCGCTCGATGGTGACCGGCTTGGCCAGCCCCGGCAGCGCATGCTCGCCGTCCAGATCGGCCAGGCTGCCGCGCAGCAGCAGCCACAGGACCAGTGCGGTGACCAGCACGATGGCGATCAACACGCCCAGCACCCAACGCCATGTACGTCGCATCGCACGTCCTTTCCGAACTCGTGGGCCGATTGTAGCCGCAGGCGCAACTGCGACTGATTCCGATTAGATCACCGTATTTTGAAATGCGGCACCCTATGTCACATCGATTCACAGGAGCCCCCCATGAAAGGCAACCCGGACGTCATCGCCTGCCTGAAGGAACTGCTGCGCGGCGAGCTTGCAGCCCGCGACCAGTACTTCATCCATTCCCGCCGCTACGAGGACCAGGGCCTGTTCGCGCTGTACGAACGCCTGAACCACGAGATGGAAGAGGAAACCCAGCACGCCGATGCGCTGCTGCGCCGGATCCTGTTCCTCGGCGGCGACCCGGACATGCGCCCGCATGCCACCGAGCCGGGCAAGACCGTGGAAGAGATGCTGCAGAAGGATCTCGACACTGAATACGCGGTTCGGAACAATCTCGCCGCCGGCATGAAGCTGTGCGAAGAGAACGGCGACTACGTGAGCCGCGACATCCTGCTGGCGCAGCTGAAGGACACTGAGGAAGACCACGCCTGGTGGCTGGAGCAGCAGCTGGGCCTGATCAAGCGCATCGGCCTGGAGCTGTACCAGCTGAGCAAGATCGACGGCAACGGCGCCCCGGCGCACTGACCCGACGTCGCTCTCTGTAGAGCCGGGCCATGCTCGGCTGCTGTTGGATCCGAGTCGAGCATGGCTCGACCCTACAAAGTTCTGTCGCCCGCCAGCACCGGAGCACCGCCAGCCAGCTTTCGCCAGCCAGCTGCTCCACCGCCCGCCAGCCGACAACGAAAAAGCCGGGGATTGCCCCGGCTTTTTCGTGTCCGGGGTCGGATCCGTTTTCAACGAAAACGGCTCTGACCCCATTGGGATGGAAAACGCCAACCGAGGTTGGCGTCTACCGGGGTAATGCGTGTCAACCAAGGTTGACACCCACCAGGGGCAGGGCCCCAGCCCTTACTCCACCGACAACCCTTCCACCTTCTGCCAGCCGCGCGGCAGCAGGTGGCCGCGGGTGGCGCGGGCGCCGAGGTAGGCGTCGAGCTCGTTGAACTTCAGGCCCATGGTGCGCTGGCCGCTGCGTACCTGCAGGGTCTGCCCCGGGCTGATCGCCACGATGGCGACCACGCGTTCGGTGGCGAGCTTGGCCTTCGGGATCTCGATGATCTTGTTGCCCTTGCCCTTGTCCAGTTCCGGCAGGTCGTTGGCGGCGATCGCCAGCAGGTTGCCGGAGCTGGTCACTGCCACGATGCGGTCGGTGGCGACGTTGGCCACTGCCGACGGGGTCAGCACCGACGAACCTGCGGACAGGTTCAGCATCGCCTTGCCGGCCTTGTTGCGACCGATCAGGTTCTCGAAGCGGGTGACGAAGCCATAGCCATGACTGGAGGCCAGCACGAAGCGGGTGTCCGGCTCGGCACTGGCCAGGGTCACGAAGCTGGTACCCGCTGCCGGCGAGAAGCGGCCAGTCAGCGGTTCGCCATTGCCACGTGCGGAGGGCAGGGTGTGCACCGGCGTCGAGTAGGCGCGGCCTTCGCTGTCGAGGAACGCGACCTGCTGCGTGCTGCGCGCACGCACCGCGCCCTGCAGCCCGTCGCCGTCGCGGTAGGAGAGGGCGGACGCATCGACGTCGTGGCCCTTGGCGGCACGGATCCAGCCCTTCTCCGACAGCACCACGGTCATCGGCTCGCTCGGCACCAGCTCGGTCTCGTCGATGGCCTGTGCGGCCTGGCGCTGCACCAGCGGCGAACGGCGTGCGTCGCCGAACTTCTTGGCGTCGGCGGTCAGTTCATCGCGGATCAGCTTCTTCAGCTTGGCCTTGCTGTCGAGGATGCCGAGGATCTTCTCGCGCTCCTTGGCCAGTTCATCCTGCTCGCCGCGGATTTTCATTTCCTCCAGGCGGGCCAGCTGCTTCAGCTTGGTTTCCAGGATGTACTCGGCCTGTTCCTCGGACAGGCCGAAGCGCGCGATCAGCGCGGCCTTCGGCTCGTCTTCGGTACGGATGATGTGGATCACCTCGTCCAGGTTGAGGAAGGCGACCAGCAGGCCTTCCAACAGGTGCAGGCGGCGCTCGACCTTCTGCAGGCGGTGCTGCAGGCGGCGGGTGACGGTGTTGCTGCGGAAGGTCAGCCATTCGCTGAGCAGCATCTTCAGGTTCTTCACCTGCGGACGGCCGTCCAGCCCGATCACATTGAGGTTGACGCGGTAGCTGCGCTCCAGGTCCGTGGTGGCGAACAGGTGGCCCATCAGCTGCTCGGCGTCGACGCGGTTGGAACGCGGCACCAGCACCACGCGCACCGGGTTGGCATGGTCGGACTCATCGCGGATGTCTTCCAGCCACGGCAGCTTCTTGGCGCGCATCTGTGCGGCGATCTGCTCGATCACCTTCGACGGCGACACCTGGAACGGCAGCGCGGTGACCACGATGTTGTGCGCTTCCTTGGTGAAGGTCGCACGTGCGCGCACGCTGCCGTTGCCGGTCTCGTAGATGTTGCGCAGGTCATTGGCCGCGGTGATGATCTCGGCGCTGGACGGATAGTCCGGGCCCTGCACGTGCTCGCACAGGTCGCGCACGCTGGCATCGGGGTTGTCCAGCAGGTGCAGCAGCGCGCTGACGATCTCGTTGAGATTGTGCGGCGGCACGTCGGTGGCCATGCCCACGGCGATGCCGGTGGTGCCGTTCAGCAGCAGGTGCGGCAGCCGCGCCGGCATCCAGGTTGGTTCCTGCAGGGTGCCGTCGAAGTTCGGTGCCCAGTCGGTGGTGCCCTGGCCCAGTTCGCCCAGCAGCACTTCGGCGATCGGGGTCAGCTTGGATTCGGTGTAACGCATCGCCGCGAACGACTTCGGGTCGTCGCTGGAGCCGAAGTTGCCCTGGCCCTCGATCAGCGGGTAGCGGTACGAGAACGGCTGGGCCATCAGCACCAGCGCTTCGTAGCACGCGCTGTCGCCGTGCGGGTGGTACTTACCGATGACGTCGCCGACGGTGCGCGCGGACTTCTTCGGCTTGGACGCGGCGTTCAGGCCCAGCTCGCTCATCGAATAGATGATGCGGCGCTGCACCGGCTTCAGGCCGTCGCCGATGAACGGGAGGGCGCGGTCCAGGACCACGTACATCGAGTAGTCGAGGTAGGCGCGTTCGGCGTACTCGCGCAGCGGCAGTTGTTCGAATCCGTGGAACACGGGGCGGGCAAGTTCGGTCATGCGGCGTTGTTACCTGTTGTCAGGAGGCGGCGACGGCGTCGCCGCTCGCAATCCTGTGATTATCCGGATGCGGCGGGGGATGCCAAGCCGCGTGCAGGGTCCAGCCCGGTTTCCAGGCCGTGGCCGGCCCGTGCCAGGTAGCGCCCCGGCGGCAGCCCGAAGTGGCGGCGGAACACGGTGACGAAGGCGCTGGCGCTGCTGAAGCCCAGCGCGTGGGCGATGTCGGCCACGCTGCGGCCGTCGGTCAGCTGGCGCAGGGCCTCGGACAAGCGGGCCTGCTGCCGCCACTGGGCGAAGCTGAGCGTGGTCTCGTCGCGGAAGTGACGGGTCAGGCTGCGCGGCGACAGGCCGGCCCAATGCGCCCATTCGGCCAGGCTGCGCTCGTCGGAGGGGTCGGCCAGCAGCTGCGAGGCGATCTTCAGCAGGCGCCGGTCGTGCGGCATCGGTAGATGCATGCGCTGGCGCGGCGCGGTGCGGATCTCGTCCAGCAGTACCTCGATGATGTGCTGGCGCTCGGGTGTGGTGTCATAGCCCAGCGGCCATTCGCAGATGCGGTCGGCCAGCGCCTGCGCCAGCTTGGACAGGCCCAGCACGCAGGGATCGGCAGGCAGGGTGGCGCAGGCCGGCGCGGCCAGTGCCATGCCCCAGCCGCGCAGCGGGCCGTCGAGGGTGACCGTATGTGGCTCCAGCGGCGGCATCCAGCCGGCCGAGCCCGGCGCCAGTGACCATGTCCCGTGCGAGGTCCGGGTGGTCAACAGGCCGCGCTCCACGCAGATCAGCTGCGCGCGCTGGTGATGATGCCAATCCACTTCTCGGACCAATCCCTGCGGGCTGTCGAAGCGGAAGGCGACAGCCGGTGGCCCGTCATTGCGCTCGAACCAGTTCAGTGCGTCGTCCCTGAGCAGGCGCTTGGGAGGGGGAATTTCTGCCTTGTTCATCATATCCGCTGGCTGAAATGTGTCATCCATTGGCTGAATTGTACTACCGGGCCACCTGACCAGATCATTAAGGTAGGCGCCTTCATTGATCCAGCCCACTGCTGCAACACAGCATTCGATGCCAGATCGAATATTTCCATTGAGAAATATTTTTTTTGGAAGAAAATGCTCCCCCATGATCTGTCCTGCAACCACTCCCCCCAGCTTCGGCCTGCTGCTGCGCCAGGTGCGCGACGGCCTGGTCCGTCAACTCGACGCATCCATGGCTGAAGAAGACCTGGGTATCGGTTTCACCCACTACATCGGGTTGAAGGTGCTTTCCAACATGGCCCCGTGCACGGCCAACGAGCTGGCCCAAGCCATCGACCAGGTGCCCAGTGCGGTGACCCGCCTGTTGGACAAGCTGGAGGCGCTG
Organism: Stenotrophomonas sp. 22692; assembly: GCF_052045015.1. Classification (NCBI taxonomy): domain Bacteria; kingdom Pseudomonadati; phylum Pseudomonadota; class Gammaproteobacteria; order Lysobacterales; family Lysobacteraceae; genus Stenotrophomonas; species Stenotrophomonas sp. 22692. The sequence goes on from NZ_JBQEMR010000024.1 coordinate 36,688, forward strand.
GGCTGCGTCCGCCGCGAGCCGCATGCGCAGGATCGGCGGGCGCTGCAGATCGTACTGACCGATGAAGGCCGCGCGCTGTGGGCGCGGCTGAAGCTGCGTGGCGACGCGGTGATGGATTACGCCCTGCGTGATCTTTCCGCCGACGAGCGCACGCTGCTGCTGTCCCTCCTTACCCGAATCCGCGATTCCCTGACGACCCCATGAACCCGATCCCGCATTCCACTCTCCGCCGGTCCGGGCGCGCGCTGCTGGTGTCAGCGCTGGCCCTGGCCCTGGCCGCCTGCGCCAGCAGTCGTGGCCTCAACCCGCAGGGCCACGTGCTCGATGTGGACAGCCTGCACAGCGAACGCACCCTGGCCGACACCGACCTGAGCGCCACCGGCTTCCCGGCGCAGGATTGGTGGAAGGCGCTGGGCGATGCGCAGCTGGACGCCCTGGTTGCCGAAGGCCTGGCCGGTCACCCGAGCCTGGACGCCGCCGATGCGCGCCTGCGCCAGGCCCAGTCGCAGGTGGGTACCGCGCGCGCCGACCGACTGCCGAGCCTGTCGGTGTCCGGTGGCTACACCGGCCTGCGCCTGCCCGAGTCGATGGCAGGCAGCGAGATGGGTGGCCATTACGCCGGCAGCAGCCAGGTCGCCTTTGACTTCAGCTATGGCGTGGACCTGTGGGGTGGCAAGCGCGCTGCCTGGGAAGCGGCCGTGGACGGCGCCCATGCCGCCACCGTCGAAGCCCAGGCTGCACGCCTGAACCTGTCCACCGGCATCACCCAGGCCTATGCCGATCTGGCCTATGCATGGCAGCTCAATGACGTGGCCGAAGAAGAGCTGGGCCGCTCGCAGAAGTCGCTGGAACTGACCCGCCAGCGCCGTAGCGCCGGCATCGACAGCGACCTGCAGGTGCGCCAGGCCGAAGCCCGCGTGCCGGCCGCACAGCAGCAGGTGCAGGCCGCGCAGCAGCGCATCGACGCCGCCCGCACCGCGCTGGCGGCACTGGTCGGCAAGGGCCCGGACCGTGGCCTGTCGATCCAGCGCCCGCAACCGCTGAACCCGGTGGCATTGCAGCTGCCGGGCGTGCTGCCCAGCGAACTGCTGGGCCGTCGCCCCGACATCGTGGCCGCGCGCTGGCGCGTGGAAGCGGCCGACAAGCAGATCAAGGTGGCCAGGACCAAGTTCTACCCGAGCTTCAACCTGACCGCGCTGGCCGGCGTGGTTGCCCCGAACGTGGGTGACCTGCTGAAGAGCAGCTCCACCTTCGCCTACATCGGCCCGGCGCTGAGCCTGCCGATCTTCGAAGGCGGCAAGCTGCGCGCCAACCTGGCCAACACCGATGCGCAGTACGACCTGGCGGTGGCCAACTACAACCAGACCGTGCTCGATGCGCTGCGCGACGTGGCCGACCAGGTCAACGCGGTGCGCTCGCTGGCGCAGCAGGCGCATTCGCAGCAGCAGGCCGTGGACACCGCACGCTCGGCCTTCGACCTGGCCCAGCAGCGCTACCGCGCCGGCATCGGCAGCTACCTGGACGTGCTGACCGCGCAGTCCACGCTGTTGCAGTCGCAGCAGCAGCTGGCCGGCCTGCAGTCGCAGCAGGTGCAGACCTCGGTGCGCCTGAGCAAGGCGCTGGGCGGTGGTTTCCAGCCCGCTGACGCCGACCGCGCACCGATCGCCTCCCATTCCGATTCCTCGCATTCCTGAAGACTTCCGCCATGAGCCAGACCCAAGACACTGCGGCCCCGGCCGCCTCCAACCGCCGCGGCAACCTGCTGCGCGGCCTGTTCGTGATCGTCGTGCTGCTGCTTGCCGCACTGGCATTGTGGTACTTCATGTTCGGCCGTTGGTTCGAAGAGACCGACGACGCCTACGTGCAGGGCAACCAGGTGCAGATCACCCCGCTGGTGGCCGGTACCGTGGTCGCCATCAACGCCGATGACGGCATGCGCGTGGAGCGCGGCCAGCTGCTGGTGCAGCTGGACCCGTCCGACACGTCGGTGGCGCTGCAGCAGGCCGAAGCCAACCTGGCCAAGACCGTGCGCCAGACCCGTGGCCTGTACCGCAGCGTGGAAGGTGCGCAGGCGGACCTGAACGCGCGCCAGGTGACCCTGAAGCGCGTGCGCGAAGATTTCGCTCGCCGCAAGGATCTGGCCGCCACCGGCGCCATTTCCAATGAAGAACTGGCCCATGCGCGTGACGAGCTGGCCGCTGCCGAAGCCGCCGTGGCCGGTTCGCGCGAGACCGTCGAGCGCAACCGCGCGCTGGTCGACGACACCGTGATCGCCACCCAGCCAGACGTGCAGGCGGCCGCCGCGCAGCTGCGCCAGGCCTTCCTCAACAACGCCCGCGCCGGCATCGTCGCGCCGGTCACCGGCTACGTTGCCCGTCGTTCGGTGCAGGTCGGCCAGCGCGTGCAGCCGGGCAACGCGCTGATGGCGGTAGTGCCGACCGAGCAGATGTGGGTCGAGGCCAACTTCAAGGAAACCCAGCTGCGCCACATGCGCCTGGGCCAGGAAGTGGAGCTGAAGTCGGACCTGTACGCCGGTGACGTGAAGTACAAGGGGCGCGTCCAGAGCCTGGGCCTGGGCACCGGCTCGGCGTTCTCGCTGCTGCCGGCGCAGAACGCCAGCGGCAACTGGATCAAGATCGTGCAGCGCGTGCCGGTCCGCATCGCCATCGATGCCAAGCAGCTGGCCGAACACCCGCTGCGCATCGGCCTGTCGATGAAGGCTGAAGTGAGCCTGCGCGACCAGAAGGGCGAAGTGCTGCCGAGCACTGCGGCCAAGGGCACGGTGTTCGACACCGACGTGTATGCCAAGCAGCTGCATGATGCCGACGAGGTGATCCATACGATCATCCAGGGCAACCTGCCGCAGCAGCAGGCGAAGGTGGGCTGAGGTCGCCATGTCCGCACAAGCTCCAGCCGCGCCCGGCGCTCCGGGTGCACCGGCGGCGCCGGGTGCGGCCTCCGGGTTCCTGCCGCCCAGCGTCGCCCTGTGTACCGTCGGCCTGGCGATGGCCTCGTTCATGCAGGTGCTCGACACCACCATCGCCAACGTCTCGCTGCCGACCATCGCCGGCAATCTCGGTGCCAGTTCGCAGCAGGCGACCTGGGTCATCACCTCGTTTGCGGTCAGCACGGCCATCGCGCTGCCGCTGACCGGCTGGCTCAGCCGCCGTTTCGGCGAACGCAAGCTGTTCGTCTGGGCCACGCTGGCCTTTGTCATCACCTCGCTGCTGTGCGGCCTGGCGCAGAGCATGGGCATGCTGGTGCTGTCGCGTGCGCTGCAGGGCTTCGTGGCCGGCCCGATGTACCCGATCACGCAGTCGCTGCTGGTCTCGATCTACCCGCGTGAGAAACGTGGGCAGGCATTGGCGCTGCTGGCGATGATCACGGTGGTTGCGCCGATCTGCGGCCCCATCCTCGGTGGCTGGATCACCGACAACTACAGCTGGGAATGGATCTTCCTGATCAATGTGCCGCTGGGCATCTTTGCCGCGCTGGTGGTGGGCAACCAGTTGAAGGGGCGCCCGGAGCACATCGAGAAGCCGAAGATGGACTATGTCGGCCTGGTCACCCTGGTGATCGGTGTCGGTGCGCTGCAGCTGGTGCTCGACCTGGGCAATGACGAGGACTGGTTCTCGTCGATGAAGATCGTGGTGCTGGCGTGTGTGGCTGTGGTCACGCTGACGGTGTTCCTGATCTGGGAACTGACCGACAAGGATCCGATCGTCGACCTGAAGCTGTTCCGGCATCGCAACTTCCGCGCCGGTACGCTGGCGATGGTGGTGGCGTACGCGGCGTTCTTCAGCGTGGCCCTGCTGATTCCGCAGTGGCTGCAGCGTGACATGGGTTACACCGCGATCTGGGCGGGCCTGGCGACGGCGCCGATCGGCATCCTGCCGGTGATCATGACCCCGTTCGTGGGCAAGTACGCATCGCGCTTCGACATGCGCATGCTGGCCACGGTCGCGTTCATCGTGTTGTCGATGACCAGTTTCCTGCGTTCGAACTTCAACCTGCAGGTGGACTACACCCACGTGGCCGGCGTGCAGTTGATCATGGGCATCGGCGTCGCGCTGTTCTTCATGCCGGTGCTGCAGATCCTGCTGTCGGACCTGGATGGGCGCGAGATCGCGGCGGGCTCCGGCCTGGCCACCTTCCTGCGTACGCTGGGCGGCAGTTTCGCGGCGTCGCTGACGACGTGGCTGTGGGCGCGGCGCACCCAGGTGCACCATGCTGACCTGACCGAGCACATCTCGGTCTATCAGCCGGGCATGCAGGACCAGGTGACGGCGATGGGGCAGGGCGACCTGCAACATGGTGCCGCGGTACTGAACAACATGATCAACCACCAGGCATCGCAGATGGGCTTCAACGACATCTTCTTCCTGCTGGGCTGGATCTTCCTGGCGATCATCGCGTTCCTGTGGCTGGCCAAACCGCCGTTCGGCGCAGGCGCAGGTGCGGCCGCCGGCGGCGGGCACTGAAAACTCCCTGGAAACACGTGCTGTATTTTGACCCCGCCGCAAGGCGGGGTTTTTGTTTGTGCAACGCGGGTCGCACGGGCCCTGCCGTTGGGGGAGTGCAGCGGCGCAGGTTCAGCGCGTGCGATAGACGCGCTTGAACACCACCCGATCACGGAACAATCGGGAAATGGCCCACATTCCCGCCACAAGTACGGCGCCGCACGTGATCCAGCCGGCAGTGGCCTGCAATCGGCTGCCGACCAGTGCGCCGCAGATGATGGCGGCGACAAAGACGAACATTACGGCCTCCTTCGATGCGCCGTAGTGGACCTCGGCCTGGCATCCCACGCATACGCGTACGCCGTGGTTCGAGCCGGTGTGGCAGTGAGGGCAGATGATGCTGCGCTGCATTGGGGCGTCCTTTGGGGAAAAGGGGGGGGGCGCTGGTCAGGTCGTGGCGATAGACCTGCAACCGGCTCCCGTAAATCTGCCTTCCACCGAAAAGGAATCGGGTAGATCTCCGACCAGGAAAATTACGAATTGAACGCGCAATGTGAAATGCGACCCAGAAGAAAGCCGTTCAGGGTTTGGTGACGACGCGCCGGGAGGAGGTATGCACCAGCGGGTGACGCCTGGGTGGTGCGAGATACGACAGTTCGAGCGGTAGATGCGATGCCACGCTCGCCAAACCCCGGAAACGAAAAAACCCGCTTTCGCGGGTTTGATCATCTTGAGTCGTGGTGCCCAGGAGAGGACTCGAACCTCCACGGTTTTACCCGCTAGTACCTGAAACTAGTGCGTCTACCAATTCCGCCACCTGGGCGACTCAGGAGACGAATTGTGCGGTACGGCAGAGGATGTGTCAACAACATTTCACAGCTTTTCCTGCGGCTGCACGCCCAGGTGAAGCAGCAGGCTGCGCATTGCCGATGACAACTGCGCCCACTCGGCAAAACAGGCGCACAGGCGGCGCTGTGCCCACGCATCGGCGAGCGGTACGGCGACGGTATGCGTGCTGCGCCGATGCTGGCGGGCGATGGTCCGCGGCACGATGCCGATACCAATGTCGTGGCCGACCATGATGCACACCCCTTCGAAGGTCTTCATGCGGATGCGCACGTCCAGGCGCCGCCCGATGTCGCGTGCCTGGTCCTCGATGTAGGTCTGCAGTGCATTGCCATCGGCCAGGGCGACGAAAGTCTCGCCGGCAACATCGGCGAAGGCCAGGCTGCGCCGCGATGCGAGGCGATGGTCTGCGGGCAGCAGCATCACCAGTGGATCTTCGGCCACCACATGCTGCTGCAGGCCGGCAGCGTCGACCGCATCACTGATGATGCCGGCCTCGGCCTGGCCAGCGCTGATCGCACGCACGACTTCGGGGCTGGTGCGCTCCAGCAGTTCCACGTGCAGGCGTGGGCGTTCGGCCAGCCACGGTGCCAGCCGCGAGGGCAGGTAGTTGGTCAGCGCAGCGGTATTGGCATACAGATGCAGGGTACCGCGCGCGCCATGCGCGAATGCCTGCAGTTCGCCGCGCAGCTGCGCCTGCTGCTGCAGGATCAGGCGTGCATGGTGGGCGAGGGCGGCGCCGGCTTCAGTCAGGCTGACGCCACGCGGATGGCGGTTCAGCAGCACGGTGCCGGCATCGGCTTCGATCGTGCGCAGGCGTTCGCTGGCCGAGGCCAGGGCCAGGTTCGCCTGCGCCGCGCCGGCCGTGATGCTGCCCGCCTCGGCAATCGCCAGGAACAGGCGCAGGTCGGCGATATCCATCCGCATGTCATGCCCTCATCGCAACGCCCGAGCCTTCGGATCAGCCGAAGGGTGGGCCGGGAAGACCGCATTGTGCGCCGGGCGACGGCCCGATCCAATGAGGGCATGAATGAATCGATGTACTTCTACGCGCTGCTGGTGGTGGTGTTCGTGCTGGCTGGCGTGGTCAAGGGCGTGACCGGCATGGGGTTGCCGACGGTGGCGATGGGGCTGCTCGGTGGCGCGTTGTCGCCGGTGGCGGCGGCATCGATGCTGTTCATCCCCACCTTTGTCACCAACGCGTGGCAGCTGTTGTCCGGGCCGTCGCTGGGCCCCATCGTGCGGCGCCTGTGGCCGATGATGCTGGCGGTGGTGGCGGTGACACTGGGTTCGGCGGCGCTGCTGGTGCGGGTCGATCGCACCTGGTCGCGCGTTGCGCTGGGAGTGGCGCTGGTGGTCTATGCCGTCTATGCCCTGCTTGCACCGGTGTTTCGCGTGCCGCAGCGGCGCGAGCGTTGGCTGGGGCCGCTGGTGGGGGCATTGTCGGGCGTGGTGACCGGCGCCACCGGCGTGTTCGTGATGCCGGCGGTACCGTATCTGCAGTCGCTGGGATTGCAGCGCGAGGAGCTGGTGCAGGCGTTGGGGCTGGCCTTCACTGTGTCGACGATTTCGCTGACCACCGGCCTGGTGCTGCATGGCGCATTCGGCATCCAGCAGCTGGGGCTGAGTGCGTTGGCGGTGCTGCCGGCATTGCTGGGCATGTGGCTGGGGCAGGTGATCCGGCAGCGCATCAGTGCACGGGTGTTCCGGGCCTGCTTCCTGGGTTTCCTGCTGCTGCTCGGGCTGGAGCTGGTGCTGCGGCCGTTGTTGTGATGCCGGCCGTCGATCGCGGCGATGCCGAATCACGGGCATGAAAAAACCCGCTTTCGCGGGTTTTTCTCATTCTCGACGTGGTGCCCAGGAGAGGACTCGAACCTCCACGGTTTTACCCGCTAGTACCTGAAACTAGTGCGTCTACCAATTCCGCCACCTGGGCGTCGAGGAGCGAAATTATGGGGTGTTGTGACGGGGGTGTCAACACCCTTGTGAAGATCATTGCGATTACCGGTCGGAGTTCCTTCCTGGAGGAATCAGGGGCGAGCCTCAGGGCCGGATTACAGGCAAAAAAAATCCCCGCCGAAGCGAGGAGTTTTTTCGTTGGTGCCCAGGAGAGGACTCGAACCTCCACGGTTTTACCCGCTAGTACCTGAAACTAGTGCGTCTACCAATTCCGCCACCTGGGCGTTCCAGAGGCGCAATTGTGAAGATGAATCCGCAGGCTGTCAACGACTTCCTGAATATTTTTCACGCAAGGCGTTCAAGACGGCCACTGACCCGTTCTGCACGCCGTCAACGGCTACCATGTAGGGCGATGACTACCAAAAAACCAAGCAAGGGCGGGAGCACCTCCCGCAGCCAGGGCCCGAAGAAGGGCGCCAAGGCGGGCACGGCCCACACCACCAAGCCGGGCAAGCCGTTGCCGGGCTGGTTCCCCGAATTGAATGAAGGCGGCGCACCACCGCGTGGCCGCAAGGTCCGCAATACCGACGCGCCAGGCCCGGCCCCGGGCCGCAAGCTGCCGCCGACCGGCAAGGTGATCGACGATCCCTATGCCGCGCGTGAAGCGGAGAAATACGAACAGCCCATCGCCAGCCGCGAGGCCATCCTGGCCCTGCTGGAGCGTTGCGACGGGCCGCAGACCGCCGAAGAACTGGGCGCGCGCCTGGGCCTGACCGCACCTGACCGGGCCGAGGCGCTGTCGCGCCGGCTTGGTGCCATGGTCCGTGATGGCCAGTTGGTGCAGAACCGTCGTGGTGGTTTCGCCCCGATCCAGACCCTGAACCTGGTCACCGGCGTGGTGATCGCCAACCCGGAAGGATTTGGCTTCCTGCGCCCGGTCGAGGGTGGCGACGACCTGTTCCTGCCACCGTATGAAATGCGCAAGGTGATGCACGGTGACAAGGTGCTGGCCCGTGTGACCGGCATCGACCATCGTGGCCGCCGCGAAGGCAGCATCGCCCGCGTGCTTGAGCGCGGCATGACCCGCCTGATCGGTCGCTTCAGCATCGAGATGGGCATCAACTACGTGGTGCCCGACGACAAGCGCGTGCAGCGCAACGTACAGGTGCCGCCGGACCAGACCGGTGGCGCGCGCGACGGCCAGCTGGTGGTCTGCGAGCTGACCCAGGCGCCGGACAGCCGCCGTCCGCCGATCGGCCGCATCATCGCCGTGCTCGGCGACAAGCTGACCGCATCGCTGGTGGTGGAGACCGCCATCCACGGCCACGAGCTGCCGTTCGAGTTCCCGCAGGAGGTGCTGGACGAAGCCGCCTCGGTGCCGATGGTGGTTGAACCGGCGATGATCGGCGACCGTGTCGATCTGCGCAGCACGCCGCTGGTCACCATCGACGGTGAAGATGCCAAGGACTTCGACGACGCGGTGTACTGCGAGCCGAATGCCGACGGTTTCCGCCTGGTGGTGGCGATTGCCGATGTTTCGAACTACGTCCGTCCCGGCACGCCGCTGGACGAGGAAGCGCAGAAGCGTGCGACTTCGGTCTACTTCCCCGGCTTCGTGGTGCCGATGCTGCCGGAGACGCTCTCCAACGGCATCTGTTCGTTGATGCCGAAGGTCGACCGCATGTGCTTCGTCTGCGACATGCAGATCGACCGCGACGGCCTGGTGACGCATTCGCGCTTCTACGAGGCGGTGATGAACTCGCACGCGCGCCTGACCTATACCCAGGTGTGGAAGGCGGTGGGCGAGGACGATGCCGATACCAAGGCCTGGATGGGTGACCTGCTGCCGCAGGTGCAGCGCCTGCACCAGCTGTACAAGGTGCTGTCCAAGGCGCGCGCCAAGCGCGGTGCCATCGAGTTCGAAAGCAGTGAAGTACGCTTCGTGCTGGACAACCGCGGTGAAGTGACCCAGGCCGGCATGCTGGTGCGCAACGACGCGCACAAGCTGATCGAGGAATGCATGATCGCGGCCAACGTCGAGGCAGCGAAGTACCTGCTGTCGCGCCACGTGCCGGCCCCGTACCGCATCCACGAGAAGCCGCCGGAAACCAAGTACGCCGACCTGCTGGAATTCCTCAAGGAGTTCAAGCTGAGCCTGCCGCCGTGGTCCAAGGTGCGCCCGGGTGACTACACCAAGCTGCTGAAGAAGATCCGCGACCGCCCCGATGCCACGCTGCTGGAATCGGTGCTGCTGCGCAGCCAGAGCCTGGCGATCTACAGCCCGGAGAACCACGGCCACTTCGGCCTGGCGCTGGAGGCGTACGCGCACTTCACCTCGCCGATCCGTCGCTATCCCGACCTGCTGGTGCACCGCGCGATCAAGCACGCGCTGTCCGGCAAGCCGTTGGACAAGTTCACCTACAACGCGCGCGAAATGGCTGCGCTGGCGCTGCAGTGCTCCGAGCGTGAGCGCCGTGCCGATGAAGCCGAGCGTGAGGTCGACGAGCGTTACCGCGCGGCGTGGATGGAAAAGCACGTGGGTGGCCAGTTCGATGGCGTGATCAGCGGCGTGACCAGCTTCGGCCTGTTCGTCGAGCTGGATGAGTCGAAAGTGCAGGGCCTGGTCCACGTGACCCAGCTGCCGCAGGACTATTACAAGTTCGACGCCACCCGCAAGACGCTGACCGGCGAGCGCCGTGGCGCCAGCTACCGGCTGGGTGACCGCGTGCGGATCCTGGTGCTGAAGGCCAGCATGGAAGAGCGCAAGATCGACTTCCGCCTGGTCGAACACAAGGGCGAGGACGAAGGCGATGGCCTGCCGCCGCTGCCGGAGCGTGGAAAGCCGGCCAAGCGGACGAAGAAGCAGTATTGAAAGGTGTGCCGGCCAACGGTCGGCACCTGCCTCACCCGGTAGGTGCCAGCCGTTGGTTGGCACATCCCTCACCCGGTAGGTGCCAACCTTGGTTGGCACGACGTTACGGAGGACCGCAGATGCAGGGCCAACCCGAGTACAGCGGCGGCTGCCAGTGCGGCGCGATCCGCTTCCAGGCGCGTGGCGCGCTCACCGACAGCTCGATCTGCCATTGCCGGATGTGCCAGAAGGCCTTCGGTGCCTACTACGCGCCGCTGGTGTCGGTGCGCGGCGTGCAGTTCAGCTGGACCCGCGGCCAGCCGCGCTATTTCCAGTCGTCCAACGTGGTGCGGCGGGGCTTCTGCGCCGACTGCGGTACGCCGCTGACCTACGAGGCGCCGGACGGCGTGGCGGTGGCGGCCGGTGCCTTTGACGAACCCGAGCGCCTGCCGCCGACGATCCAGTACGGGGTCGAGCGCAAGCTGCCGTTCGTCGATACGTTGGCCAGCCTGCCGGCCCGTCGTACCGAGGAAGACATCGCCGCGCTGGATTTCCTGGCCACGATCGTGTCCCACCAGCATCCCGACCACGACACCCCACACTGGCCGCCGCGCAGCCGGTAACGCACCTGTAGAGCCGAGCCCACGCTCGGCTGGCGGGTCGCCGCAGCCTGAACCCAAGGCCGCCGGGTGCAGGCTCGGCTCTACAGGCGGGCCCGCCGCAGCGCCCGGCCCGCCGATGCTCTACCATAGCCACCCCCTTTCCGGTCCCCGCCCGCATGAGCAAGAACAGCCAGTGGATTGTCGGCGTCAACGCCGTCGCCTCCTCCATCGAGAACGACGCCGAGAACGTCCGCGAAGTGCTGGTCGAGGCCGGTGCGAAGAACCCGCGCCTGACCGAGATCGAGGAAAACGCCCGCCGTAAGGGCATCGACGTGCGCAAGGTGAACAGCCAGGCGCTGGATGGCGTGGGTGGTTCGGTGCGCCACCAGGGCGTGGCCGCGCGCTATGCCGCCGCTCGTACCTACAGCGAGAACGAGCTGGAAGGCCTGGTCACTGCAGCCGAAGGCAAGGCCCTGCTGCTGGTGCTGGACGAGGTGCAGGACCCGCACAACCTCGGCGCCTGCCTGCGCTCGGCCGCTGCGGCCGGCGCGACTGCAGTAATCATCCCCAAGGACAAGTCGGCCACGGTGAACGCGACCGTGCGCAAGACCTCGGCCGGTGCCGCCGATCTGATCCCGGTAGTGGCGGTGACCAACCTGTCGCGCTGCCTGAAGGACCTGCAGAAGCAGGGCGTGTGGATCTATGGTCTGGCCGGCGAAGCCACCGCTTCGCTGTACCAGCTGGACCTGAAGGGCAACATCGCCCTGGTGCTGGGTGGCGAAGCCGACGGCCTGCGCCGACTGACCCGCGAGAACTGCGATGGCCTGGTCAAGATCCCGATGCCGGGCGAGATCGAGAGCCTGAACGTCTCCGTCGCCGCCGGCGTCAGCCTGTTCGAGGCCGTGCGCCAGCGCGGTTGATCTGTAGAGCCGAGCCCACGCTCGGCTGCTCTTCGTTGCAGC
>NZ_JBQEMR010000025.1:0-48009 GCF_052045015.1 Stenotrophomonas sp. 22692
CCCCCCCCCCCCCCCCCCCCCCCCCCCCCCCCCCCCCCCCCCCCCCCCGCTACATCACCCCCGTTACCGCTGCGAGGGGCCCCAATAGCCCAGGTCCTTGCGGATCTGCAGGTCGCGCACCCAGCTGCCGAACGGCTTGCGCCGCAGCGCGCCCATTTCACCCGACAGGAAATCCTCGGTGGCCGCGATCACGCGCTCGCTGGACAGGCCATCGCGGTACGGGTGGATGGCATCGGCGTAGCGCACGATTTCCGCCTGCAGCGCCGCGTCCGGGTGCAGCGCGCGCTGCAGCATCGCCTGCAGCTGCGCAGGATCATCGAAGTCGATCATGTGCGGCTTGGGCACGCGGTTGCGGAAAGTCACCACTGGCTTGTGCTGGACAATGAACTCCGAAACGATCGACGAGGTATCCGATACCAGCACATCGGCGGCGCGCTGTGCGGCCATCACCTGCTCGGGCTCGATGAAGCGGGCATTGGCACCGGCCAGCGCGCGGTAGCGTTCGAACAGTTCCGGCGGGCACTTCGGGTGCAGGGTCAGCAGCCAGTAGTGATCACCAGCAGCGATATCGGCGGCGATCTGCGCGTGCAGGTGCGGGGCCGCGCTCAACCGTTCAGTGAAGGTCGAGCCGAACAGGATCACCGGGCGCTCGCCGGCCGGAGCACGCAACGCGGCGCTCTCGCCACCGTCATCGCGGAACAGCGGGTCCAGCTTCGGCCAGCCGGTCTCTGCCACCGCGAAATGGCCATGCAGGACAGCGATCTCGCGGAACGGCGCAGTGGTGGCCGGCCCCTGCGTGCAGTACAGGTCGAACATGCCGCGCACCCGGAAGTGGCCGCGCGCACTGTCGCGCTTTTCCACGTTGAAGCCATGGAACAGCTGCACCTTGGCCCCCGAAAGAAACGTCGGCACCCAGTTGGCCGCGCTGAATACCGCCCGCGGACGCATTGCCAGGGCCTGCTTCAGGCCCAGGTTGGGCACCCCCGGCAGGCTGCTGCCGGCCGCGCCATCCTCGAACCAGGCTGCTACCTCCTGCCCGGACGCGTGCAAGGCCTGCGCCAACGGGGCGAGAATAGGCAGCGCATAGCGCTCCGTCGCAAACAACAGGTACCCGGCCATCATGTCCTCCACGACCGCTCCCATCGAACGGCCTTGCATCTCGGCGTGCATTATCGCGTTCAACGAGGCCGGGCGCATCGGCGACTGCCTGGCCTCGCTGGCCTTCTGCGATGAGATTGTGGTGGTGGACTCGCAGTCCACTGACGCCACCGTAGCCATCGCCGAGGCCGCCGGTGCCCGCGTGCTGCAGCGCCGGTTCGAGGGTTTCCGCAGCCAGAAGGCGTTCTGCGTCGAGCAGGCCAGCCATGACTGGGTGCTGTGCCTGGATGCCGATGAACGGATCAGCCCGGAACTGCGCGCGGCCATCGAACAGGCCCGCGACGGCGGCTTCAGCGGCCACGCCGGCTACCGATTCGCCCGCCTCTCGGAGTATTTCGGCAGGTTCCTGCGCCACGGCAACGCCTATCCGGACCGGGTGATGCGGCTGTTCGACCGCCGCCAGGGCGGCTGGCGCGGCAAGCGCGAGATCCACGAGGCGGCCAGCGTCGACGGCAGCGTCGGTACGCTGCGCGGCGACCTGATCCACTACCCGTACCGGTCATTGCAGCAGCAGCTGGCCAAGACCGAGAAGTATGCGCGGATGATGGCCGAGCACGAGTTCGCACGGGGCAAGCGGGCCACCCTGGGCAAGCTGGTACTGGCGCCGGCCTGGCGGTTCTGGCGCGGCTTCCTGTTCCGTGGCGGCTTCCGCGATGGCTGGCATGGCCTGGTCTACGCCTACGTACGCGCCAACTACGTGCGGCAGAAGACCATCATGCTGTGGATGCTGGGCAATGGACAGGCGGTGGCCGATCCGGCGCCTTCCGCGGACCGGCCGTGACCACGCTGTGTCACACTTCGCGGGCGTTGCCTGAAGATCCCCCATGAAAATCCTGTACACCAACTTCCACTATGGCGACGGTGGCGGCCACACCACGTACATCGTCTCGTTGGCGCGTGCGTTGCACGGCCAGCACACGCTCCATGTCGCCGCGCCGGCCGACAGCCGGCTGCTGCGGACCATGGCCGATGAAGGCCTTGCCCGCACACTGCCGATTGCGTTCGGCAGCGGCCTGCCAACGCTGCCCCGGCAGCTGGCCGAACAGCGTGCACTGCGCAGGCTGGTGCGCGATGAAGGCATCGACCTGATCCACGTCAACGGTGCGCGCGACCACCGCTTCGTGATGCAGGGGCTGCTTGGCATGCGCCGCCCGCCGATCGTGCTGACCAAGCACAACAGCAAACCCACCGACACCTTCGGCAATGTGCTGCGCGCGCGCTGGGCCACCGATCGGCTGATCGCAGTCTCGGCCGACACCAAGCGCCTGCTGGAACAGGGCCCATACCGTCGCTGCCCGATCGACGTGGTCCGCAACGGCGTGGACCTGGAGCGCTACTCGCCACAGCCGGCCGGCACCGGCAGCGCGCTGCGCCAGCAATGGACGCAGGATCCACAGGCGCTGGTGCTGGTCAGCAATGCCGGCACCGACGATTACAAGGGCTGGATCGACCTGGCCCAGGCCATCGCGCGGCTGCCCGATGCGGTACGCCCGCACGTGCACATGGCCGTGGCCGGCCACCTGCCCACCGCGCAGCAGCGCGAACAGGTGCAGGCGCTGGGCGAGGTGGCCGCGCAGGTGCACTTCACCGGCCTGCTGACCGATACCCGCGTACTGATCGCGGCCGGCGATGCTGGCTTCGTGCTGTCCCATGACGTCGAGACGATCTCCTTCGCCTGCCGCGAGATGATGGCCAGCGCCAAGCCGATGCTGGTCAGCGATTACGCGGGCCTGCCGGAAAACATCGAACAAGGCGTCGATGGCTGGGTCGTTGCCACCCGCGACATCGACGCCATCGCCGCACAGGTGCAGGCGCTGTACGCACAGCGCGATGCGCTGCCGGAACATGGCCGGGCAGCACGCCGCCATGCACAGCGGGAGTTCGGCCTGCAGACATTCGCCGACGCCACGCTGGCCAGCTACCACGCCGCCCTGGCCAGCCCCTGAGCCAGGTTGCCCGAACGCTCAATCGGTGATGCCGGGCCCCTGCAGGCGGCGCTCGTGCTCGAGTTCCGCCGCCGACGGCCGGCAGGTGCCGGCGACCGCGTCGGCAGGCACCAGCCACCAGCGGCGACGATTGGAAATGCCCGCCATTTCGGCCTGCGCACGATCAATGCAGGCCTGCATCGCATCTTCGTTCACCAGCAGCCAGCGGTGCTGCGGAACCAGCCGCTGCCAGCGCACGGCTGCCTGCAGCTGTTGATGCCAACGCGCTTCGAATCCAAAGGTGGCCGCAGGACGATCGGCCATCAGCAGGTTCTGCTCTTTCCATGCCACCAGTCCCAGCTCGGCCTGCGGGCCGATGCGTGCGCTGACCTCGCGCATCAGGCCACGGGCCGAGCTGGAATCGTTCAACACCGGATAGCCGACCAGGCTGTACAGCACCCAGACCCCGGCCAGAGTAGCGACCAGGGCAACGTGCCTGCGCCGGCGCCCGCACACCCACAGGCTCAAGGCCGACCAGGCCGCCATCGCCAGCGCCGCCCAGGCCAGCGCATCGGTGGCACCGGGAAGCAACCCGCGGCCATGGGTAAGGCGCACTTCGAAATCCGGATCACCCAGCAGCGCCAGCGCACCGACCAGGCCCAGCGCCAGTGCCAGCAACGCGGTGAATGCGCCCAGCACACGCTGCACATCGCGCCGCCTCAGCAGCCCCGGCAGCAACGGCGCCAACGCCAGGCAGAACATCGGCAATGCCGGCAGGATGTAGACGTCGCGCTTGCCGTGCGGAATGGAGAAGAACAGCACGACCAGCAGCCACCAGGCCAACGGCAGCAGGTAGCGCGCATCGCGCCGGCGCAGCCGCCGGAACCAGGCCGGAAGCGCCCACGGCAGCAGCAGGAACGCGGGGATCCACATCGACGGCATGATCGCCAGGAAGTACCACCACGGCTGGTGATGGTCCCAGGACTGCGTATAGCGCCGTGCGGTCTGCCGGAACAGGATGTCGTCCATGTAGGCGCGATACGGCTCCGAGCCGGTGGCCAGGCCGGCCAGCAGCATCGGCACCAGCCACAACGACACCGCCAGCAGGAAGGCCAGCGGTGCCAGCCAGAAGCGCAGGTCACGCACGTGCAGGCTCACCCGCGGCCAATGCAGCATGGATGCGACTGCGGCCGGCACGATCATCATCAGCGCCAGCACGCCTACGCCCTTGGTGATCACCCCGATGCCGGCGAAGAACCAGCCCATCCACCACCAGCGCCAAGCCGGGCCCAGCAGCAGATGGCGCAGCAGGCCGTAGTTGGCCAGGGTGATGAACAGCACCACCAGCGGATCGATCTGCGCCTTTTTCGCCTGGAAGGTGAAGTGCAGCGCGAACAGCAGTGCCCAACCCGCGTACAGCCCCACCTGCCGCGTCCACAGGCGGCGGCCGAGATCGACCACGCACCACAGCGTGCCCAGCGCGGCCAGCAGCGAGGGCAGCAGGAACGCCACCCGCCAGTGGCCGACCAGGCTGTACAGCGCGGCCTGCCACCACATCAGCATCGGCGGCTTGTCCGAATACAGTTCGGGGCCGCGATGCGGGAACAACCAGTAACCGCTGTCGACCATCTGCTTGGCCACCAGCGCGAAACGTGGCTCATCCGATGGCCACGGATCACGGAGGCCCAGGCCGGCCCCCAGCACCAGCAGGGCCATCACCACCAACAACCACGTCTGGCGCGACGCGTGGGTTTTCAGCATGGGACTCGAAACGGCAGCGGGGGTCAGGCTGCTTTTAACAGACGCGCGTAGAAGAAACCGTCAGCATCGTTTTCACCCGGCAGCCGCTGGCGTGCCACCCCTTCGCAATCGACGCCGAACGCGTCGCCCAGTGGCTGCGCAACGGCATCCGGATGCCACTTCAGGAACGCGCGCACCTGATCGATGTTCTCGGCGCGCAGGATCGAACAGGTGGCATACAGCAGCACGCCACCCGGGCGCAGCATCGACCAGCAGGCTTCCAGCAGGCGCGCCTGCACGCCAACCAGTGCATCGATATCTTCAGCGCGACGGTGGAACATCACATCCGGCTGGCGGCGGATCACGCCAGTCGCCGAGCACGGCGCATCCAGCAGGATCGCGTCGAACGGCACGCCATCCCACCAGGCACCGGGATCACTGGCATCGGCAGCCAGGGTCTGCGCATGTTCGCCCACGCCGGTGCGGGTGTAGGTATCGCGTGCGCGGGCCAGACGGCGCGCGTCGATATCCAGCGCCAGCAGGCGCAGGCTGGGGTCGCGCTCCAGCAGGTGCGCCGACTTGCCGCCGGGTGCCGCGCAGGCGTCCAGCACGCGGGCACCGGCCACCGGGGCCAGCGCATCGGCCGCACACTGCGCCGACAGGTCCTGCACCGAGATCGCGCCCTCGGCGAAGCCGGGCAGCTGATTCACGGCAACCGGAGAGGCCAGGCGCAACGCGTCGGCGCTGAGCGGACTGGCTTCCGCGGCGATGCCGGCTTCGGCCAGCGCTGCCAGTGCCTTTTCACGGCCGCCCTGCTGGCGGTTGGCGCGCAACCACAGTGGCGCCGGTTGCAGGCTGGCGCTGAAGATCGCGTCGGCCTGCGCCGGCCAATCGCGTTCCACCGCATCGGCCAGCCATTCCGGGAAGGCATCGCGCGCGGGCTGTTCCGGGAAACCTTCGCGCTGCGCGCGGCGCAGGATCGCATTGACCAGGCCTGCCTGGCGCTCACGGCCCAGTGCACGCGCGGCATCGACCGTGGCCGACAGCGCCGCGTGCGCCGGCAGCTCGAGCACGTCCAGCTGGGCGAACCCGACCATCAGCAGCGTGCGCAGGTCGGCATCACGCGCCGACAGCGGCTTCTGCATCCACGACTGCAGCGCCGCGTCATAGGTGCTGCGACGACGCAGGACGGCAAAACACAGGGCTTCCAGCAGCGCGCGGTCGCGGCTGTCGGCCAGCTTCGGCAGCGCCCAGGCCAGCTCGGCCTTCAGCGAACGGCCACGGGTGAACACCTGTGCCAGCACACGTGCGGCCAGCATGCGCGTGGCCGCGCCCGGCGCCGCCTTGGCGACGGAGAAATCGTTCTGCTTCGACACCGCTTATGCCCCCACGCGCAGATCGCGGCGGGCGTTGAGGTAGTCGGCCGCAGTAATCGCCTTGCCACCTTCCCGCTGCAGCACTCGCAGGCGCAGCGCGCCCTGGCCACAGGCGATGTCGATGCCATCGCGGCTGGCCGCCAGTACGGTGCCCGGTGCCTGGCCGTGGTCCGCCTCCAGCGCCACCGCACCATGGATGCGCACGCGTTCACCGGCCAGCGTCGCCTCGGCGATCGGCCACGGATTGAACGCGCGCACGGTACGCGCCAGCGCGCCGGCGTCCTGCGCCCAATCCAGCTTCGCTTCGGCCTTGTCCAGCTTGTGCGCGTAGGTCACGCCCTGCTCCGGCTGCGGCCGCGCGATCGGCTTGATGCCGGCACGCAGCAGGCCCAGGCCATCGGACAGCACCTGTGCGCCCAGCTCGGCCAGCTTGTCATGCAGCTGGCCACCGGTATCGGTGGCCGCGATCGGCAGTTCCTGGTGCAGCAGCACCGGGCCGGTATCCAGGCCGGCCTCCATCTGCATCAGGCAGACGCCGGTCTTGGCGTCGCCGGCCTGGATCGCGCGCTGGATCGGCGCGGCACCGCGCCAGCGCGGCAGCAGCGAGGCATGCACGTTCCAGCAGCCGTGGGTCGGAATGGCCAGCACCGCCTTGGGCAGGATCAGGCCATAGGCCACTACCACCATCAGATCCGGCTGCAGGTCGCGCAGCTGCTGCTGGGCGGCCGCGTCCTTCAGCGACTCCGGCTGGTAGACCGGAATGCCACGGGCCACGGCTTCCAGCTTGACCGGCGACGGCGCCAGGCCACGGCCACGGCCGGCCGGACGATCAGGCTGGGTGTAGACGGCCACGACCTCATGATGGCGCGCAGCCGCGCGCAGCGATGACACCGCGAATTCCGGCGTACCGGCAAAGACAATCCTCATGGCTACCCCACTTGCAGGATGGATTCGTGCAGGAAAGAAAACGGCGCCGTCGGCCGGCGCCGTACAGCCCGCGCGTGCCGCGCAGGCGCGGGCCACCCGAAGGGTGGCCCGGATTGGCGATCACGCCACGTGCTTGCGCTGCTTGGCCAGCTTCTTGCGCACCATCTCGCGCTTGAGCGGCGACAGATAGTCGATGAACAGCTTGCCGTCCAGGTGATCCATCTCATGCTGGATGCAGGTGGCCAGCACTTCGCCGGCTTCCATCTGCTGTTCCTGGCCGTTGCGGTCCAGGTACTTCACGGTGATGGTATCGGCACGGGTGACGTCAGCGAAGATGCCCGGAACCGACAGGCAGCCTTCCTGGTACACCCGGCCCCCGTCCTTGGCGACGATCTCCGGGTTGATGAACACATGCGGTTCATTCTTTTCTTCGCTGACGTCGATGACCATGAAGCGCTTGTGCACGTCCACCTGGGTGGCGGCCAGGCCGATGCCCGGGGCGTCGTACATGGTCAGGAACATGTTGTCGATCAGTTCCTGGAAGGCCGGCGTGGTGACTTCGGCGGCTTCGATCAACGCAGCCTTGGTACGCAGGCGCGGATCGGGGAACTCGAGAATGGGGAGAAGGGCCATGGCTGTTTCCGGATAGGGGGCCGGCACGCCGGCATACGTCGCAGATTCTAGCTCCAACGCTTGCCTTGCGCCCCGGTTTCTGGACTATAGTGCGCGAACCTGTTGGGGAATCAGGGCTTCACACCTATGTTGCTTCGTTTTCGTACGGTCGTCGCCGCGGCGATGCTGACCGTGGCTGCCTATGCTACCGCCGTGGAAGTGAATGGCGGGCACCCGGACACCTATGTGGTCCGAAAAGGGGACACGTTGTGGGATATCGCCGCACGTTTCCTGCAGAAGCCGTGGCTGTGGCCGGAGATCTGGCAGGCCAATCCGCAGATCGCCAATCCGCACCTGATCTATCCCGGTGACGTGCTCAGCCTGGCCTATCTGGACCGGGTGACCGTCGCTGCCAAGCCCGGCCCGCGCCAGGAAGCCCCGATCGATGCCATTCCGCTGGCCCAGGTCGAGCCGTTCCTGAAGCAGCTGAGCGTGGTCGACAGCATCGAGCAACTGCCCTACGTGGCCGGCCTGGAGGAAGAACGCCTGCGCGTCACCAGCGGCAGCGCGGTGTACGTACGCCTGGCTGACGCCCAGCTGGGCCAGCGCTGGGCCGTGGTCCGCCCGACCGTGCGCTATGCCCAGCCCAAGCCGACCGAGGACCTGACCGCCAACGGCGACGTCACCCCGGGCAGCGGCAACCTGTGGCGGGCCTACAACGCCCCCAACCACCGCCGCGGCGTGCTCGGCTATGAGCTGGCCCAGGTCGCCACCGGCACCATCACCCACGTCGCCGGCGGCAAGGTCGAGGCGTCCACCCTGGTGCTGGACAAGAACGAGGGCGGCCGCGAGGTACGTGCGGGCGACCGCCTGGTCCCGGTCGAGGCCAGGCCCTACGACCTGCAGTTCATCCCCCATGTCCCGGCCGCCGGTGTCGAGGGCGTCGACGTGCGCGTGCTGGCCGTTGCCGACATGTTCACCGCTGGTGGGCCGCGCGACGTGATCGCGATCTCCGCAGGCCGCGCGCAGGGCGTGGACAACGGCACCGTGTTCTCGCTGTGGCGCCCGGGCCGCCACGTGGCGCACCGCATGAAGTACCCGAACTCCTCGCGCATGGATGATTCGCTCAGCACCGGCGCCGGCCGCGTCTCGCTGCCGGACGAATACGCCGCACACGCCATGGTGTTCCGTACCTTCGACAACGTCAGCTACGCACTGGTGATGCAGGGCGTGAAGCCGGTGCGCGTGGGATACAACGCACTGCACCCGGATGCGCGGTAGAGTCGACTGTTAGTCGACTGCTCTTCACCGCCCCCCGAAAGCGCCCGCGCTGCGCGCGGTAGTCGACTGACAGTCGACTCTACAGGGGCGGTCTCCGGCAAAGTCTGACAGCCACATGCGAAGGCGCCCTAGGGCGCCTTTGTTGTATGCGCTCGATAGTGGGGGGATGACCAACCCAACTGACGAGGCGCTGCTGCGCCTGTTGATGGCAGGCGGCGCGCTGGCACCACGTCGGGCCCTGCTGGAGGCCGCAGGCAATGCGGAAATCGCGATCGCGCAGGGCACCGCGAACTGGCGCGCGCACGGCTGCACGCCAGAGCAGTGCGCCGCACTGGAACGCCCGGACGCCCGTGCCTCGGCCGTGGCACGGCGCTGGCTGGAAGACGACAACCAGCACCTGCTGGCCTTCACCGATCCGGCATTCCCCCCGGCCCTGCTGGATGTTCCCAACCCACCCCTTGCGCTGTTCATCGCCGGTGACCCCAGCCTGGCCTGGCGCCCGTCGGTGGCGCTGGTCGGCAGCCGCTCGCCAACGCCGGGCGGACGCGCGCTGGCAGCCCGCTTTGCCGGCTGTTTCGTCGAAGCCGGACTGACGGTGACCAGCGGCCTGGCGGCGGGCATCGACGCCGCCGCCCACCAGGCGACACTCGACGCCGGTGGTTGCACCGTGGCGGTCATCGGCACCGGCCCGGACCGGGCCTACCCGGACAGCCACGCCCGCCTGCAGGCCCGGATCGCTACCGAAGGCGCGGTGCTCAGCGAGTACCTGCCAGGCACGCCGGCACGCCCCGGCCACTTTCCCGCCCGCAACCGGCTGGTGGCCGGGCTGGCACTGGCGACGGTGGTGGTCGAGGCCGCCCAGCGCTCCGGCGCCCTGATCACCGCACGCCTGGCCGCCGAGGCCGGCCGCGAGGTCTGCGCCCTGCCCGGCTCGGTGCTCAATCCACGCGCGGCGGGCTGCCATCGGCTGATCCGTGAGGGTGCTGCATTGATCGAGCGCCCGGAGGAGGTCCTGGAACTGCTGGCCCCCGCCCTCCGCCAGCAGCTGCCGGGCTTGCAATCACGGTTGGCCACCCCCACTGAACAGGCACCGCCGGTACTCCTGCCGGCGCGCTGGGCCGACGACCCTGACTACCAGTGCTTGTGGCGGGCCCTGGACCACAACCCAAGCAGTATGGATTCACTGATCACGCGCTGTGGATTGACGGCGCCCCAGGTGTCCTCCATGCTGCTGGCCATGGAACTGGCGGGAATCGTGGTGTGCGTACACGGCCGCTACTGTCGAACTCCCTAGTTTCTTCACCTCCACAGCGTCGCGCGACGCAGGCCGAGGGGCAATGAAAGAGAGCATCCTGGACGTACTGCTGTACCTGTTTGAACACTATTTCAGCGAAGATGCGGACCTGATCCGTGACCGCGATTCGCTCCAGAACGGCCTGATCCAGGCCGGTTTCAGCCCAACCGAGATCAACAAGGCATTCGACTGGCTCGATGCCCTGGCCGCGCAGCGGCCGAGCGTGGCCCAGGCACGGGTCGATGGCCCCGTGCGCGTCTACCACGGCCCCGAGCTGGACAAGCTGGACGTGGAATGCCGTGGTTTCCTGCTGTACCTGGAACAGCACGGCATCCTCGACGCCGACCAGCGCGAGCTGGTGCTGGACCGGGCGATGGCCCTGGACCAGGACGAACTGGACCTGGACGACCTGAAATGGGTCGTACTGATGGTGCTGTTCAACCAGCCCGGCTCCGAGGCGGCGTATGCCTGGATGGAGACGCAGATGTTCATGGACGAGCCAGAACCCCTGCACTGACCGTACACTTGGGGGCATAGCGCATTCAGGAGCGTCCCCGTGAGCGAGTGGTTCCATGCAGAAGGCAACCGGCAGCAGGGTCCGCTGCCAGCGGAACAGTTGGTCGAGTTGTTCCGCAACAACCAGATCTCCCTGGACACCCTGGTCTGGCGCGACGGCCTGCCGCAATGGCAGCCGTTGCGCACCGTGGTCGACGAACTCGGCCTGATCGTGCCGGCGCTGGACGCTGCCACGCCACCCGTGGAACCCGAGCCCGAACCGGAACCGGTGGCACCGCCTCCGCCGCAGCCGCCGGTACTGCCGCCGTCCACCCCCTACACCACCAGTGCATCGGCCACCGCCCTGCCGGCGCCGAAGAAGAAGCTGTCCGGTTGCGCACTGACCGCCATCATCGGCGGCGGCCTGCTGCTGGTGCTGGTACCGATCGTGGCCATCCTGGCCGCCATCGCGCTGCCTGCCTACAACGACTACACCGTGCGCGCCAAGGTCGCCGGCGCAGTGACCGCACTGCAGCCGTTGAAGGACCAGGTGCAGCATTTCGCCGATGACGAAGGCCGTTGCCCCGGTGCCAACGACGCCGGCTTCCCGGCCCCGGGTGACTTCGCCCATGCAGGGCTGTCGGCGGTGAACATCGGTCGCTTCAACAATGGCCACTGTGGCATCGAAGCCACCCTGGCGCTGCCCGGCAAGAGCCTCGATGGCGACCTGCTGTGGCTGGAATACGATCGCGACAGCGGCCGCTGGGAATGCAGTGGCGAAAGCAACGACAAGTACCTGCCGCCGTCGTGCCGCGGCTGAGCCACGCGCACGCCAGCACCTCCAAGGATGATTCAACAGGGAACATGCAATGACTGAGTGGTACTACGCCGAAGGACAGCAACGCCAGGGCCCGCTGCCGGTCCAGGAGATCCGCCAGCGCTTCCAGCGTGGCCAGCTCAACCTGGACACACTGGTCTGGCGCGAGGGCATGGCCCAGTGGGCTGCACTGCGCCAGGTGGTCGACGAGCTCGGCCTGCAGACGCTGGCCGATGCCAGCACGGCCACCAGCAGCGGCGGCTTCGACCTGCGTGGCGACTATGCCGCCATCGACAACGGCAGCGCCCCGCTGCCCGGCACCGGCGCACTCAGCAGCTCGCCATACAGCGCTCCAGCCGCCGCCGGCGGCGGTGGCCACGCACAGCCGGTGGTTGGCGGTGAAGTGGTCTACGCAGGCTTCTGGAAGCGCGTGGCGGCCTACATGATCGACTACTTCGTGCTGGTCATCCCCGGCAGCATCATCGGTGCCATCCTCGGTGCGATCCTCGGCGCCAGCATGGGCGCGGTGGGCAGTGGCGAATCGGCCATCGAGATCGTGGCGCAGCTGGCCAGTGCCCTGATCAACCTCTGCATCGGCATGGCCTACTACACCTGGTTCCACGCCTCGCAGGGCGGCGCCACGCTGGGCAAGATGGCGGTCGGCATCAAGGTCGTGCGTGGCAACGGCGAGCGCCTGACCAAGGCGCGCGCATTTGGCCGCTACTGGGCCATGCTGCTGAGCAGCTTCACCCTCGGCATCGGTTTCCTGATGGCGGCCTTCACCGAGCGCAAGCAGGGCCTGCACGACATGATCTGCGACACCCTGGTGGTCGACCGCTGGGCCTACACCGACCAGCCGCAGCTGCAGCGCCGCGAGCTGGGCACGGTGACCGTGCTGGTGCTCGTGCTGACCGGCCTGCTGTCGCTGGCGGGCGTGGTCCTGCTGGTGTTCGCGGTCGGCTTCATCGCCAAGATGGCCTCATGAACGGCCATCCTCACGCCTGGCTGCTTGACATGGGCTGGCCGGGCGTGATTCCTCTAATAAGGTGAAACCTGAACGCCCGGCA
This sequence comes from Stenotrophomonas sp. 22692, assembly GCF_052045015.1. Lineage (NCBI taxonomy): Bacteria > Pseudomonadati > Pseudomonadota > Gammaproteobacteria > Lysobacterales > Lysobacteraceae > Stenotrophomonas > Stenotrophomonas sp. 22692. The sequence continues at coordinate 12,693 of NZ_JBQEMR010000025.1, forward strand.
CATTACCGGGCGTTCAGTTTATGGATTTGCCCGTGGCCGCTTCACTAATGCGGCCGTTTGCTCCACCCTAGCGGCCCCTCTCCCCCGGTCCGCCCACAGACCTTTCCTGACATGCCCAAGCACCTGCTCATCGTCGAATCGCCGGCCAAGGCCAAGACGATCAACAAATACCTCGGCAAGGACTACACGGTCCTGGCCTCGTATGGGCACGTGCGCGACCTGATCCCGAAGGAAGGCGCGGTCGACCCGGACAACGGGTTCGCCATGCACTACGACGTGATCGACAAGAACGAAAAGCATGTCGATGCGATTGCCAAGGCCGCCAAGAGCGCCGACGACATCCTGCTGGCCACCGACCCGGATCGCGAGGGTGAGGCGATCAGCTGGCACATCGCCGAGATCCTGAAGGAACGCGGGCTGGTCAAGGACAAGCCGATGCAGCGCGTGGTGTTCACCGAGATCACCCCGCGCGCCATCAAGGAAGCGATCAGCCAGCCGCGCGCGATCGCCAGCGACCTGGTCGATGCCCAGCAGGCGCGCCGCGCGCTGGACTACCTGGTCGGCTTCAACCTGTCGCCGGTGCTGTGGCGCAAGGTCCAGCGCGGCCTGTCCGCCGGCCGCGTGCAGAGCCCGGCGCTGCGCATGATCGTCGAGCGCGAGGAAGAGATCGAAGCCTTCATCGCCCGCGAATACTGGTCGATCGCCGCCGAATGCGCGCACCCGTCGCAGCACTTCAACGCCAAGCTGATCAAGCTGGACGGGCAGAAGTTCGAGCAGTTCACCATCACCGACGGCGACACCGCTGAAGCGGCACGCATGCGCATCCAGCAGGCCGCGCAGGGCTCGCTGCATGTCACCGATGTGGCCAGCAAGGAGCGCAAGCGCCGCCCGGCGCCGCCGTTCACCACCTCCACCCTGCAGCAGGAAGCCTCACGCAAGCTCGGCTTCACCACCCGCAAGACCATGCAGGTGGCGCAGAAGCTGTATGAAGGCGTGGCGATTGGCGACGAAGGCACCGTCGGCCTGATTTCTTACATGCGTACCGACTCGGTGAACCTGTCGCAGGACGCGCTGGCCGAAATCCGCGACGTGATCGCCCGCGACTACGGCATCGCCTCGCTGCCGGACCAGCCGAACACCTACCAGACCAAGTCCAAGAACGCCCAGGAGGCGCACGAAGCGGTGCGCCCGACCTCGGCCCTGCGCACTCCGTCCCAAGTGGCGCGCTTCCTGACCGACGACGAGCGCCGCCTGTACGAGCTGATCTGGAAGCGTGCGGTGGCCTGCCAGATGATCCCGGCCACGCTCAACACCGTCAGCGTCGACCTCTCGGCCGGCAGCGAGCACGTGTTCCGTGCCAGCGGCACCACCGTGGTGGTGCCCGGCTTCCTGGCCGTGTACGAAGAAGGCAAGGACAACAAGAGCGCCGAGGACGAGGACGAAGGCCGCAAGCTGCCGGCGATGAAGCCCGGCGACCGCGTGCCGCTGGAACGCATCCAGGCCGAACAGCATTTCACCCAGCCGCCGCCGCGCTACACCGAAGCGGCGCTGGTGAAGGCGCTGGAAGAGTACGGCATCGGCCGTCCCTCGACCTACGCTTCGATCATCCAGACCCTGCTGTTCCGCAAGTACGTGGAAATGGAAGGCCGCAGCTTCCGCCCGTCCGACGTCGGCCGCGCAGTGTCCAAGTTCCTGTCCAGCCACTTCACCCGGTACGTGGACTACGACTTCACCGCCAAGCTCGAAGATGAGCTCGATGCCGTCTCGCGTGGCGAAGAAGAGTGGATCCCGCTGATGGCCCGTTTCTGGGAGCCGTTCAAGGAGCTGGTGGAAGACAAGAAGGAATCGGTCGACCGTGCCGAGGCCAGTGGCGCGCGCGAGCTCGGCACCGACCCGAAGACCGGCAAGCCGGTCAGCGTGCGCCTGGGTCGCTTCGGGCCGTACGCCGCCATCGGCAGCACCGCCGAGGATGCCGAGGAGAAGCCCAAGTTCGCCTCGCTGCGCCCCGGCCAGTCGATGCACACCATCTCCCTGGAAGACGCGCTGGAACTGTTCCTGATGCCGCGCGCGCTGGGTGAGGACAAGGGCGAGCCGGTCAGCGTCGGCATCGGCCGCTTCGGCCCGTTTGCCAAGCGCGGCAGCACCTATGCCTCGCTGAAGAAGGAAGACGACCCGTACACCATCGACCTGGCCCGCGCCGTGTTCCTGATCGAAGAGAAGGAAGAGATCGCGCGCAACCGGATCATCAAGGAATTCGACGGCAGCGACATCCAGGTGCTGAACGGCCGCTTCGGCCCGTACATCAGCGACGGCAAGATGAACGGCAAGATCCCCAAGGATCGCGAGCCGGCATCGCTGACCCTGGCCGAAGTGCAGCAGCTGATGGAAGAAACCGGCAAGCCGGTGCGCAAGGGCTTTGGCGCCAAGAAGGCCACCGCGAAGAAGGCCCCGGCCAAGAAAGCAGCGGTGAAGAAGGAAGCGGCGCCAAAGAAGGCCGCTGCAAAAAAAGCACCTGCCAAGAAGGCCCCGGCCAAGAAAGCAGTAAAGAAGGCCGCCGCCAAGAAGGCCCCGGCGAAGAAGGCCGCTGCAAAGAAGTAGATCCACGCCATGCATGGATGAGGGCCAAGGTGTGCGGACCAGCGGTCCGCACCTACCGTCCGCGCCGACCACCCCTTCTGCACGCAGCAGGGGGATAATGGAGGCCCACGCCGGGCCGGTCGCCGCCATGAAAGAACTCACCCTGGACTCTGCTGTCGCCACGCTCCGCGCGGGCGGCGTGATCGCCTACCCGACCGAAGCGGTCTGGGGCCTGGGCTGTGATCCCTCGCACGAAGCTGCGGTGCACATGGTGCTGCGGCTGAAGCAGCGCCCGATCGAAAAAGGCATGATCCTGGTCGCGGCCGAGCTGGCGCAGCTGGAAGGCTGGGTGCGCCTGCAGGCGCTGCCCGACGCCCGCCAGCGCGCGGTACTGGCCAGCTGGCCCGGCGCCAACACCTGGATCCTGCCCGCCGGCCCGCGCGCGCAGCCCTGGGTCACCGGCGAGCACAGCGGCATCGCGGTGCGCATCAGCGCACACCCGCTGGTGGCCGAACTCTGCCGCGCCTGGGGTGGCCCGCTGGTCTCCACCAGCGCCAATCTGGCCGGCGAACCACCGGCGCGCAGCCGCGAAGAGCTGGATCCGCGCCTGCTGCGCCTGCTCGACGGCATCCTTGACGGACAGACCGGTGGCCTGGCCCAACCCACCCCCATACGCGACGCGCTCAGCGGCAACGTGCTGCGCTCCTGAGCTGCCGATTGCACTGCCGCGGACAATCACGCACGCTGCCGCCATGAGCCTGCTGCGCGCCACCTTCAGCCTGTGCCTGCTGCTGCCGTGGACGGCGTCCGCCGCCGGGGCCGAGGACGTGCGGGTGTACCGCTGCGTTGCCAGCAACGGCGCCGTTGCCCTGCAGGACACGCCCTGCAACAGCGGCCGCCAGCAGGTACGCGACCTGCAGCGCCCGCGCGATCCCGCTCCACGGGTGGTACGCAGTGATGCCACGCCTCCGCCGCCCAGCGAACCCCCGGTCATCCGCGAGCGCGAAGTCCGCCACGTCTACATCCAGCCGCCGCAGCCGATGTACGAATGCGTGAGCGAGGATGGACGCCGCTATACCAGCGACAACAACGAAGGCAATCCGCGCTGGGTGCCGCTGTGGACCAGTGTCTGGCTGCCACACGGCCATCGGGGCCCGGCCTACCCGGGTCCGCGCCCGGCCATCGGCACGCCGATCGGCGAAGGCGCGGGTTATCGCCCTCCCTCGATCGGCATGGGCGTGCAGGTACCGGCCGGCAGCGTGCTGGTTCGCGACAGCTGCCATGCGTTGCCGCCGCAGGAAGTCTGCGCGCGACTGAGTGACCGCCGCTGGGAGCTGGATCGCCGTTACAACAGCGCACTGCAGAGTGAACGCACCGCCATCAGCAACGAACAGCGCGGCATCGATGCGCGCCTGTCGCGCGATTGCGAACGCTGAGCGCAGCAGGCCGTCGCAGCCTGTACGCTGTGCGCATGAACCGAGTGATCTGGCTGCTTCTGGTGCTGCTGCCTGGAAGCGCGTTGGCCGAAGAGGGCGTGATCTACCGCTGTACCTCCAGCAGCAGTGACGTCCCTACCCTGCAGCGCACGCCGTGCCCCACCGGCAGCAAGCAGCAGGTGCTGCGCATACCCGACCCGGCCAACTCGCAGCCGGCCGCCGCTGCACCTGTGGCGGCCGAACCTGCACCCGCCCCTGTCGAAACACCCGCGCCGGTGCCGGCCGGAGCGGCCGTTGCCCCTGCGGCCCCAGCGAAGCCACGACGCGCGGATGAAGGACGCACGATCATGGAGGCAGGTATGGTCGAACACGAAGGAGACGACCAGATCCTCGACAGCGCGACGCTGCGCCGCGATGCCGAGGCCCGCGCCGCCGCAGGTGATGGTCCACCGAAGCCGCCGCTTCCTCCGATCTTCCAGTGCACCGACAGCCAGGGCGGCGGCTACCTGTACGAGTACGAGGCCGCGCCCGGCCGCTGCGAGCTGATGACGGTACAGGGCCTTGGCGGAGTGACGCCGGTGAATGCCGCCAGCTGTGAAGTGGTGCGCGACCACTGCGAAGCGCTTCCCGAAGCGAAGCGCTGCGGTGGTTGGCAGCAGCGCTTCCGCGATGCCCGCGGCCGTGAGCGCTTTGCCGCGCCGGAGAACCGCGATACCGCGCGCGGTGAACGCAAGCGGCTGCAGGACGTGCTCGAAGCCAGCAACTGCCCGGTACCGGGGTGACAGCGGCGGCATGGCCGCACCTGCCCAAGGGGTGGATCTGTTGTAGAGCCGAGCCAGGCTCGGCTACCGTTGGCGGAGTGCAGCCGAGCAAGGGCTCGGCTCTACAGCAGAGCGATCAGAACCCGTAGCGCAGGAATCCACCATCCACTGCGATGCACTCGCCGGTGACATAGCTGGCCGCCGGCAGGCACAGGAAGCCCACGGCTGCAGCCACTTCCTCCGGCTCGCCGATGCGGCGCATGGGGGTGCGGTTGATCACTTCCTCGTAGTAGTCCGGGTCCGCCAACGGCCCGGACGTGCGCCGCGTGCGGATGTACCACGGCGCCACCGCGTTGACCCGGATGCCATCCTCGGCCCACTCGACGGCCAGGTTGCGGGTCATCTGGTGCATCGCCGCCTTGGTCATGCCGTAGACCACGCCGCTGCGCACATGGGTCAGGCCGGACACGCTGCCGACGTTGACGATGGACGACGACGCGTGGCGGGCCAGCAACGGATGCGCGTAGCGCGACAGCTCGAATGCCGAGAACAGGTTGGTCTCGAAGATCTTCCGCCATTCATCCTCGGAATACTCGGTGGCCGCCTTGGTGACGTTGCCGCCGGCGTTGTTGACCAGGATGTGCAGGCCATCGCTGTGGTCCTCCACCCAGTCCAGGATCTGGCGGCGGTCCTCGTCGTCGGAGACATCGGCAGCCAGTGCATGCACTTGCATCTGCGGATGCACGTCCAGCAGTTCGTCGCGCGCGGTCTCCAGCATGTCGATATCACGGCCGACGATCATCAGATCGGCGCCGAAGCCGGCCAGTTCATGCGCGATGGCAAGGCCGATGCCGGCGCTGGCGCCGGTGATCAAGGCGGTCTGGCCGTCCAGGCGCCACCGTTGCTGGGTCATGTGCTCTCCGGGGCCGCGCCCGCTGTGTTTCGATGCGGCAAGGATACGCGCTCACGGCCGCCCCCTGCCGAGGATGCGACACTGCCCGCACGCCCATCACGGAGTGCCGCCATGCGCATCCTGATCCTGTCCACGTCCCTGCTGGCCACCGTGCTGCTGTCCGCCTGCCAGCGCCCGCCCACACCGAACCCGGAGAAGCCGCCGGAACCGCAGGCCATGGCCCGCGCGATCCAGCAGCCACTGGACCGCGCCAAGCGCGTGCAGAAAACCGTCGATGACGCCGCTGCGAGCGAGCGCAGGGCCGAGGCTGACGCCACGCAGTAACCCCGCAAATGAAAACGCCCGGCCAAGGCCGGGCGTTCCCAGTAGATCCAGGCCATGCGTGGATGGCTTCCGGTCAGAACCCGCAGAAGCAGTACGCCAACGCCTTCACCGGCGTGCCGTTGCCCTTCTCGCGGGCCGCGTTCTCGACAAAGCGCAGCTGCGTATCCACTTCCGGCATCGTGCGCGCCAGCACCATCCGCGCCATGCCCGAGTCGGACAGCATCCAGGCACCGGCACGGCTGCCGGCGAAACCGCTGACGAACTGCGCGAACGGCGTTGCCGCCTTCTCGATGTAACGCACGCGATAGGCATCGGCCTTGCCCAGCTTGGCGCGGCTGGCGGCATCGGCCACGGCATCCTTCAAGCCACCGAAAGCATCGACCAGGCCACGTTCCTTGGCCTGCGCACCGCTCCACACGCGGCCACGGGCCACTTCATCGACCGCCTCGACCGGCTTCTTGCGGGCGTCGGCGACGCGACCGGTGAAGTCGGCGTAACCCTTGTTGATCACCGACTGGATGACCTGGCCCACGGCCGGATCCATCGGGCGGGTGACATCGAACGCACCGGCGAAACGGGTGGTGCCGACACCATCGGTGTGCACGCCGATCTTGTCCAGCGCGCGGCTGAAGTTCGGCACCATGCCGAAGATGCCGATCGAACCGGTGATGGTCGACGGATCAGCATAGATGCGATCGGCGTTCATGCTGATCCAGTAGCCACCGGAGGCAGCCAGGTCGCCCATCGACACCACCACCGGCTTGCCGGCGGCCTGCAGGGCCACCACTTCACGGCGGATCTGCTCGGAGGCGAACACTTCACCACCCGGCGAATTGACACGCAGCACCACGGACTTCACGTTCTCATCGTCACGCGCGGCACGCAGCAGCGCCGAGGTCGATTCGCCACCGATGCGGCCGGCCGGGAGATCGCCGCCGCTGATTTCACCGGCGGCCACCACCACCGCCACCTGCGGACGGTTGTCGACCGGGTTGCGGCGCGCATCGAGCTGGCCCAGGTAGGTGCCGAAGTCGACGTTGCGGAAACCACCGTCGGCATCGTCGTCGGCCACGCCGCGCTCGATCATCAGATCCTCGAATTCCTCGCGGGTCTTCAGTGAAGTCACCAGCTTCTGCTGCAGGGCGAACTTGGCCAGGTCACCACCGGCAGCGGCGATGCCTTCCGGCAGCGTGTCGATGCCGGCGGCCAGCTGTGCCGGGTCCAGGCGACGGGCCTTGGCGATGTCGCCCAGGTAGCGCTGCCACACGTCGTTCATCCAGAACAGGTCGGCTTCCTTGGAGGCCGGCGACGCAGCATCGAGCACGTACGGCTCGGCCGCGGACTTGTACTCGCCCACCTTGAACAGGTGCACGTCCACGCCGAGCTTGTCCTGCAGGCCGGAGCGGAAATACTGCCGGTAGCGGCCCAGGCCCTCGAGCACCACCGACCCCATCGGATCCAGGTAGACCTCGTCGGCCTGCGCGGCCAGCAGGTACTGCGACTGGCCCATGCTCTCGCTGTAAGCCACCAGCTGCTTACCGGAGGCGCGCAGGTCCTGCAGTGCGGCGGCGACTTCACGCAGCGAGGCGAAGCCCGACGGCTGCAGCTTGTCCAGCTCCAGCACTACGCGTTCGATCTTCTTGTCTTCCTTGGCCGACTCGATCACCCGCAGCAGGTCGCGCAGCTGGATCTCTTCGGCACCGTTGTCGCCCACCGCCTTGGCCAGCGCACGGCTGACCGGATCAGCGCTGAACTGCTCGACCAGGCGGCCTTCCGGCGCGATCACCAGGGTGGTGCGGTCCTGCAGCGATTTGCTGGCACCGGCGCCCATGCCGGCAGCGATGACGAACATCACCAGCAGCAGGAACAGCAGGCCGAAGAACACCAGGTTGAGGATCAACCGGCGGGTGAAGTTCATGACGTCCCACAGCCCGATGAAGAAACTGGCGACGGGGTTGCGACGCGCCGGGGGCAACGGGGGCACGGGTTGATTCATGGAACGCTCCGGATGGCTTCTTGCCGTGGTGCCAGCATAGCCGGTGCCGCGTGATGCGGCATCGGACACAAGTCAGGGGATCGCCCGCCACGGGTCATCGCGGCGGGCGGGGCGGATCAGGACAGTACGGACTGGCCGATGCGCAGGCTGCTGCGCCGCAGGCGCCAGCCCATCAGGATGGCGGCGGCGGTCAGGCCGACGATCAGGCCGATCCACATGCCCTGCGGGCCCATGCCCAGCCCCAGGCCGAGCCCGGCGCCGAGCGGCATGCCCAGGCCCCAGTACGCGAACATGGCGATGAACATCGGCACGCGGGTGTCCTTCAGGCCGCGCAGTGCGCCGGCGGACAGTACCTGGATGCCATCCGGGAACTGGAAGGTGGCCGCGTACAGCAGCAGGGTGGAGGCCAGGCCGGCCACCGCCAGGTCGTTGGTGTAGACACCGACGATGGCATCGTGGCCGAACAGCAGCACCGCCGCCGACAACGTCTGCGTGCCCATGATGATCGCGTAGCCAGCCCACGCCGCACGGCGCACGCCGAAGCCATCGCCACGGCCGACTGCATGGCCGACCCGCACGGTGGTGGCTTCGGCCACGCCCATCGGGATCATGAAGCACAGCTGCGCCACGTTGATCGCGATCTGGTGCGCGGCCGCTTCATTGGCACCGAGGCGGCCGATCAGCAGCGCGGTGACGATGAACAGGCCGCCCTCCATCAGTACGGTGATGCCGATCGGCAGGCCGGTGCGCAGCAGATCCCAGATCGCCTTCCAGCGCGGCCCTTCGAAGTGCGAGAACAGCTGCAGGTGGGCGAAGCGCTTGGTGAACCACAGGTAGGTGGCGAAGGCGATCGCCTGCAGCCACATCATCACTGCCGAGGCGATGCCCAGGCCCTCGGCACCCATTTCCGGGAAGCCCAGCTTGCCGTTGGCCAGCACGTAGCCCATCGGCGCCAGCACCAGCAGGCCGCCGAAGCCGAGCAGCATGGTCGGCAACGTCCAGTGCATGCCCTCGCTCAGATAGCGCATGCAGAAATACAGGGTCAGCGCCGGGCCGCCCCAACGCACCGCATGCAGGAACGCGGTGGCGCCCGGCACGATGTCCGGCGCGATGCCGAAGGCCGGCAGCAGCGGCGGCACCACGGTGAGGAAGGTGAACATGATCAGGCCCAGGCCCAACGCCAGCCACAGTGCCTGGCGGAACAGCGGGCCGATCTCGCGCTCGCGGCCGGCGCCATGCAGCTGCGACACCGAGGCCGTGAGCGAGATCAGGGTGCCGATCGGGATCAGCATCGGCAGCCACAACAGCGCCGTGCCGATGGTCACCGCGGCCAGGGTCGCGGTGGCGTGGTGGCCGGCAATGACGTTGTCGACGAAGGAGATCAGACCGGTGGATACATGCCCGAGCACAAGCGGCAGGGCGAGCAGACCGGTGGCGCCGACTTCCTTGCTGAAGCGCGGCGTGGAGGTTGCAGTAGACATAAGGTGCTTGACGCGAACTGCGGTTGCGCGCGAAGGGCACAGGCACCGGGTTGCGGCCGGTCATCTTACGCGTGCAGCGCGCGCATTCCCATGACATGGCGTGAATGCTGGGTTCCGGCAGGCCCCGGCATCACGCGTTGCGATCGCGTTACGAACAGGAAAGGGGACGGAGGGGATTAAGTCGTTTCCAGCCCGACTGTGCCGAATACGACTTAATCCCCTCCGTCCCCTTTGTTTACTGACCCGCCTGGCGCTTGAGCCAGGTGTCGCGCTCGGCGGCCGGCACCGCGAGGAACGCGCTGCGAACCGTGTCGCGCTCCTGCGGCGGCGTGCGCTGCGCGACCAGGGTGAGCTGGGCCAGCTGCGCCGGGCTGAGCTGGCGCAGCACGGCCAGCGCGGCCTCGCGCTGTTGCGGCGGCACGAACCCGAACAGGCCGTGCAGCTTGGGGAACTCCAGGCCCAACTGCGGGCCCAACCGCCAGCCTTCGCGGAACGCCTGGTCCTGCGCCTGGAACTGCTGGCGCAGGCGCTGCTGCTGGTCGGCTGGCAGCGCATTGAATCGCGCAGCGGCCTGACGGATCCGCTCGCGCTCGCCCTCCGGCAGGGCGCGCCAGGCCGCGTAATCGGCCCGACGCTGGCGCTGCTGCGGGGCGTCAAGCTGGGCGAACGCGGCGGGTGTCGTGCTTGTGGTGGCCGGGGCCGTAGCCGCCGGTGAACTGCCTGGCACTGGCGGCGGCAGCGGCACGTTCAAGGTCTGCGGCGCGGCGGACAGCGACAACGGCAGGGCCAGCAGCAGGCTGGCGAGCAGGGTCTTATTCATCGGCGGCAGCGGTTTCCAGCGTGGCACTGGCCGGCTCGGGCCGGCTCGGCTTGGATTGTGATTCGTCCACCGGCAGCGGGCCGCCAGCAGCGGTCCACGCATACAGATCAGCATCGGCCACCAGCGGATAGTCGCGGTCGGCCAGCATGGTGGCGTCGTCCGTAGCCTGCGCAGGGGTCGCGTCCGGCGTGGCGTTGACCTTGCTTGGCGGCAGTGCTTCCACCGTGACGGGGCCCGCCTCACCGACCACGCCTTCCGGCAGCGGTGCGTCGCTGCCAGACGAATGGCCCTGCCAATAGCGCCAGCCCAGCGCGGCTGCCAATAGCACAACCACGGTCACCAGCAGGATAAATGGACCGCGCCAGCGCGGCTTTGCGTTCGAACGGCGGCGCTTGCCATTGGCAGCCGTGCGATCTTCACGCTGCGGCGCACGCCAGCCGGAGGTCGGGGCTTCATTGTTGGCCGCCGGCGCGGCCGGCTGCTGCAGCTGCTGCAGGCGTTTGGCGGGCAGGTCGCGGATGCGCAACTGCACCTGTTCGGCCAGCTGGCGCCAGGCCGAGGCATCGGGCTGGCCGTGCGCGTCACGCGGGCAGGCCTCGGCCAGCAGGTGCTGGTAGCCGGCTTCATCCTGGTCAAGCACGCGCATGGCGATACCTTCATCCAGGCTGCCGCCCACCCGCAGCAACAGCGCCAGGCGCGGCAACGGTCCCATCTCGCTCAGCGCGGCCAGCGGCGGTTCCCACTGGCCGCCCATCGGCTCGCGCAGCGCCTGGCGCTGGCCCAGCAGGGTCCAGAAGCGGGTCGGCCACTGCGCCATCGGCAGGTCACTGGCGACCGCGGCAAAGGCACGCATCACCGCCACCAGGGTCTGCTCGGCACGCGCGGCATCGCCGCACTGCAGCTCAGCCACCACCAGGGCGCGGCGCTCGACGCCACGCAGGAACGCCGACAGCGCGCCGGCCGCGGTCGAGGAAACAGGGGCGGGCACAGCCGTCATCGGTCACTCCAAAGGTCTGGGGGAATGATAGCGGCAGGCAATCGACGCCCGTAGGACTTGCGCCCACGGATACTTCGTGCTGCAGGTTGTGCACAGCACCACGCTCCCGGCGCGGGAAACTGCGGCATGCAGCTGAATTCACTCTGTTTCAGCAATGTTTCACACTTAAGTCCTTGATTTTGAATTCCTTTTAAGTATGGCGATTTTTTGACCAACCCAAGCGTGAGCTCGTCGCCATCGGCCTCCTGCGTTCCCGTCGACCGGTAACGCACAACGTTATCCACAGAACATGTGGATAAGCCTGAATCTCCAATGGACACCGATATTTAGGTGACATTTATGATTCAACGGGCGCCGCTCCGCCGTCTCCCACCCCGCCATTCGCGCGCGCATGGCCCGGTACACTGGCCCGATGCTTTCACCGATTCCGACCCTGCAGGTCGCCCTGCCCGTCCCCCTGCCCCGCCTGTTCGACTACCTGTCGCCGGAGGGCGATGGCCCCACGGTTGCGGTCGGCTGCCGCCTGAAGGTGCCGTTCGGCAACCGCGAGCTGGTCGGGGTGGTGGTGGGGCACGGCCAGACCGACGACGGCCAGGGACTGCGCCAGGCGTTGGCCTGGTGCGACCCGCAGCCGCTGCTGCAGGGGGAGCTGTGGCAGAGCCTGCAATGGCTGGCGCGTTACACCCACGCACCGCTGGGCGAAGTCCTCAGCACCGCGCTGCCCGGCCCACTGCGCCATGGCGACACCCTGCCTGACACCCATCACTGGGGCTGGCAGCTGACCCCCGAAGGCCGTGCCCAGCGCGGGAAGCTGCGCGCCGGCAGCCGCCCGCGACAGTTGGCAGAACTGCTGGCCGAAGCCGTCGTGGACGAGGACGTGCTGGGCGAACGCATGGAGGACTGGCGGACCGCCGCGCGCAGCCTGGCCAAGCGTGCGCTGGCCGAGCGCGTGGCGATGACGGTGGCACCGCAGCATGCGCAGCCGCTGCCCGGCCCCACGCTCAACCCGGACCAGGCCGAGGCCGTGGCCGCGATCAACGCTGCCGAAGGCTTCCAACCCTTCCTGCTGGATGGCGTGACCGGCAGCGGCAAGACCGAGGTCTACCTGCAGGCCATCATCCACTGCCTGGCACAGGGCAGGCAGGCGCTGGTGCTGGTGCCGGAAATCGGCCTGACCCCGCAGACCCTGGCACGCTTCCGCGGCCGCCTCGGCATCGCCGTGCATGCACTGCATTCGGGGTTGAACGACAACGAGCGCGCGCGCGTCTGGGCTGCGGCTTCGCGTGGCGAAGCACGGGTCATCGTCGGCACCCGCTCGGCGGTGTTCACGCCATTGCCGCAGGCCGGGCTGCTGATCATCGACGAGGAACACGACGGCAGCTACAAGCAGCAGGACGGCATCCGCTATCACGCGCGCGATTTCGCTCTGGTGCGCGCCAAGGCGCTGGGCATTCCGGTGCTGCTCGGCAGTGCCACCCCTTCGCTGGAAACGCTGCACAACGCCTATGCCGGGCGCTACACCCACCTGCGCCTGAAGCAGCGTGCCGGTGATGCACGGCCACCGCGCGTGCGCATCCTCGATGTGCGCAAGCGGCCGCTCCACGATGGCCTCTCGGCTGATGTGCTGGCCGGCATCGGCGAGCACCTGCAGCGCGGCCAGCAGGTGCTGGTGTTCAAGAACCGCCGTGGCTACGCGCCGGTATTGCTGTGCCACGACTGCGGCTGGACCGCGCCGTGCAACCGCTGCGATGCACCGATGACCGTGCATGGCGGCGGCCGTCGCCTGCAGTGCCATCACTGCGGCGCACGGCAACCGGCGCCGCTGGCATGCCCGGCCTGCGGCAGCCTGGCGCTGCAGCCGCAGGGCATCGGTACCGAACGCCTGGAAGAGCATCTCACCGCGGCCTTCGCCGACGTCCCTGTGGTGCGCATCGACCGCGGTACCACGTCGCGACGTGACGCGCTGGAACAGCAGCTGGCGAAGCTGGGCGACCAGCCCGGCATCCTGGTCGGCACGCAGATTCTGGCCAAGGGCCACGACCTGCCGAAGCTGACCCTGGTAGTGGTGGTCGGCATCGACGAGGGCCTGTTCTCGGCCGATTTCCGCGCCAGCGAGAAGCTGGCGCAGCAGCTGATCCAAGTGGCGGGCCGTGCGGGCCGTGCACGTGATCCCGGCGAAGTCTGGCTGCAGACCCATCACCCCGGGCACCCGTTGCTGGAAACCCTGGTGAGTGGTGGCTACCACCCGTTCGCGCAGGCCGAGTTGAACCAGCGACAGGCCGCCGGATTCCCGCCGTTCGCGCATCTGGCGCTGATGCGCGCCGAGGCGCAGCAGGTGGAGCATGCCAATGCATTCCTGCTGGCAGCGCGGCAGCTGCTGGGCGAGCAGAACGTGGTGGAGGCGTATGGGCCGATGCCGGCGCCGATGCCGCGGCGGGCCGGTTACCAGCGCACGCAACTGCTGCTGTCTGCCGTGCAGCGGCCGCCATTGCACGGTGTGCTCGGGCAACTGGTTCCGCAGCTGTATGCGCTGCCGGAAGCACGCAAAGTGCGCTGGTCGCTGGATGTGGATCCGACGGACCTGTATTGATCCGGTAGGTGCTGCCGGGCACGGCTCGGCACTACGGTAGAGCCGAGCCATGCTCGGCTGCTTCTCTTTCCAGGAAAAGACCCGTCCCCGCTTACGTCAGCGGCGACATCACGCCGCGCTGGTAGGCCGGCCGCTCGCGCAGGCGCGCATACCAGTCGGCCAGGTGCGGCAGTTCCGGGCGCTGGATCGGCAGTTCGAACCAGGCATAGATCAGCGAGCCCAGCGGGATGTCACCCATCGCGAATTTCTCACCCGACAGCCACGGCTGTTTGGCCAGCGTGGCATCGGCCATCGCCAGGTAGTCACCGGCACGCACGATGGCGGCATTGATGCGCGATTCGTCACGGTCGGCCGGGGCGGTGCGCATGATGCCCCAGATCAGGTCGGTGTACAGCGGCGCCATGCGCGAGGTGCTCCAGTCCATCCATTTCTCGGCCTGGGCACGCTCCATCGGGTCTTCGGCGTACAGCGTGCCCAATGCGTAGCGTGCGCTCAGGTAGCGCACGATGGCGTTCGATTCCCACAGCGGCAGGCCGTGGTCTTCGATCACCGGCACCAGGCTGTTGGGATTCATCGCCTGGTACTCCGGCGTCTGCGTGCCGCCGTGGCTGCCACCAACTTCGATGGATTCATACGGCAGGCCGATCTCCTCGGCGCACCACAGCACCTTGCGGACGTTACTGGAATTGCGGCGGCCCCAGATCTTCAACATGCGGGTTTTTCCTTGCTGGCAATGCGAGCGGCAACGATACGCCTGATCGGGTGGGGTGTGTGCGTGCCGGATGCGGGATCTTGCATCCGGCGTTGCCGGCCAGCGGACGGCACTACCGGTTCTTCTTCGGCAGCGCGCGCACGTAGGATGACTTGCCGTCCTTCTTCAGCTCGAACAGCCCGATCGCTGCCAGCAGGTCACTGAGCTTGCCGTAACCGTAGTTGCGCGGATCGAACGAAGCCTGGTTGCCGATCTGGCTGCCAACCGGCCCCAGATGCGACCAGCCATCCTCGCCCTCGGCCGAGGACACCGCGCGGCGCAGCATCTTCACCAGCCGGGTGTCGCTGCGCATTTCCGCACCGCTCTTGCGCGGCCGCGCATCGTCGTTGGCCACCGGCTCGTTCGAGGCCTGTTCGCTGGAGGCCTGTTCGGTATCCGGCACGCTGGCGTGGGTCTGGCCCAGCGCTTCCAGGTAGGTGAACTTCGAGCACGCGTTGACGAATGGCTCGGGCGTCTTCTTCTCGCCGAAGCCATACACCTTCACGCCATCGGTCAGCAGGCGCATCACCATCGGAGTGAAGTCGGCATCACTGGAGACGATGGCGAAACCATCGAGGTTGCGCGCGTACAGCAGATCCATGGCGTCGATCACCATCGCCATGTCCGAGGCATTCTTGCCCTTGCTGTAGGCGAACTGCTGGATCGGACGGATCGCGTACTCGTGCAGCACCGCCTCCCAGCCCTTCAACCGCGGACTCTTCCAGTTGCCATAGGCGCGGCGTACGTTGGCCACACCGTAGCGGGCGACTTCGGCCAGGACCTCGTCGATCTTCGAGGCCGGCGCGTTGTCGGCGTCGATCAACAGGGCGATGCGCTTTTCCGGTTCGCTCATGGGCTCCTCACGGGCCGTTGCCTGAACCCGAGTATCGCCGATCCACGCGGGCGCTGACGTGACAGGGGGCCATCATGCGAAGATGCCAGGCGCTTCCCCCAATGCCCCCACTGGAGTGAGTCGATGAGTCGCGAGCGCGTTCCCCACCTGGTTGTTGTCGGCGGCGGTTTTGCCGGTCTCTGGGCCACCCGTGCCCTGGCCCGCGAGCGCATACGCATCACCCTGGTCGACCGCCGCAACCATCACCTCTTCCAGCCGCTGCTGTACCAGGTGGCCACCGCCGGCCTGTCCGCCCCGGATATCGCCGCACCGCTGCGCCACATCCTCGGCCACCAGCGCAATGTGGAAGTCCGCCTCGGCGAAGTGGTGGCCATCGACAAGCAGGCCCGGCAGATCCGAATGGCCGATGGCAGCACGCTGGACTACGACAGCCTGCTGCTGGCCACCGGCGCCACCCACGCCTACTTCGGCAACGACCAATGGGCCGATGACGCGCCCGGGCTGAAGACGCTGGACGATGCCATCGCGCTGCGCCGCAAGCTGCTGCTGGCGTTCGAGCGCGCCGAGGCAGAACCGGACCCGGCGAAGAAGGCCGCATGGTTGAGCTTCGCCGTGGTTGGCGGTGGACCTACCGGCGTCGAACTGGCCGGCACGCTGGCCGAGATCGCGCGCCATACCCTGCGCAACGAGTTCCGCCACATCGACCCGGCCAGCGCAAAGGTGAGGCTGGTCGAAGCCGGGCCGCGCGTACTGTCCTCGTTCCCGGAAGTGCTTTCGCTGAAGGCGCGCCGGCAGCTGGAAAAGCTGGGCGTGGAAGTGCTGACCGGCACCCCGGTGAGCGACATCGACAGCCAGGGCTTCAGGCTCGGCGATCAGTTCGTGCCGGCACGCACGGTGGTGTGGGCCGCCGGTGTGGCCGCTTCACCGCTGGCGCGCACGCTGGAGGTGCCGCTGGACCGCGCCGGGCGCGTGCAGGTGCAACCCGACCTCACCCTGTCTGGCCACCCGGAACTGTTCGTGGCTGGCGATCTGGCCGTATTGAACCAGGCCAACGGCAAGCCGGTGCCTGGCGTGGCGCCCGCGGCCAAGCAGATGGGCAAGTACGTGGCCGAGGTGATCCGCGCGCGCCTGCACGGCAAGCCCGAACCCGGCCCGTTCAAGTACGCAGACTTCGGCAACCTGGCCACGATCGGCCGCATGGCTGCGATCGTGCACCTGGGCCGGCTGCAGCTGTCCGGTGTGCTGGCGTGGTGGTTCTGGCTGGCCGCGCACGTGTTCTTCCTGATCGGCTTCCGCAACCGCATCGTGGTGCTGCTGAACTGGGCCGTGGCGTACTGGAGCT
The DNA here is from genome assembly GCF_052045015.1 of Stenotrophomonas sp. 22692. NCBI lineage: Bacteria > Pseudomonadati > Pseudomonadota > Gammaproteobacteria > Lysobacterales > Lysobacteraceae > Stenotrophomonas > Stenotrophomonas sp. 22692. Next base: position 29,534 of record NZ_JBQEMR010000025.1, read on the forward strand.
ACCAGCGCAGCGCGCGCATCATCTTCGGCGATGACCAGGACGACCGGCGACCGAAGCGCTAGGGCCGCACGCATGCTCCTGTAGCGCCGAGCCATGCTCGGCTGCACTTCGCGCGGTTTGCAGAAGCCGAGCATGGGCTCGGCTCTACGGCGCCTTCGGTTTCGGGTACCACAGTGCGTTGACGATTACCCAGCGCTGGTCGAAGCGCCCCATGTGGAAGTAGTCGACAAACCACGGCGTTTCCAGCCGCACCGACGCCGCGTTGCCGGTCACGTCCAGCACCGTGCAGCGGCGGTCCCATTGATCCTTCGGGGTCTTCAACGCGCCCTGCTTCGTCAGCGAGACCAGTTCTTCCTTCGACATACGGCGCAGGCCCAGGCGTTCGTCGGGCGTATCGCCGAGGACCGCGCGCTTGGCCAGGTCCGGATGCAGGGAGCGGGCGACGCGCTGCGGGTCGGCTTCCAGCTGGCCATCGACATAGTCGTGGCAGGTGGCTTCGATGGCCGCGAGGGTGGCCGGGTCGGCGGCGGGGCTCGTTGCTGCGGAAAGAGCGAACAGCAGGGCGATCGTGGACATCCGGGTCTCCAGCGCTGAGGGCTGGGCGATCATGGCATGTGCAAGCCGCATCCACGCATGGCGTGGATCTACTGTAGAACCGGGCCCATGCTCGGCTTCACCATCAGGCAGCAGCAACAACAGCCGAGCGTGGGCTCGGCTCTACAGAAGCGCGGGATCCGGCGCCTGCAGCCAGGCCAGCTTGCGTTCGCGCGGCTGCTGCTTGAGCTGCCATTCGGCCCGTGACGCGGCGGCCCGGTCCGGGTACTCGCGCACGGCCAGCACGCGCAGCGGTGGCCGCGCCCGGGTGTAGCGCGCGCCCTTGCCGGCCTGGTGGGCAGCGAAACGCGCGCCCACGTCGGTGCTGATGCCGGCGTAATAGCTGCCATCCCGGCATTCGAGCAGGTACAGGAACCAGGGGCGGAGGGACGGGGCCATGCCCGGATTATGCCGTGCTGCACTGCAGCGGATATACTGGCGGCCGAATGCAGGAGAGAGGCGCCGCGCTGGCGCCCGCCGAAGGCGCAGGCTCCCATGATCGCTCAGGCCGGTGGGCTGGAATCCCACCAACCATGCATTCGACTCGCCGAGCTGGAGAGAGGTCACCGGGCACGCCCGGGACGATCCGCCGAAGGGGCACGCGGCCCATGCCGCTGAACTCTCAGGCAAAAGGACAGCGGGAGCGGCACCGGTCATCGTCATCCCGTCATTGCGCAGGCAGTGGCGGTAGTCGCGCATGGCCGGCCCCACCGCGCCCGGAGCCTGTCCCATGCTGCTGTCCGTCATCTACCTGATCGCCATTTCCGCCGAAGCCATGACCGGCGCACTGTCCGCCGGCCGCCGCCGCATGGACCTGTTCGGCGTGGTCATGATCGCCTGCGTCACTGCCCTCGGTGGTGGTTCACTGCGCGACATCCTGCTCGGCCACTATCCGCTGGGCTGGGTGAAGCATCCCGAGTACCTGGGCTTCACCGTATGCGCGGCGCTGATCGCCACCTGGGTCGCACGTTGGATGCACCACTTCCGCCGCACCTTCCTGGTACTCGACGGCCTGGGCCTGATCGCCTTCACCCTGATCGGCTGCTCGATCGCGCGCGAAGCCGGCCATGCCATGCCCATCGTGCTGATTGCCGGCATGCTGACCGGCGCGTTCGGCGGCGTGCTGCGCGACATCCTCTGCAACGAGGTACCACTCATCTTCCAGAAGGAGCTGTACGCGATCATCGCGCTGCTGACCGGCGCGGCCTACCTGTTGCTGCTGCACTGGGGCGTGGCCGATGCCACCGCAATCCTGTGCTGCCTCGGCGGCGGCTTCGCGCTGCGCCTGCTGGCGATCCACTACCGCTGGGAAATGCCGAAGTTCGTGTACCACGACGAAGTGCATTGAAGTTCGCGTTCTCCACGTCGCCCAGCGCTTGTTGCCGTGTTGCGTTGGGACGCTGTCTCCAGCGCCGCGGCGCCCATCTGGTCCCTCAGTGGCGGACCACGAATCCCCCCGAGCGCCCACTGGACGGCGCCCGCAGCTCTTCATCGAATGCATCCTTGATCGCGTTGATCGCCGCGCCGCGCTCCATCCCGCCACTCACGACCAGAGCATCTGCGACATGCTGGGCGACGTCTGCCAGGATGCGTCCCCACGCATGCTCCTCTCGAATGCCAGGACGATCGCCATACAGGCCAACGTTCAGCGAAGCATGCAATCCCCGTTCGGCAATCCACACGCGGATCATCTCGATGGAATCCTCATCGCGCTGTGCGGCTTCTGGAATGATCAGTTCTTTCATGGCTGCGGCCACCAAACAGGAAGTGGCATTGTGACGTGACCTGGAGCGTACGTGGAGCGGATCTTCTACAAAGCCCCGCGCTTCGCGGGCTCGACGCTACATGAAGGCCCCATCCATCGTTCTCACCACCCCGGCGATGTACCTGGCGCTGTCGCTCATGCGCAGCGCCAGGCGCATCGCCGGTGCAGATGGGCCGGTCTCCAACTCCGACCGGCCCTGATCGCGGCCGCACCCCCGCAGGCGCTGGCCACCATCCACACACGTGCCGCACTCAAGCGGCTTCGGACACCTTTACGTCGCGACGGGCACGCACGGCCGCGGCCAGTCGCTCCAGCACCGTCACGGTGGTGTCCCAGTCGATGCAGCCATCGGTGATGCTCTGCCCGTAGACCAGCGGCTGGCCTTCCACCAGTTCCTGGCGGCCACCGACCAGATGGCTCTCGATCATCACGCCAACGATGCGCTGTTCGCCGTCTTCCAGCTGAACGGCGATGTCGTCGATCACCTTCGGCTGGTTCTCCGGGTTCTTCAGGCTGTTGGCATGGCTGGCGTCGATCATCAGGCGCGCCGGCAGCTTGGCCTTGGCCAACACCTGGCAGGCCTCGGCAACACTGCCTGCGTCGTAGTTCGGCTGCTTGCCGCCGCGCAGGATCACATGGCAATCCGGGTTGCCGGTGGTCGACACGATGGCGGTGCCGCCCTGCTTGGTGACCGACAGGAAGTGATGCGGATTGGACGCCGCACCCACTGCGTCAGCGGCGATCTTCACGTTGCCATCGGTGCCGTTCTTGAAGCCGACCGGGCACGACAACCCCGAGGCCAGCTCGCGATGCACCTGGCTTTCAGTGGTGCGTGCGCCGATCGCGCCCCATGCCACCAGGTCGGCGATGTACTGCGGCGAGATCACGTCAAGGAACTCGACACCGGCCGGCAGGCCCAGCTTGTTGATGTCGCGCAGCAGGCCGCGTGCGATGCGCAGGCCCTTGTCGATCCTGAAGCTGCCGTCCAGGTCCGGATCGTTGATCAGGCCCTTCCAGCCCACCGTGGTGCGCGGCTTCTCGAAGTACACGCGCATGACGATTTCCAGTTCGCCGGCCAGCGCGTCGCGCAGCGGCTTCAGGCGCTGGGCGTACTCGATGGCGGCCTTCGGGTCGTGGATCGAGCACGGGCCTACCACCACTGCCAGGCGGTCGTCGCGGCCATGCAGGATCTGGTGCAGGGCCGCGCGCGAGGCGCTGACGGTGTCGGAGGCTTCATCGTCACAGGGCAGCATCGCCAGCAGCTGGGCAGGCGGTGTCAGCGGTTCGATGGTGCGGATACGCAGGTCGTCGGTGTGCGGGGGCATTGCGGGAGATCTCCGGAACGTTGGGGGTCCCCAGCGTGGCGGCATGAAAAAAGCCGCCAGGTTCGCTGGCGGCTTTCGGGAATGCGTCTGAAGCTTTCTTCAGGGTGAGCGCAATCCTTCCTCCGCCGGTGGCTTCGGAAAGTAATACCAGTAAAAGCTGGTGGGGGCTGCGTTCATGGGATCTATTGATAGCACAGCTTTTGCGCAGTGCAAAATGTTTCATACGCAACTGGGGACGCGGTTCAGCGAGATGCGCGCCAGCCCGGCCTACGCGGCGGCAACCACGCAAAGTCGCTCATTTGCCATGCACTTCCACGTCCAGCAGCAGGCCCTCATGGATGTCGGCCCAGCGTTCCAGCACGCGATCTAGTTCCCGCCGGGCCTCGTCCAGCTGCTCGGGGTTGAGCAGGGAACGCGCGGTGTAGAGGTCGGAAACCAACCGCCGCAGGGCCGATTCCTGGATGGCCACCGACGGCCCCTCCAGCCCCGGCAACTGCAACGCCGGGCTGTCGCCAAGAGGGCCGAACAGCGTGACCTGGAGCGTGCTCTGCATGATCGACTTCCCTGCGGATGGACATGGGCAATGTCCTGTTTACCGCGTCCGGGTGACAGGCGCATGTGCCACCCATGCCGAGGACCGGGATCTGCCGGCGTCTGCCGCCCCGCTACAAGGCGGCCAGGTCGGCCAAGTGCTGGGCCATGCTGTCCATCGCGCCTACCGCATGGGTGGTGGTGAAGTACTCATGCCAGCCGGTAGCGGCAATGCCAGCCACCAGCGCATCGACCTCCTCGCGGCTCGCGCAGCGCCAGACCGCATAGAACTGTTCATCGCTGCTATGCGGTACGTCCCTGGCAATGCGGCCCATCGCCAGCGGCGTGATGCGGGCTGGATCGAACTGCTGCATGCCGGCGCCAATACGGGCGAAGAAGGCATTCCGCTGCTCGGGCGGCAGTGTGGTCCAGGCCGGCGTGGCGGTATAGAGCTCGATGAAGGTGTGCGACATGGTGGTTCTTCCTTGAGGTTGACGGGGTTGCGGGTTTGTCGGCCAGCATCCGGCACTACCGGAGCGAGCGCAGTGCGCGTTTGCGGATGTAGGCGTTGGCGTCGCTGTGGCGCTCGTGCTGCCAACGCGTGCACAGCACGCGCAGCCACTTCGGCTGAGTCTTGCCGGCATCATTGAGCCAGTTGCCGACCGAATCCTGCACGTAGCGTTCCGGGTCGTCAGCCAGTGCTTCCAGCATCGGCAATGCATGTTCAGGGTGCTGCTTGAACAGCGCGATATGTGTGGCCCAGACACCGCGCGGACGCAGTGCTTCGCAGGCGAAGCGGCGCAGGTACGGCGATGTTTCCTGTGTCCACGGTTGCAGGTACTCAAGCGCCTGCATTGGCGCGGCAACGATGTCCGTGCGTAGCGCCAGCCACGCCCATTCGCGCACACCGAAGTGTGGATCATCGGCCAGCGTGCGCATGTGCTGCAGCTTCTCTGCCAACGTTGCACGGGCATCGCTGCCGATCAGGTAGCAGGCCCAGCCGCGCACGGTATCGGAGCTGTGATGCTGCCAAGGCGCAGGCGCGCCCTGCCCCGCCTCACGCAGCAGCTGCGCAGCCAAGGCCATGCGCAGCGTGATGCCCTTGGCTGAGGCATCCTGCATGCGCTGCAGCGCTTCCGGTGCAAGCGTAGGTGCCACCGCCTGCAGCAGCGCAGCGAAATCCACCGCCAGGCATTCAGCCAGATGGCTGGCGGCGACGCTGCCAGTGTTGAGCGCATTCAATCGCTCAGCTGTCAGGGTCCCGCTCATGCCCCACGACCTGTATCGGTGTGCCGCCAGACCTTGTGCAGCAGCTGCGACAACTGCTGCTGTTCTTCCGCGTCCAACCCGCTGAACAAGCCCCCTATCCATTGCGTGTGCTGGTTGAACAGCGTCTCGGCCAGGCACTTCCCCTGTGTGGTCAGCACGATCTGCAGGCGCCTGCCGTCTTCGGCGTCACTGCGCCGCTGCAGCAGCCCTTCGCGCTGCAGGCCATCGATCAGGCCACTGATCGTGGCGCGGGTGACACCTGCGCGCTCGGCCAGTTCATGCGGAGGCAGCGTGCCACCCGCGCCGTGCAGCAGGAAAAGCACGATGAAACGCCCTTCACTGAGCCCGTGCGGCGCCAGGCGCGTGGCGCAGTCGCGGTCGATGGCCGATGACAGCGACAGCAGCTGGAAACACAGGCGCAGCTGCGCGACGCCGGTATGGCCGCGTCGTTGCGCTTCATCCAGAAGGGCACTGTGCTTGGCTTCCAGCATGGCTCTCTCCAACATGATTAGGTGCCTAATCATATTGCAAAACAAGGCTCCAACGCCAGTATCAAGGCGATATCAGGAAACCGGCCCCAGCAGCAGGCGTGCGATCAGTCCGCCGCCGTCACGCTGCAGCAGCAGAAGCTCGCCCCCATGCCGTCGTGCGACGTTGGCCGCCACCGCCAGGCCCAGGCCGGTCCCTCCCGTGGCGCGGCTGCGCGAGCTCTCGCTGCGTTGGAAGGGTTGCAGCAGGCGTGCGCGGTCGTCCTCGGCGATGCCCGGACCGCGGTCCATCACATCCAGCTGCATGCGACTGCCTTCCATGGCGATGTGCAGGTCTACGGCACCGGCGTAGCGGTCTGCGTTGTCGATGAGGTTGTCGATCGCCCGCCGCAGCAGGAGCGCGTCGCCCTGCCACGGCAAGGTGTCCGGTCCCTCGATGGAGATCTCGACGCCGCGCAGCAGGGCACCCTGCACGCATTCCTCCAGCAACGCGGCAAGGTCCAGCGGCCGTAACTGCAGTGGTTGCAGTTCGCCGCGTGCGTAGTCGAGCACCTGCTCGATCATCGTATCCATGCGTTCGATGTCGGCCACCATCCGCGCCGCCTGCGGTGGCGGTGCGAACTCCGCACGCAGACGCAGGCCGGTCAACGGCGTGCGCAGGTCGTGCGCTACTGCGGCCAGCATGCGCGTCATGTCCTGGGCCTGTTCGCGCAGGCGCACGCGCCCGGTGCTGATCGCTGCAGCCAATATCTGTACTTCGCGTGGGCCGTCGTCCGGCAATGGTGTTTCGGCCTGCAGGTCCACACGTGCACTGGCATCGGCCAAGCGTCGTAGTGGACGCACCAGCCGGATCGATGCCCACGCCGCCAGCGGCGCCAACAATAAGGCACCGCCCAGCAGCGCCAGCACGACCTGCCGGCGCCACGCCGCCAGATCGCTGTGGTCACTACCCACCACCTGCCATCGGCCATCGGCCTGGCGCATGCCCAGTTCAAACGGCGGCCATTGCATCGCGGTCAGCAGCGCGGCCTGCGCCTTCAGTACACCGACCCGCGCCGTGGCGTCGAGCACAGCGCCGCCTTCGATGACCTGCACATCAGGCGCCTTGCCCTGTCCGCTCCAGACCAGGCGCACCTCCTTCGCCGGCAAACCCATCTGCAGCGCCGCCAACTGGGTGAGCCAGTCACTGGCACTGCCCTGTGGTGGCGCATCCTGCGTCGCCAGATGCAGGCCCAGTGGTGCCGCGGCCTGTTCCCCTCGCAGCACCTGCACGGCCTGGTCCAACCGCATCGGTGGCGGCGCGGGCCGAGGCATCCACCCAACCACCGCCACGCTGACCAGCGTCGCCAGCAGCAGGCTGGCCAGGGCCAGCATCGTGATCCAACGCGCGGTCGGCCACCGGCTGCTCACAGCAGCTGTACCTCGGCGTCGAAGCGATAGCCTTCGCCACGCGATGTCTGCACCAGCGATTCCGCACCGGGTGAAGCCTGCCCGAGCTTGCGGCGCAGGCGGCTGATCGCCAGGTCGACCGCGCGGTCGACGCTGTCACTGGGCTCGCCACGGCTCAGCTGCAGCAGCTGCTCGCGCCCCAGCACCCGCCCGGGGCGTTCGGCCAGCGCCAGCAACAGGCTGAATTCACCACGGCTGAGCACCAGCTCGTTGCCATCCGGGGCCAGCAGGCGACGTTGTTCCGGCAGCAACCGCCAACCAGAAAAGCGCAGTTCACTGGCGACCTGCGCGCGCAGCTTGTCCTGCCGGCGCAGCAGCGCACGTACCCGCGCCAGCAGCTCGCGCGGATCGAACGGTTTGGCCAGATAGTCGTCCGCGCCCATCTCCAGGCCGATCACCCTGTCCGGTGCGCTGCCCATCGCCGACAACATCAGGATCGGGATCGCCCGCGCCTGCAGTCGGCGGCAGACCGAAAGTCCATCCTCGCCGGGCATCATCCAGTCAAGCACGATCAGGTCCGGACGTTCGACCTGCAGCAGCACATCCAGCGCCGCTGCGTCGGCAGCCACTCGCACCTGGTAGCCGTGCAGCAGCAGGCAATCGGCGATGGCATCACGGATGCTGGCGTCGTCATCGACAACGATGACACGGGCGGGAGTCGTCATGCGGGCAGTATCAGGCAGGTCTGTATCAGGACGGTATCAACGCCGATATTCCCGCGATACGCCGCTGCGCGCCAATGGTCACCCATGATCACTGCGGAGACTTCCCTTGCGCCTCATCCCATTCTTCCTGCTTGCTGCCCCGCTGCCTGCGCTGGCGTCCGATCCCCCCGAACACATCCTGCCGATGTGGATGCAGGGCGGTCATCCGGCCGTGGCCGTGTCGCTGGACGGGCGTGCCGAACCGCTGCGCTTCGTGGTCGACAGCGCGGCAGGCGCCACTCTGGTCGATGACCGCGTCGTGCGACGCTATGGTCTGGAGGATGCGGATGCAGAGGTATCACAGGCCCAAGGGGCCAGTGCAGCGTCCGCGCGGCTGCAGCGCATACGCAGCACGTCCTGGCAGCTGGGCAGCTGGCAGCTGCAGGCCCAAGCCATGAAGGTCGATCTGTCGTCGTTGCCGAAGGAGGATGATCCGGCCATTGACGGCTTGATCGGCAACGATCTGACCGGACGCTGGGACACCCGTTGGGATTTCGGCCGCAATCAACTGGCGCTGTGGACACCCGGTGGATTGAACCTGGAAGGACCGGGTTGCCAGCCCAATGCGCTGCCCGGCCGCACTGACGGCCTGCGCCAGTTCGGCTTCATCACGCTTGCACTGGGCGCGCCTGCGGTGGACGCCATCGCCGTGGTCGACACCGGTGCCGCGCAGACCGTCCTCAACGCCGAAGCAGCCCGCGCACTGGGGCTGCGCACCGACGGCAGCGACGCGCGGGTGCGGGTGCGTGAAAAGGGCACCGAAGGCCTGGGCGGCGGAAAGCAGGCAACCTGGCTGTACACCCTGCCCGGCATGACCGGCAGCGGCTGGCAGCACCCGTCGATGGAGGTCCGCATCAGCGAACTGCCAGTGTTCAAGGCGATCGGCCTGGAGGGTCGGCCGGCGCTGATCCTTGGTGCGGATGCAATGCGTGGCGGCCAGGTGGACATCGGTGCCGGCGCGGCCCGGATCTGCCTGCGCCGGCCGCAGGCCAGCTGACATCTGGCAATGACGCCAGCGGCAGCCTGGCGTAGCATCACCGTGCGCCCCACCAGGAGTTCCACGCATGCGCCGTGTTGCCCTGTTGTTGCTGACGCTTTTTCCGCTGGCCGTGCTGGCCGCACCGCCCCCGGTACCCGCGCCGGCCCACATCGACGCCGAAGCCCAGCGTCTAATGCTTGCCGCCCACGCGCGCGGCATGGCGCTGGCGGTGATCGATGGCGGCAAGGTGGTGCACGTGGCCGCCTACGGTGAACGCAACGCCGCAGGCGAGCCGCTGCGCACCGATACCGTGATGTACGCCGCGTCGCTGACCAAGATGGCGTTCGGCCATCTGGTCGCACAGTTGGCGCAGGACCGGAAGATCGAGCTGGATGCCAGCATTGCTGCGGCGCTGGACAAGCCCCTGCCGGACTACCCGCCCGAGCCGAAGAAATACGCCGACTACAGCGTGCTGGCCGATGATGCGCGCTGGCGCCAGCTCACCCCTCGCCTGCTGCTCAACCACGCCAGTGGCTTTGCCAACTTCGGGTTTCTTGAACCGGACGGCCGGCTGAAGTTCCACTTCGATCCGGGCAGCCGCTACGGCTATTCCGGCGAAGGGCTGATCCTGCTGCAGTTCGTGATCGAACGCGGGCGGCTCGGCGAGGATGTAGGCGCGTTGATGCAGCAGCGGGTGTTCGACCGCTTCGGCATGACCCGCACCAGCATGATGTGGCGTGCGGATTTCGCCGCCAACCTGGCCGATGGCTGGACGGCAGAAGGTACGGCCGAACCGCACGATGAGCGCAGCCGCGTGCGTGCGGCTGGTTCAATGGATACCACCATCGCCGACATGGCCCGTTTCGCCGCTGGCTACGTGCGCGGCGATGGATTATCAGCGGCGATGCGCAGGGAGCTGGTGCGGCCGCAGCTGCAGATCACCAGCGCCAGCCAGTTCCCCACCCTGCAGCCGGAGCTGCCGAAGGCGCAGCAGCGCAAGGACCTGGCGGCTGGCCTGGGCGTGGTGACGTTTCTCGGCCCGCAGGGCGCAGGCTTCTACAAGGGCGGCCACGACGATGCGGTGGGCAATACGCTGGTATGCATGGAGCAGCACCAGCGCTGCGTGGTGATCCTGGGCAACGATGTGCGGGCAGAGGCGGCCTTCCCGGCCCTGGTGGCGTTCGTGCTGGGCGACACCGGCGTGCCGTGGCAGTGGGAGTACGGCGCGGCGAAAGCGTTTGTCAGATGATCGAAGCGTTACCGTTGCACACAGGTCCCGCAGTCGTGCAGCATGCAGACACGGACGCAATGCAGGAGACAGGATGAATCGCCCAGAGATCGATGCCATTGCCGAAGCGGTGTTGCAGCCGGATGCACGGCGTCTGCGCATCGCTGCACGCCATCGCCAGGCTGAACATCGGCAGCGACGTCAGCGGGTGGCAGCCGGCGCCAGTCTGATCGGGATGGCGGGGGGCCTGCTGCTTGCGCCGATCGCGGGGCTGCCGTGGGTACAGGGGATGATTGCTGGCGGCGCGCTGTCCCTGCTGGCGGCCCACCTGTGGCTGCAGCGGCGCGAGGGCCGCGGGTAGACTTACACCTGGCAGCGGCATCCACGCGTGGCGTGGATCCATTTTGATTCCGACAGGCCACAAAAAAACCCCGCCTTCCGGCGGGGTTTTTCATTACGGGGTGAAAGCGGGGACTTAGAAGTCCATGCCGCCCATGCCACCCATGCCGCCCATGCCACCGGCGCCACCCATGGCCGGCTCGTCCTTCTTCGGAGCTTCGGCAACCATGGCTTCGGTGGTGATCATCAGGCCAGCGATCGAGGCAGCGTTCTGCAGGGCCGAACGGGTCACCTTGGTCGGGTCCAGGATGCCGAACTGCAGCATGTCGCCGAACTCGCCGGTGGCGGCGTTGTAGCCGAAGCTGCCGGTGCCTTCCTTGACCTTGTTGATGATGACCGACGGTTCTTCACCGGCGTTGGCAACGATTTCGCGCAGCGGGGCTTCCATCGCACGCAGGGCGATCTGGATGCCGTGGTTCTGGTCTTCGTTGGCACCCTTCAGGCCGGCCAGTGCGGTGACCGCACGGACCAGGGCAACACCGCCGCCCGGGACCACGCCTTCTTCAACGGCTGCACGGGTAGCGTGCAGGGCGTCGTCGACGCGATCCTTCTTTTCCTTCATTTCGATTTCGGTCGAAGCACCGACCTTGATCACGGCAACGCCGCCGGCCAGCTTGGCCACGCGTTCCTGCAGCTTCTCGCGATCGTAATCGGAGGAGGTGTCCTGGATCTGGGTCTTGATCTGGCCGACGCGTGCGTCGACGGCAGCCTTGTCACCCACGCCATCGATGATGGTGGTGTTTTCCTTGGAGACCTGCACCTTCTTGGCGCGGCCCAGGTCCTTGATGGTGGCCTTTTCCAGCGACAGGCCAACTTCTTCGGAGATCACGGTGCCGCCGGTAAGCACGGCCATGTCTTCCAGCATCGCCTTGCGACGGTCGCCGAAGCCCGGAGCCTTGACGGCCACGACCTTGACGATGCCACGGATGGTGTTGACCACCAGGGTCGCCAGCGCTTCGCCTTCGACTTCTTCGGCAACGATCAGCAGCGGCTTGCCGGCCTTGGCGACGCCTTCCAGCACCGGCAGCAGGTCACGGACGTTGGAGATCTTCTTGTCGTGCAGCAGGATGTACGGGTCATCCAGGTCAGCGGTCTGCGACTGCTGGTTGTTGATGAAGTACGGGGACAGGTAGCCGCGGTCGAACTGCATGCCCTTGACCACGTCCAGCTCGTTGTCCAGGCCCGAGCCTTCTTCAACGGTGATGACGCCTTCCTTGCCGACTTCCTTCATCGCGTCAGCGATGATCTGGCCGATCGACTCGTCCGAGTTGGCCGAGATGGTGCCGACCTGGGCAATCGCCTTGTCGTCGGCGGTCGGCTTGGAGATGGTCTTCAGCTCGGCAACGGCGGCCACGACGGCCTTGTCGATACCGCGCTTGAGGTCCATCGGGTTCATGCCGGCGGCAACAGCCTTGGCACCTTCGCGGATCAGGGCCTGGGCCAGCACGGTGGCGGTGGTGGTGCCGTCGCCGGCGTCGTCGTTGGTGCGCGAAGCAACTTCCTTCACCATCTGCGCGCCCATGTTCTCGAACTTGTCAGCCAGTTCGATTTCCTTGGCGACGGAGACGCCGTCCTTGGTGATGGTCGGCGCGCCGAAGCTCTTTTCCAGCACGACGTTGCGGCCCTTCGGGCCCAGGGTGGCCTTGACGGCATTGGCGAGAACGTTGACGCCGCGCACCATGCGCGAACGGGCGTCTTCACCGAAACGAATATCCTTGGCAGCCATTGCGATTACCTCGATGTTTGCGCCGGGCCGGGCCCGGCGACGAAAAGGGATGTCTTACAGAAAAGCAGGTCGCGCCGAGGCTCAGCCGATGATGGCGAGCACGTCGTCTTCGCGCAGGACCTTGTACTCGACGCCTTCGCTCTTGTACGAGCTGCCGGCGTACTGGCCGTAGATGACCTTGTCGCCAACCTTCAGCGACGGCGCGCGCACGTTGCCGTTGTCCAGCGGCTTGCCCGGGCCGACGGCCACAACTTCACCCTTGGTGGACTTTTCCTTGGCCGAGTCGGGGATGACGATGCCACCGGCGGAGATTTCGTCGGCTTCGATCGGCTTGACCACAACGCGGTCGTGCAGCGGCTTGATGCTCATGAGAGACCTCTTAAGTTATTGATTGGTCTGAAAAAGTCCGGCGATGTTAGCAGTCACACCAGGCGAGTGCCAGCAACGCGCGTGAAAAAGCCCGACAAGTCGGGAGCACGACAGAGATGGAGACCTCCACAGGCCTTTCAAGGGCCGATCCCGAAATTTTTCTCCGGACCCGCAAACCTCCTTCCCTGCGTGGACGCCTGTATAGGGATGCAACGCGGCAAGCCAAGGGGGGAACGGGTGACATTTGGTGACCAATGTCCCACTGTCAGATATCTGACGTTCATTTACGACAAAGTGTCACTGGATCGGCCTTAGGCTCGGCCGCGCATTCCCAATCACAAGGAGTTGTCGATGCGATTGCTGTCCCCGCTTGCCGCCGCCTGCCTGCTGGCGCTGGCCGCCGCGCCGGCCCAGGCCGAGGTCTTCATCAATGAACTGCACTATGACGACAGCACCGCCGCCGGTGACGTCGGCGAAGCGATCGAGGTCGTAGCCACCGCCGGTGAGGATCTGTCCGGCTACCGCCTCTACCTCTACAACGGCAGCAATCCTTCGGCCGCCACGGTCTACGCCAACAACCCGGTTCCGGCCGGCACCGCCGCCGGTTGCGGCAGCGCCACCCTGGCCGTGGTCAGCTACCCGACCAACGGCCTCCAGAACGGCCCGAACGACGGCATCGCCCTGGTCGATGCCAGCGGCAAGGTGGTCCAGTTCCTCAGCTACGAGGGCGCCATCACCGCCTCCGGTGGCCCTGCCGCCGGCATGACCAGCCAGAACATCCCGGTGGCCGAGACCAACAGCACCGCGCCGGGCACCTCGCTGCAGCTGACCGGCAGCGGCAGCCAGTACGCCCACTTCACCTGGGCCGAATCGGCCGGGCAGACGTTTGGCAGCTGCAACAACGGCCAGACCTTCAGCGGCGGCGGCACCCCGGGCCCGAACACGCCGCCGTCGGTGTCCACCACCACCCCGGCACAGGGCAGCAGCACCTTCCCGGCCGCGGCCGATCTGGAAGTGGTGTTCAGCGAAACCGTGAACCTGGCCAGTGGCGCATTCGCGCTGAGCTGCGGCACCTCCGGCAGCGTGCCGCTGACCTTCCCGGCCAGCGGCCGCAGCGTGAAACTGTCCACCAACACCGCGCTGGTGGCCGGTGAAGCCTGCCGCTTCGATATCCGCGCCGCGCGCATCACCGACCTGCAGGGCGCGCATCCGGCGGCCGACAGCCGCATCGCGTTCACCGTGGCCAGCACCGGCGGCAACCCCGACCCGGGCAATCCGGGTGTACCGGCCGGCTATTACTCAAAGGTCAACACCAGCAGCCCCAGCCAGCTGCGTTGCTCGCTGCACGCCACCATCAAGGGCCATACCGCCTATCCGTACAGCGGCTCGGGCACCAGCACCTGGACCATCCTGGAAATCGCCGACGAGGATCCGAACAATTCCGGCAGGATCCTGGATGCGTATCGCAACCGCAGCTACGCCAAGGTGACCGACCGCGCCGGCAGCGGCAGTGGCCTGAAGTACAACCGCGAGCACACCTGGCCGAACTCGCTGGGCTTTGCCAGCACCACCGGTGACAAGGGCCTGCCGTACGCGCCGTATACCGACACCCACATGCTGTACCTGACCGACGCGCAGTGGAACGCCGACCGTGGCAACAAGCCGTTCGGCAAGTGCGACGCCAACTGCGGCGAGCGGGCCACCGAGGCCAACAACGGCCAGGGCGGCGGCAGCGGCGGTTACCCGGGCAACTCCAACTGGGTACGCACGCCGGACGGCAACACCGGCACCTTCGAGGTGTGGGGCAAGCGCAAGGGCGACATGGCGCGTGCGGTGCTGTACATGGCCATCCGCTACGAGGGCGGCAAGGATGCGGCGACCGGCCAGTCCGAGCCGGACCTGGAGCTGACCGACGACCGCAGCAAGATCGTCAAGACCAGCAGTTCGCCGGCCTACATGGGCCTGCTGTCCACGCTGATCGACTGGCACCTGTCCGATCCGCCGGATGATGCCGAACGTGCGCGCAATGACGTGATCTACAGCTTCCAGGGCAACCGCAATCCGTTCATCGACCACCCCGAGTGGGCGACCCCGGGCCTGTTCACCTCGGCCAAGCCGGCTACCTGCCAGCTGGCCAACTGACCGCGCAACGCAGCGGTCCACTGCCGCCGCCGGGCCCTGACCCGGCGGCGGCCCTATACTCGACGGTCATGTCGACCGTCGATCCCGTCCTGCTGCTGTTGACCACCTGCCCGGACCGGGCCAGTGCCGAGCGCATCGCGCACGCGCTGGTCGGCGAGCGCCTGGCCGCGTGCGTGACCCGCCTCGATGGCGCGCAGTCGACCTACCGCTGGCAGGGCGAGGTGACCACCGACGCCGAGCTGCAACTGCTGGTGAAGACCACCGCAAGCCGCGTCGATGACGCGATTGCCCGGATCGTCGAACTGCATCCGTATGAACTCCCGGAGTGCATCGCGGTCGAAACCCGGGCCGGCCTGCCGGCGTATCTGGACTGGATCCGGGCACAGACCCGGGAGGACACTGATTGAAGACTCTGTTTGCGCGTGGCGCCGCCTTGTGCGCCCTGATGTGGCTCTCGCTGCCCGCCTTCGCCCTGGATGAGAAGGACCTGCTGCCGGTGGACCAGGCGTTCGCGCTGACCGCCACCGCCCCCGAGCGCGGCCAGGTGCAACTGCAGTTCAAGATCGCACCCGGCTACTACCTGTATCGCCACCGCACCAGCGTCAAGGCTGATCCGGCGTTCAACGCCGGCGCGCTGCAGATGCCCAAGGGCGACAAGCACCACGACGATTTCTTCGGCGAAGTCGAAACCTATCGCGAACGCCTGCAGGCCACCCTGCCCGGCACGCCGACCGACGCCGCCGGCACCATCAGCCTGGAAGTGCGTTACCAAGGCTGCGCCGATGCCGGTGTCTGCTACCCGCCGCAGAAGCGCGTGGTGCAGGTCACCCTGCCCGGTAGCGGCGCACAGGCCGCGGCCCCTGCCGCGCGTGCCGGTGCCGCCAGCCCGTTCAACAACCCGCTGGCCGGTGCCGGCAACAGCGGCGGCCTGCGCCTGCCGGGTGCCGCCAGCAACAGCCAGGCGCTGCCGCTTCCTTCGGAGCAGGCGTTCGGCTTCGACGCCATCGCCAGTGACGGCAACACCCTGCTGCTGCGCTTCAGCCCGGCGCCGGGCTACTACCTGTATCGCGACCGCACCTCGCTGAAGCTGGACGGCAGCACCGGCGTGCTGGCCGACAAGCTGCGCTGGCCGGCCGCACAGTCGCATCGCGACGAGCATTTCGGCGATGTCTCGGTCTACTTCAACCAGGTGGAAGTGCCGCTGCCGCTGCGCCGCGCCGTCGCCGATGCGGTCGACAGCACCCTGGTGGTGACTTTCCAGGGCTGCCAGACCGATGGCATCTGTTACCCGCCGATGACCCGCCGGGTGAAGCTGTCGATCCCGGCCGGCAAGATCAACGCCAGCACCGATCAGTCGCCGCCGCGCAACGAGGTGATCAGTCCGCTGCCTACCGCCAGCGGCGCACCACGCGAAGCCGCCAACGGCGCCCCGTTGCGCCTGCTGCCGACGGTGCCCAATACGGATGCCAGCACCCCGGCCGTTGCAGGCGCCGAAAACGGCAATGAGTTCGCTGCCGATGCGCGCGGTGACAACGCCCTGCGCACGCGCCCACCGGCGACCACGCCGAATCCGGACCGTTCGTTCGTTTGGGTGCTGCTGCTGGCCCTGGCCGGTGGCCTGGTACTGAACCTGATGCCCTGCGTGCTGCCGATCCTCTCGCTGAAGGTGCTGAGCCTGGCGCAGAGTGGCGAAAGCCCGCAGCGCGCGCGCAGCCACGCCCTCTGGTACACGTTGGGCGTACTGGTCGCGTTCGCGGTGATCGGCGCGTTGATGGTCGGCCTGCGCGCGATCGGCAACGCCGTCGGCATCGGCTTCCAGCTGCAGCACCCGGGCGTGGTGGCGGTGCTGGCCTACATCATGTTCGCGGTGGGCCTGAGCCTGTCCGGCGTATTCACCCTCGGCGGTGGTATCGGCAACCTGGGCCAGTCGCTGGCCAGCCGCAGCGGCCCGGCCGGTGACTTCTTCACCGGTGCGCTGGCCTGCGTGGTCGGCAGTGCCTGCGTCGGCCCGTTCATGGGCGGCGCGATCGCCTACGCGTTCATTGCCCCGCCGCTGAAGGCGATGACCGTGTTCCTGTTCCTCGGCCTGGGCCTGGCGCTGCCGTTCCTGCTGATCGGCTTCGTGCCGGCACTGGCGCGCCGCCTGCCCAAGCCGGGCCCGTGGATGGAGACGCTCAAGCACGTGCTGGCCTTCCCGATGTACGCCACCGCGCTGTGGCTGCTGTGGGTGCTGGGCAAGCAGCGTGGCGTGGACGGCATGGCGCTGGTGCTGGGTGGCCTGCTGCTGCTGGCCTTCGGCCTGTGGCTGTTTGAACGCAACCGCTGGACCGGCTCGCGTGCAGTGACCCAGCTCGGCGTGCTGCTGGCGATCGGTGCATTGATACCGGCCTGGGGCGTGACCCAGCTGGCACCGCCGGCACGCGCCGCACAGGCCGCCAGCGACAACGTGGTCGAGTACTCGCCGCAGTTGCTCGACCGTCTGCGCGCCGACAACCGCGTGGTGTTCGTCAACATGACCGCCGACTGGTGCGTGAGCTGCAAGGCCAACGAACGCGCCGTGCTGTCGCGGCCGGAGTTCAAGGAACTGCTCAAGCGCACCAACGCGGTGTACATGCGCGGGGACTACACCAACGTCGATCCGCAGATCACCACGTTCCTGGAAGAGCACAAGGCCGTGGGCGTGCCGCTGTACGTCGTGTACGGCCCGGGCGCACCGCCGACCGTGCTGCCGACCCTGCTGACCCAGGCGGTGGTCGAGGAAGCGCTGCTGCGCACCGCACGATGAAGTGGCAACGGCCAGCGCTGCTGTGGACAGCGGTGCTGGCCGCCGGCCTTGGACTGTGGGCCGGGCATCGATTGGCTCCTGCGCCGGCTGCGCCTGAGGCCATGCCAGCGGCGCCCGCCGTTGCGGCTGCGGCACCCGCCTTGCAGGTTGGCGACAGCCTGCCCGCATTGTCGCTGCCCGATCTTGATGGCCGGCCGCTGGACCTGCGCCAGCACGCTGCCGGTCGCCCGCTGTTGATCAATGTCTGGGCCAGCTGGTGCGCCCCGTGCGTGGAAGAAATGCCGGAGCTTGCCCGCTTCGCCCATGCACAGGGCGACAGCGGTGTGCAGGTGCTGGGCCTGGCACTGGATACCCCGGAAGACGTGCGCGGTTTCCTGCAGCGTGTCCCGGTGGATTACCCGATCGTGATCGAGACCCCGGGGCCGCGCGATGCCAGCGTGCAGCTGGGCAACGCACAGGGCCTGCTGCCCTACAGCGTGCTGTTCGATGCGCAGGGGCGGCTGGTGAAGGCAAAGCTGGGACCGTTCGCCCACGGCGAGATCGACAGCTGGGTGAAATGAGGGGGGTTTTTGCAGGGCTTGCAGCCCTGCACCCGGCTCAATGCAACGCCAACAGCCAAAGCGGGCGTTCCGCGGGTTGGCGGGGCGATGTCGGAGTGCGGGGACGCTGCAAGTACGTCCCTGTAAGCTTGGCAGCCGCATCCATGCGGCTGACACCCCGCAC
>NZ_JBQEMR010000026.1:0-46608 GCF_052045015.1 Stenotrophomonas sp. 22692
TCGCGCCATCCATGGCGCTCACGCCCCCGCAACCGGACCCACCCCGCCTTCGACAATTCGCCGCAATCTGCAGTAGATCCACGCCAGGCGTGGATGCTCTTCGATCAATCGTCGAATTAATCGATTTCGATGGAGATTCATCCACGCATGGCGTGGATCTACAATCCCTCCATGTCCTCCCCCGCCCTGCCCTGGAATGGCACGCTGCTGCTGGATGCTCACGTGGCGGTGCTGCAGGGCCATGCCGGTGACAGCAGCGTACATGCGCACTACGCCCATCAACTGCTGCTGAGCGACGGTACGCCCTGGCAGGTCGAAGTCGATGGCGTACGGCAGCAGGGCCAACGGCTGTGGCTGCCCTCCTTCCAGACGCATGCGATCCTGTCGGCGCCGGAAGCGGGCTGCACGGTGTTCCTCGAACCCGCGCATGCCGATTCCACGCAGATCCAGCAGCATCTGCACGCACTGCCGGGCAATACCATGGAGCTACGCGACTGGCTGCCACGGCTGAGCCGCCCACAACCGCTGGACCGCCGCGTGCAGGCGGCATTGGCCCGTATCGCCCAGCACCTGCCTGACCCGGTGCCGGCCGCCGATATCGCCGAGGCGGCGCACCTGTCGGCCAGCCAGCTGCACCGGCGTTTCCAGTCCGACCTGGCGGTGACACTGCGCGGCTGGGTACTGTGGCAACGCCTGCGCAATGCACTCACGCATCATCTGCACGGCCACAGCCTGACCGACAGTGCGCATGCCGCTGGATTCGCCGATCTGGCCCATCTGTCGCGCAGCCTGCGCCGCATGTTCGGCATCAGTGCCGCGCAACTGCAGGGCCTGCAGCTGCACGCGGCCTGACACGACCCATCATCCGCGCCTGCGCAGACCTTCAGGCAGCTCCGGCACCTCGCCATGTGGCAGTTCGCGGAACGGCGCCAGCAGTTGCCCGGGGTAATCGCGCGGATAGTCCGGCTGGCTGCCGATGCCGAGGTCGTGCTGGCGCAGCCGATAGCCCGGCGCATCGAAGGCGGTCCCCAGCAGGTGATCCCAGACGGTCAGGAACAGGCCGAAGTTGACGTCGCCGGCGGTGCCGTAACGCATGTGGTGGAAGCGGTGCAGCGGCGCCCAGGCCATCACCCGGCCCAGCACGCCGGGACGCATGTCTACGTTGGAGTGCTGCAGCAGCAGCTGGATGGCAATGGCGAAGGCCAGCACCGCCGCCACCGGCATCGGCAGGCCCAACAGCAGCAGCGGCAGCACGCCGCCCACCGCTTCGGCGGCCTGGTGCAGTGGGTGTTTCATCAGCCCGTTGAAGCCATACATGCGGGTCACGCTGTGATGCACGGCATGCAGACGCCATAGCCAGCCGATGCGATGGCTGGCGTAGTGCACCAGGGTGATGCCGAGATCGGCAGCGATGATCGCCACCAGTAGCTGCAGTGCGAACGGCCACTGCAGCGGCCACAACTGCCACGGAATGATCGCCGCCAGCAGCGGCACCGCCGCGATCGACAACAGGTTCAGGCCTTCGTTGACCAGCGCGTGCAGGGCGTCACGCACACGGTCGCCGTGGTCGCGGTTGAACGCAGGGTCATACGGCCAGGCGCGCTCGGCGACGAACGAAACCGCAATGGCGATCGCCAGCAGGGCCAGCAGCCACAACGGATCGCCATGGCAGTGGCCGACCCAGACGACGGCAGTGGCGACGAATCCAAGCAGGAACAGCGGGGCATACAGGCGGAGCATCCAGTGCTTCATGGGCAACCCGGGAAGTGAGGGGCCTGCATGCTGGCGTGGCGTGTGGGTTGCGGGCTTGAACAAACGGCGCAACCCTGCGGGCACCACGCTTCCCACATCCACGCATGGCGTGGATCTACAATGATGCTCTCATCGCGCCCGGGACCGGCATGGACTCCTTCAACCTGATGCGCGCCTTCCGCCGCATCGTCGAACGCGGCGGGCTCGCTCGTGCCGCCGAAGACCTGGGCATGTCGCCGGCCGGCCTGAGCAAGCAGTTGCGCACGCTGGAAACGCACCTGGGCGTGGTGCTGCTGCAGCGGACCACGCGGCGCATGAGCCTGACCGAAACCGGCCACGCCTATTACCGCGAATGCTGCCGCCTGCTCGACGAGCTGGAAGCGCTGGAACGCGGCATCGCCGAACAGCGCGGCGAGGTGGCCGGACGCCTGCGCGTGAACGCGCCGCAGTCATTCGCACTGAGCACGCTGTCGCCGCTGCTGCCGCGCTTCCTGCAGCAGCATCCACAGTTGTCGCTGGACCTGGTGATGGAAGATCGCCTGCTCGATGCAGTCGGTGAGGGTTTCGATGTGTCGCTGCGGCTGCGTGCCGAACTGGATGATTCACGCCTGGTGGCGCGCCGGCTGGCGTCGCTGCAGCAGGTGCTGTGCGCGGCCCCGTCCTACCTGCGGCAGCATCCGGCACCGCAGGCGGTGGACGATCTGCAGGCGCACAGCGTGCTGGCCTACAGCCTGTCCGACTCCCCCGGCAGCTGGCCGCTGCTCGGTCCCGATGGCCAGGTGACAATCACCCTGCCCGCGCGCGTCACCGTCAACAACAGCTTGCTGCTGCGCGACCTGCTGGTGGCCGGCATGGGCATCGGTGCCCTGCCCTCGTTCCTGGCCGCGCCGGCACTGGCCCAGGGCGAACTGCAGCAGGTGCTGCCCGACCACCGCTATCCGCCGCGCTTCGTGCATGCGGTCTACCCCACGTCGCGCCATCTGCAACCCAAGGTACGCGCCTTCATCGATTTCCTGCACGCCGAGCTGCCCGGCTGCGCTGGCCTGGATTCGTAACCGCCAGCGAAAACTGAGCTGCCCGCGGCGTGCTGTTTCGGCCACGCCGCGCTGCCTAATCTGCCGCCTCCCCTCTCACCGATGGCAGGCAGATGTCTTCCGTTCCTTCCCCCGCCACCGCCGCGCCGGTGGTCGATTTCTTCCACGACGTGGTCTGCGGCTGGTGCTTCGTGCTGGCCCCGCGCCTGAAGCAGGTCTCCGCCGAACTCGGCATCCAGGTGCGCCACCGCAGCTTCGTGCTACAGGACTCGCGCGCACAGATGGTCGAGGTGTTCGGCTCGATGGAGCGCGCCAAGGCGATCATCCTGCGCCACTGGACCGACTGCGCCGCGCATGAAGACACCGCGCGCATCGATATCGAAGGCATGCGCGCGCAGGACTTCGAGTATCCGTCCGGCTGGCTCGGCGCACTGGCCTGCCAGGCTGCCGGCATGCTCGGTGGCAACGACGCCCATGGCGCGATGTTCGATGCCGTGCAGTGGGCGCACCTGCACCAGCACCGCAACATCGACGACGCCGAAGTCCTGCTGGATATCGCCGAAGCGCTGGGCCATCCACGTGGCGCCTTCGCTGACCACATGCGCAGCGACGCAGTACGCCAGCGCGTGCAGGTCGATCGCGCCGAAGCCGCTGCCCTCGGCGTCCGCTCCATTCCCACCGTGATCGGCGGCAACGGCCTGCGCCTGCAGACCCTGCCGCTGCCACACCTGCGCCAGGCCCTGGCGCACCTGGTCGCGGCCTGAGCCGCGCCCTCCCCCACCCTGCAAGGAGATTTCCCATGACCCCACGCACCCTGGCCACCGCGCTGGCCCTGCTGCTGGCCGGCACCGCAGCTTCCACCACCGTGTCCGCGCACGAACGCGTACCCTCCGGCCAGCAGGTCGGCACCAGCCCCTGGGGGCCGAAGGACGAGATCGGCCGCCTCAACCTGATCACCGAGGCCTCGCGTGCGGCGATCCTGTCGCGGGTCAGCGGCGGCAAGGCCTATGACCTGGCCACCGAGTACTACGTCGGCATGCCCAGCTGGCAGGATGCCGGCGACCCGCACTACCAGTTCTGGATGACCCACACCCCGCGCGGCACGGTGATGGATGATCCGATGGGCGTGGGCGAAACCATGAACCTCACCCGCAGCTACACCGGCACCGCGTTCTCGATGTACAGCCACACCGGCACCCACATCGATGCGCTGAACCACTTCGGCATCCATGGAAAGATCTGGAATGGCTTCGAGGCCGACAAACACCTCGGCGACCGTGGCTGGAAGGTCACCGGCATCGAGAAGTTCCCGCCGTTGATCGCGCGTGGCGTGCTGATCGACGTGGCCACCGCCAAGGGCGTGGACATGCTGCCGGACAGCTACCGCGTCACCCGCCAGGACCTGAAGGATGCGCTGGCACGCCAGAAGGTGAAACTGCAGCAGGGCGACGTGGTGCTGATCCGCACCGGCCGCATGCGCCTGTTCGAACAGCCCAAGGCCTACATGGCCAACCCGCCGGGCATGGGCCTGGACGCGGCGCGCTTCCTGATCGAGGACAGCGGCGCGATGATCGTCGGTGCCGACAACCTCAGCTTCGAGACCTTCCCCTCGGAGGTGTCCGACGACTACGTGCCGCTGCACACCTACCTGCTGGCCCAGCAGGGCGCGCCGATCATCGAGCTGGTGGCGCTGGACGAACTGGCCCACGACAAGGTCTACGAGTTCGCCTTCATCGGCGGCCCGCTGAAGATCCGCGGTGGCGATGCCGCGCCGCTGCGCCCGGTCGCGCTGCCGGTCCGCCCGTAACCGGGGGCATACCCGGGTAGCGCCGGGCCATGCCGGGGGGCCGACCTTGGTCGGCACCCCTACCCCTTCAGCAACCTGAAATCCGATCCTCCGATTTCATTAGTAATTCTACTCACAAGGCGAGTAGCATGTCCGGTCTCAGCCCCTGATATCGGCCCGTCGATACTCGCGTCATGCTCGCCGTTTCCGCCCGTTCCTGCCGCTTCCAGCCTGCCCGGCGCCTCCCCTGGAGGACCCGCTGATGGGTGCCGTCGTCGCCCTCGACCGGCTGCTTGACGGCCGCCAGCTGTGGCGCGGCGCGGCCCGCCAGGGGCCGGCCAGCGACCATCTGGCCAGCGGTCACCCGGCACTGGATGCGCGCCTGCCCGGCGGCGGCTGGCCCAGCAGCGGGCTATGCGAGGTACTGCAGGCCGCGCCCGGCGTCGGCGAACTGGCTCTGGTCTGGCCAGCGCTGGCGAAGCTGAGCCAGCGCGACCGCCCGATCGTGCTGGTCGCCCCACCCTATCGCCCGCACGCTCCGGCCTGGGCAGCGGCCGGGCTGGATCTGACCCAGCTGCAGATCATCCACGCCGCGCCGAAACAAGCGTTGTGGGCCACCGAACAGTGCCTGCGCTCGGCCGCCTGTGCAGCAGTGCTGTGCTGGCCACACCAGGCCGATGACCGCTCACTGCGCCGCCTGCAGGTGGCGGCCGACAGCGGCCAGTGCCTGGGCTTCGTGTTCCGCGAGGCGCAGGCGGCGCGCAATCCCTCCCCGGCCAGCCTGCGCCTGCAGCTCGACCACGGCCAGGTGCGGGTGCTGAAGTGCCGTGGCGGCCTGCCGCCGGCGCAGCCGTTGCCGCTGGCCATCGCCCACTGAGGCCGCGCCATGCACTGGGCCTGTCTGTTGTTGCCGCAGCTGGCGCTGGACAGCGTGCTGCGCCTGCAGCCCGACCCGCAGCGGCCACTGGTGCTGCTGCAGGGGCCGGCACAGCGTCGCGTACTGCGTGCGGTCAGCCCGTCGGCACGCGCAGCGGGGCTGCGCCCGGGCATGCTGCTGTCGGCTGCGCAGGTACTGGTGCAGGACCTGCATCTGCACGATTACGATCCCAGCGCCGAACAGCACACCCGGCAGCTGCTGGCCAGCTGGGCCTATGCCTACAGCTCGCAGGTCAGCCTCGATTTTCCGCACGCGCTGGTCATGGAAATCGGTGCCAGCCGCGCCCTGTTCGGCGACTGGCTGACGATCGAGCAGCGGCTGCGCAACGAACTGCATGAGCTTGGTTTCCGCCATCGCCTGGTGGCCGCGCCCACCGCGCATGCCGCGCGCGTGCTGGCCAACGTTCACGACGGCCTCGGCATCGATGCGCAGCAGCTGCCAGCGGCACTGGCGCAGCTGCCCTTGCCTCGCTGTGGCCTGCCCAGCGAAGCAGTGACCGTACTCGGCCGTTCCGGCCTGCGCACGCTGGGTGCGGTGCTCGAGCTGCCGCGCGACAGCCTGGCCCGGCGCTTCGCACCGGACGTGCTGCAGCAGCTGGATGCGCTGCGCGGGCTGCCCACCGCGCCACTGCGCTACTACCAGCCACCGGACCGTTTCGATGCGCGCATCGAATTCGAATACGAGATCGAATCCAGCCAGGCCCTGCTGTTTCCGCTGCGTCGCCTGCTGCTGGACCTGGCCGCATTCCTGTGTTCGCGCGATGGCGGCGTGCAGCGCTTCGACCTGCATTTCGAGCACGACATGCTGCCGGCCAGCGTGCTGACCATCGGCCTGCTGGCGCCCGAGCGCGATCCCGCGCTGCTGTTCGAGATCGCACGCAACCGCATGGAAGCGTTTGCCCTGCCGGCCGGCAGCCGCGCACTGCGCCTGCAGGCCGAGCAGCTGCCACCGTTCGTGCCCGCCGCGCGTGACCTGTTCGATACCCGGCCGGCACAGGCGATGCCCTGGAACCAGCTGCGCGAGCGCCTGCGCGCGCGGCTGGGCGATGACGCCGTGCAGCCGCTGGCGGTGCAGGCCGACCATCGCCCCGAACGCGCCAGTGGCATCCAGCCGCCAGCCAAGCCTCCGTCGTACTGGCCACTGCGCCCCGGCTGGCTGCTGGACACGCCGCAACCACTGCGTGATCCGCGGCTGCGCATCGTCACCGGGCCGGAGCGGATCGAATCGGGCTGGTGGGATCAGGCCGATGCACGGCGCGACTATTACGTGGTGGAAACTGCTCACGGCCAGCGCGGCTGGGCCTTTCGTGAGCGCAACGACCCGCATGCGCCGTGGATGCTGCACGGCTGGTTCGGCTGAGCCACCATGCACAGCGAACTGCCCGGCTACGCCGAACTGCACTGCCTGTCGGCCTTCAGTTTCCAGCGTGGCGCCTCGATCGCCGAAGAACTGTTCGCGCGCGCCGCCGGCCAAGGCTATCGAGCGTTGGCGATCACCGACGAATGCTCGCTGGCCGGCATCGTACGCGCTTGGCAGGCGGCGAAGACGCATGGCGTGGCGCTGATTGTCGGCGCCGAATTCCAGGTCGAGGATGGGCCGAAACTGGCCCTGCTGTGCACCGACCAGGCCGCCTATACGGGGCTCTGCCAGTTGATCACCACCTGCCGGCGGCGGGCCGCCAAGGGCGAGTACCGCTGCCTGCGCGAGGACCTTCTCGGCCTGCCCGTCGGCCTGCTGTGCCTGTGGCTGGACCGGCAACCGGCCGCCACCGACCTGGAACTGCTGCGCGCCGGCTTCGATGATCGGCTGTGGCTGGCGGTGGAGCTGCACCACGAACACGACGATGCACGCCGCCTGCAGCAGCTGCAGTCCTTCGGCGAACGCCATTGCCTGCCGCTGGTGGCCAGTGGTGATGTGCACATGCATGTACGCCGCCGCCGCGCCCTGCAGGACACGCTGACCGCGATCCGCCACCGTTGCAGCGTGGCCGAAGCTGGATGGCGCCTGTTCCCCAATGGCGAGCGCCACCTGCGCCCACGCACCGCGCTGGCCCAGCTGTACCCGCCTGAGCTGCTGGCCGAGACCCTGCGCATCGCCGAGCGCTGCCACTTCACCCTGGAACAGCTGCAGTACACCTATCCGCGTGAGCTGGTGCCCGAAGGGCATGATCCGGACAGCTGGCTGCGCGTGCTGGTCGAGCGTGGCATCCCGTGGCGCTGGAAGAACGGCATCCAGCCGGCACAGCGCGAGCAGATCGAACACGAACTTGCGTTGATCAAGCAGAAGAACTACGCCTCCTACTTCCTCACCGTGCAGGACATCGTGCGCTTCGCCCGCAGCCAGGACATCCTCTGCCAGGGGCGCGGCTCGGCGGCCAACTCGGCGGTGTGCTTCGTGCTGGGCGTGACCGAGATCGACCCGGCGCGCAGCAACCTGCTGTTCGAGCGCTTCATCTCCGCCGAGCGCGACGAGCCACCGGATATCGACATCGACTTCGAGCACGAGCGTCGCGAGGAGGTGCTGCAGTACGTGTTCAAGCGCTACGGCCGCGAGCGCGCCGCACTGACCGCGGTGGCGATCAGCTACCGTGGCCGCAGCGCGATCCGCGACGTGGCCCGCGCACTGGGCCTGCCGATGGACCAGGTCAACGAACTGGGCGCGGCGATGGACCACTGGGGCGGCAACATCCCATTGCCGGAAACCCTGCGCGAGCGCGGTTTCGATCCGGACACGCCGTTGATGCGGCGCCTGCTGGCGCTGACCACCGAGCTGATCGATTTCCCGCGCCACCTGTCGCAGCACCCGGGCGGCTTCGTGATTTCAGAGCACCCGCTGTCGACGCTGGTGCCGGTGGAAAACGCGGCGATGGCCGACCGCACCGTCGTCCAGTGGGACAAGGACGATCTGGATGCCACCGGCCTGATGAAGGTCGACTGCCTGGCGCTGGGCATGCTCACCGCCATCCGTAAATGCCTGGCGATGCTGCAGCAGCACGGCCTGCACAGTGGACGCATGGATGCGATCCCTGCCAAGGATACGAAGACCTACGACATGATCTGCGCCGCCGACACCATCGGCGTGTTCCAGATCGAATCGCGTGCGCAGATGGCGATGCTGCCACGCCTGCAGCCGCGCTGCTTCTACGATCTGGTGATCGAAGTGGCGATCGTGCGCCCCGGCCCGATCCAGGGTGACATGGTGCACCCCTATCTGGAACGGCGGAGGATCCTGCGCGAGCAAGGCCCGGAGGCACTGAACGACCCGGACAATCCGCTCTACCCACCGCAGCTGGAACGCGTGTTCGCACGCACGTTGGGCGTACCACTGTTCCAGGAGCAGGTGATGCAGCTGGCAGTGGAAGCAGCAGGTTACACACCTGGCCAGGCCGATGCCCTGCGCCGCTCGATGGCGGCATGGAAGCGTCGTGGCGGCCTGGAACCGCATCGCGAGAAGTTGCTGGCCGGCATGTTGAAGAATGGCTTCAGCCGCGACTACGGCGAGCACCTGTTCGAGCAGATCAAGGGCTTCGGTGATTACGGTTTCCCGGAAAGCCATGCTGCCAGCTTCGCCCTGCTGACCTATAACAGCTGCTGGCTGAAGTGCCATCATCCCGCCGCGTTCACCGCCAGCCTGATCAACAGCCAGCCGCTGGGGTTCTACAGCCCCGACCAGCTGCTGCAGGATGCACGCCGCCATGGCATCGGCGTGCTGCCGGTGGACGTGCGCCACAGCGACTGGGACTGCACGCTGGATTTCAGCAAGGGACCGGCGGCGATCCGGCTCGGCCTGCGCCTGATCGATGGCTGCAACGAACCCGTCGTGCAGGCCATCATGCGCGAACGTGCGCAGCGCCCGTTCGACGATGTGGGCGACCTGTGCCAGCGCACCGCACTGGATCGCCGCCAGCAGGGCCTGCTGGCCGATGCCGGTGCACTGCGTGGGCTCAGTGGCCATCGCCATCGTGCACGCTGGGATATCTCCGGCGTGGAAAACCGGCTGCCACTGTTCGACCAGGCCCGCGCCACTGCCGAAGCCCGCGTGCCGTTGCCCCTGCCCAGCGCCTGGGAGGACATGCAGGCCGATTATCGCAGCACCGGCACCACACTTGGCCGCCACCCGATCTCGTTCCTGCGCGCGCAGCTGCGCAGCCGTGGCTGTCTGGACGCTGCACAACTGGCCGGGCATGGCCATGGCCGTCGCGTGCGCATCGCCGGCCTGGTACGCATGCGCCAGCGCCCGCAGACCGCCAGCGGCGTCACCTTCCTCACGCTCGAAGATGAGACCGGCATGGTCAACGCCGTGGTCTGGCGACACCTGGCCGATCGCCAGCACCGGGTGCTGGTCGATACCCAGCTGATGCAGATCGATGGCCGCCTGGAACGCGTCGATGGCGTGCAGCACGTCATCGTGCAGCGCATGCACTGCCTGGATGAACTGCTGCAGGGACTGCGCAGCCACAGCCGCGATTTCCACTGACGATACACAACGTCACACAACGAACTGGCCATTGCCGGTCCGCATCCGCTATCGTCGGCACATCCAAGGAAGGACGACCCGATGCCCCGTGCGCTGCTGCTGACCACCCTGGTGGTCTCGACCCTCGCCCTGCTGGTTTCCGGCTGGACCGCCTGGAGCCTGCATCGCAGCCAATCACCACAGCGCATCATCGAGGCGCGCGGGCTGGTCATCCACGATGCAAGCGGCCAGCCGCGGGTGATCCTCGGCGCACCGGTTCCCGATCCGCTCAGCCAGGGCCGCACCCAGGGGCCGCGTGCCACCGCCCTGTCAGGCATGATCCTGCTCGGTCCCGATGGTTCCGAACGCGGCGGCTACGGCACCAGCGACCGCGGCGGCGAAGCCCTGCTGACCCTGGACGATGCCACCGGCACCACTGAAGTATTCAAGGTCGTCGCCAACCCGGACCGCGGCGCCAGCCTGATGGTCAAGCACCAGAACAACACCGGCGCCATGCTCACCTCCTGGCAGGGCAAGCCGGAGCTGATGTTCGTCGATGACAGCGGCCAGTCCTACTACGTGCGTCCCGGCGCCAACGCCGCGCCCTGATCTGCTTGTGTAGCGTCGAGCCATGTTCGACTGCTTCTATCAACAGCAGCCGAGCATGGCTCGGCTCTACAAAGGCGAAGCAACGTCGAGCATGGCTCGACGCTACAGAGCGAACACCGCCGCCAGGTCATCCGCCAGCTGCCGCAGCTGCGCTGCCCCCAGCGCAGCGCAGGTGATGCGCAGGCCATGCCCCGGCGCTGCCACCGAGAACACTTCGCCCGCGCGCACATGCCATCCACGCGAAGCCAGGGCCAGCACCTGCGGA
Source organism: Stenotrophomonas sp. 22692 (assembly GCF_052045015.1). Classification (NCBI taxonomy): domain Bacteria; kingdom Pseudomonadati; phylum Pseudomonadota; class Gammaproteobacteria; order Lysobacterales; family Lysobacteraceae; genus Stenotrophomonas; species Stenotrophomonas sp. 22692. The sequence continues at coordinate 10,839 of NZ_JBQEMR010000026.1, forward strand.
TGGCTGTCGGCCTGCAACGGCAGCCACAGGTTCAATCCTTCCATCGGCAACGGTGTCGGCAGGCCACGCGCATGCAGCAACTCCTGCAGCGAGCGCAGGCGCTGCTGGTAACGCTCACCTGCCGAAGCGATCTTCGCCCGCTGCGTTGCCGACGACAGCACCGAGGTCGCCGCATCCTGCAGCAGGTGACTGACCCAGCCGGTGCCGGACGCCAATCGCAGCCGCAGCCGCATCGCGGTCTCTTCATCGCAGGCCAGCCAGGCCAGCCGCAGGTCCGGGCCGAGCGGTTTGGACAACGAACGCAGCAGCGCCCAGCGCCGGCCATCCAGCGGCAGCACCGAGTGATAGGCCTGCTGCGAGAGCAGCGCGTAGTGATCGTCGATCAACACCGCCACCTGCGGGTAGTCCGCCAACAACTGCCGCAACGCCCGCGCCCGCTTCGCATCCAGGCTGGCCCCGGTCGGGTTGTGTGCCCGCGGGGTCAGCAACACCGCGCGTGCACCGGCCTCCAGTGCCTGCCGCAGCGAATCGACCTGCATGCCATGCGCGTCCACCGCCACCGGCAACGGCGCGTGGCCCACAGCGTTGAGCACGTTGAGGCTGCCGAGGAAGCACGGATCCTCCACCGCGATGCGATCCCCCGGCAGCAGCCACGCCGACAGCAGGCGTTCGATGCCATCGACCGCGCCATGGGTCAGTTCCAGCGCATAGCCCTCCGGGCAGTCCGCATCCAGCGAGGCGCGTGCCAGCGCCTCCAACCTCGGGTCGACCGTGCCCACGCCATACAGCCGTGGTGCGGCCGGGGCCAGGCGCAGGTTCGGCAGCAGGCGTGGATCCGGGTTGCCACCGGCCAGGTCCTGCAGGGCCAGCCCGGGCGTACTGCCTTCACGCGCCAGCGGCGGCGGCAGGCCACGCACCACCGTGCCGCGGCGGCCCGCCGTGCTGGCCAGGCCCGCCGCATCCAGGCGCTTGTAGGCAGCAGCCACGGTGTTGCGGTTCACTCCCAGCTGCTCGGCCAGTTCACGCACCGGCGGCAACACGCTGCCGGCCGGAAGGCGGCCCTTGCCGATGCCGTCGCGGATGCTGTCGAAGATCGACTCGGCGCTATGCCCGGTGATTTTCATTTTGTCCTATGCCAAAATATCTCTTGTCCTGTGCCAGTGTATCCCACCCTGGCCACCCTGCATTGGAGGTGCCCGCATGCCCCTTGCCGCTGCCGACTGGCCCGTCGCCCAGTCCGTTGAACAGATCGCCGCCAACCTGGTCACGGTGCGCCAACGCATCGCCGATGCCTGCGCCCGCGTCGGCCGGGACCCGGCCAGCGTGCGCCTGCTGCCGGTCAGCAAGACCGTCGATGACGCCCGCATCCGCATGGCGGTAGCCGCAGGCTGCCACGAACTGGGCGAGAACAAGGTGCAGGAGGCACAACGCAAGGCTGAAACGATGGCCGACCTGGGCGTGCACTGGTCGGTGATCGGCCATCTGCAGACCAACAAGGCGCGCTACGTGGCGCGCTTTGCCAGCGAGTTCCAGGCGCTGGACAGCCTGCGCGTAGCCGAGGCCCTGCAGCAGCGCCTGCAACTGGAAGACCGCACGCTGGATGTGTTCGTGCAGGTCAACACCTCGGCCGAACCGAGCAAGTACGGCCTGGAACCCGACGCGGTCGAGGCCTTCGTGCAGCAGCTGCCGGCCTTCGATCGCCTGCACGTGCGCGGCCTGATGACCCTGGCCATCTTCACCCCCGATGTCGAGCGCGTGCGCGCCTGCTTCGTGCGCCTGCGCGAACTGCGCGACCAGCTGCAACGCACCGCCCCACCCGGCCTCGACCTGTCGCAGCTGTCGATGGGCATGTCCGGTGATTTCGAAGTGGCCATCGAGGAAGGTGCCACCGTGGTCCGCGTCGGCCAGGCCATCTTCGGTGCCCGTGCCACCCCGGACAGTTTCTACTGGCCGAACAGCGGAGCACCGGCATGAAGCACGCGGTTGTCCTGCAACACGTTGCCTTTGAAGACCTCGGCACCCTGAAACCGTTGCTGCTGGCGCAGGGCTGGCAGCTGCACGTGCTGCAGGCCGGTGTCGATGTCCTCGATGGCGCCGAAACCGCCGATCTGCTGGTCGTGCTGGGCGGTCCCATCAGTGCCAATGACACAGGGACCTATCCCTTCGTCAACGACAGCATTGCCCTGCTGCAGCGCCGGCTGCAGCGGCAGCGGCCGACCTTGGGCATCTGCCTGGGTGCACAGCTGATGGCGCGGGCACTCGGTGCCAGTGTCGCTCCCAGTGGTGGCAAGGAAATCGGCTTTGCGCCACTGCTGCTGACCGATGAAGGCCAGCGTTCTCCGCTGCAGTCCCTGCAGGGCATTCCGGTACTGCATTGGCATGGTGAAGCGTTCGAACTTCCGGCCGGTGCACGCCGCCTGGCCAGCACGCCGGCCTGCCGTCACCAGGCATTCGCCATCGGCAGCCACGCACTGGCCCTGCAATGCCATCCGGAACTGGACGCCCGCCAGTTCGAGCGTTGGCTGATCGGCCACACGCTGGAGCTGGCCCAGGCCGGCATCGATCCCAACGACCTTCGCGCGCAGGCGCGTCGCTATGGCGCACCACTGGCTGCGGCCGCCACCGCGATGTTCGACCATTGGCTGCAGGACCTGCCGGAGACACCACAATGAACTACCGATTGCAGATCCACCGCGATGGCGCCCACTGGGGTCACTTCGACTGCAGCGGCCCCGATGCCCTGCAACGCATGGACGCCATCGCCGCACAGCTGCCTGCCGATCAGGGCTTCCAGCTGAAACGGCAGAAAGGGGTCAGCGAAGAGCGCATCCTGTCCAGCAATGCCGATGGCCTGCGCGTACTGGCTTCGCAGATCCAGTACCGCGACATCTGACCCGACGATGGTAGTGCCTGCCGCTGGTCGGCATCCGACGGGAGAACAGGTTTGCCGGCCAGCGGCCGGCACTACCCTGGCTGTTCGCCCGCGTGCGAAGCTTCACGGATGCTGACCCTGCAACGCGGCAACCACCACGGACTGCTCATCGCCCCGCGCTGGCCCTCCACCCGCATCCAACTGGAAGAAGAGGTACTGCAACGCCTGCTCGACGCGCAGGCAATGCTGCCTGCCGGGCTGCGCCTGCTGCTCACTCGTGGCTTCGAACCCAGCCACAGCCGTCTCGGTGGCTTCCGCCGCGTGGTGCGACGGCTCGGCATTGCGGTGTTCCGCACCTGCTACCCGCAGCGCCGCGATGAGATCGATGCCATCTTCGGTGCCAACGGCCACGACATCGATGGCCGTCATATCGATGTCTCACTGGTACTGCACGGCAAGCGGCTGCGGCTGCTGCCGCTGGGCGTGTTCACCCCACCGCGCTGGCAGGATCATCGCGTCGCCCATCATGCCGAAGCGGTCGCGCGGGTGAAGCGCAGCCTGCAGCATTGCGGCTTCGAGCTGCATCACAACCCCACCGAGGCCCTGCAGATCCACTGCGACTATCGCCCGCGCTGACGCCGCGGTGGCCCATGCATGCTGCGCCTCATGCCATAGATGCAAATGATTCTCTTTTGCTGTAAGGTGCAGCCGCTGCCCTTGCCGCCGCGGGCTGTTCCCTTTCCCAGTTGTCGCCCGCCCCGTGTCCACGCCTGTCGAACCGACGGATGTCGCGCAGCTGTGCGCGGCCCATTACCGGCCGCTGCACGCCCATGTCCGCCGCAAACTCCCGCAACGCAGCGACGCTGATGACGTCGTCCAGGAAACCTGGCTGCGTGTCGTCAAAGTCGCCACCAGTGGCCTGCTGAGCAATGGCCGCGCCTATCTGTACCGCGTCGCCCACAACCTGATCGCCGATCACTACCGGCAACGCCAGCGCCGTCGCGAAGAGGTGCTGGATGACACGCAGTTGAATGCCATCGCCGATCCTGCGCCGCTGCCCGAGCAGCGACTGCTCGACGCCGAACAACTGCGCCACCTCGACGCGATCATCGCCGCGCTGCCGCCACGCCCGCGCCAGGTGTTCCTGCTGGCCCGTGTGGAACAGTTGGCGCTGGCCGAGATCGGGCGCCAGCTGGGGATCAGCCGGCAGACCGCGCACGGCCATCTGCTGCGCGCCCTGGTCGCATTGCAGCAGGTGCCGGGCGCATGAGCCAGGAGACCATTGCACGCGAAGCTGCACGCTGGTGGCTGGATGCGCACGACGGTGACCGCGATGAGAACGCGTTCGAGCAATGGTGCCGGGCCGATCCACGCCATGCGGCGCAGTACCTGCACCTGCAGGAGTTGTGGCAGGCCGGTGCGGCGACGCCCAGCCTGCAGCGGCAACAGCAGCGCAGGCAACGCCGTCGCCTGCGCGAAGCCGGCATTGCGGTTCTGTTGCTGTGCGCGCTGGGTCTCTACAGCCGCCATGCCTCGCCACCCGTGGCACAGGTACTGCGTACGGCCGCTGGCGAGATCCGCGAGGAAACTCTTCCGGATGGTTCGCATGTACTGCTGTCACCTGGCAGCGAAGTGAAGGTGCGCATCGATGGGCAGCGCCGCCAGCTCCAGCTGCAGCGCGGCCAGGCCTGGTTCCAGGTCGCCGCCGATGCCGACCGGCCATTCCAGGTGCACACCCCACAGGGCACCGTCACTGCACTGGGGACCGCATTCGATCTTGCCGTGCAGGGCAACAGCAGTGTGGTCACCGTTACCGAGCATCGCGTGCGCGTGGACAGCGGCAACGTCAGCATGCTGGCCGACGACGGCGAGCAGCTGCGCTTCGATGGGCAGGCAACAGCCCATGCAACAACGGCTGCCCCCGGAACATTGGCCTGGCGCGAGCGGCGCCTGCACTGGGTCTCGGCCCCGCTGGCCGACGTCACGCAGGGCCTGGACCGCTGGCATGGCGGGCATACGTGGGTCGTCGGCGAGCAGCTGCGCCAGCAGCCGGTCACCCTGCTCGGCAGTGCCGACGGTGCAGCCAGCAATCGCGACCAGCTGGCCACGCAACTGCAGGTGCGCGTGCTGCGCCTCGGCGCGGGCATACAGGTGTGGCTGCCGCCACGCAGGGAGCAGCGTGATGGACCCTGACATCCGGCCTGCGACTGCGTCTACCCAGGATGACGACGTTCTGCGTCAGCCCCTGGAGCCCCCGATGCTGTGCCCCCGCCCCCTTGTCCTTGCCCTGTCGCTGGCCTGCACCAGCGCCCTTCCGCTGCTGCCCGGCAGTGCCCACGCACAGACCGCCACACGCTCCTACGATCTGCCCGCCCAGCCGCTGGCGGCCGCGCTGGACGCCTACAGCCGGCTGACCGGTGTCGACCTGGTGATCGGCGCGGCGCTGCCTGCCGGTCATTCGGCCCCTGCTCTGCGCGGTGACTTCGACGATGCGCAGGCCCTGTCGCGCCTGCTGGCAGGCAGCGGCCTGCGACCGCGCTTCGTCGATGCGCGCCGCGCCGCCCTGGAACCGGCGCCGGCTGAACGCACCGATGGCAGCCGTCGCACCGGCCCGCTGCGGGTGCAGGGCACTACCGCGCACGGCCAGGCACCGGGCGCCGGCGCCAGCCAGTATGTACCGGCCACCCGCGATGGCTTTGCGCCCTCGGTCGGCAGCGAGCGCGTGGCGATGGCCGAACGCCAGGAAGGCAACAGCCTGCTGCGCTCGATGCCCGGCACCCACAGCTTCCATTCGCGCAGCCAGCCGGGCCTGCAGGTCAACATCCGCGGCATGACCGGTGCCGGCCGGGTCAACACCATGATCGACGGTGTCACCCAGACCTTCCGCAACAATGCCGGGCATGGTTCGGGCGGTCCGTTCGCCTATGTCGATCCCTTCCTGCTGGCCGGTGTGGACGTGCAGCGCGGTGCGGTCGCTGGCGGTGACGGCGCTGGTACGCTGGCCGGCAGTGCCAACTTCCGCACCCTGGATATCGACGATCTGCTGGGTGAGGGCCGTGACTGGGGCCTGCGCGCCGGCTATCGCCATGGCAACAACGGCTATGGCAGCGGCCGCACCTTCGCCGGTGCATGGCGCCACAGCGAAGAAGGTGGCGACCGTCAGTTCGGCCTGCTGGCCGCCGCCAGCAGCAGCCGCAGCAGCGAATACGCGACCGCGCGTGGGCAGAAGAACAACGCCGACCCCGGCAGCCAGCAGCCCAGCAGCTGGCTGCTGAAAGCACGCCTGCAGCCCAGCGACCAGCATCGGCTGGACCTGAGCCACATGCGTTACGAAAACGACTTCTACCACAACTACCCGTGGCAGATTTCCGCGCGCAACCAGCGCGCCAGCTACCACTACACACCCTATTCGCCATGGATCGACCTGCGCGCGACCTTCGCGAGCAACAAGACCCGGCTGTTCTATCCGCCGGTGGAAGATTCAAGCTACATCGGCCGCCGCACCCACAGCAGCCTGAGCAGCTGGACCCTCGACAACACCAGTCGCTTCGACATCGGCGCACTGCAGGCGCGCTGGAACACCGGCATCAAGCACCAGTCGGACATCTATGTGGCCGATACGCCCATCCTGCGCGGTGCCAACCCGCAGGGTCGCAGCCAGCTGGACAGCGTGTTCAGCACGCTGGAACTGCAGTACGACATCTACGCGCTGACTGCCGGCCTGCGCCAGGACCGCTTCGGCATCCGTGGCCACATCCCGGTGTGCTCGGATGTGCCCGGCCAGTGCGCGGAGATCAATGGCGGCGACATCGACGTGCGTCGCAGCGAGCGCGCACTCAGCCCGAGCCTGGCGGTTTCACTGCAGGCCACTGACTGGCTGCAGCTGTTTGCCGAGGTCTCGCGCACATCACGGCCGCCGCGCGTGCAGGAGATGTTCTTCGAGAAGATCCCGCTGGAGGACGCCAGCGTCGCCGACGGCATCGGCGCCAATCCGTTCCTGCGCCGCGAGCGCTCGCGCAACCTGCAGTTCGGCGCCAACCTCAGCATCGACTCGCTGCTGGTCGAGGGTGACCTGGCACAGCTGCGCATCACCCGCTTCGACAACCGCATCCGCGACTACATCAAGCCGCAGTACCTGCTGATCGTGCATCCGCCGGAAGTGGAACCGCTGGTGGTGCCGATCGACAGCGATCCGCAGCTCAATGCCTGGACCGATGTGCTGGATGCAGACGACTTCACCGCCACGACCCGCTGGATGAACCATCCCGGCGTCGTGCGCATGCGCGGCATCGAGCTGGAGGCGCATTACGCCAGCGAGCACTACCACGCCACGCTCAGCTGGACCCGCTCGCGCACCAGCGCACCGGCCATCGAGTTCGTCAACCTGGAAGACATCACCGCCCTGCCGGACCGCTATTGGACCCTGGACGTAGGCGGCCGCTGGTGGCAGCAGCGCGTGCAGGCCGGCCTGCGCGCCGCGTACTCCGGGCCCACCGAGGAGGGCTACGACTTCTTCCAGACCCGCAAGACCGGCGGCACCGGCGTGCTGCTGGACTTCTACGCGAGCTTCAAGCCCCAGGCCAACACCACGCTGTGGCTGAACATCGAAAACCTGCAGAACAAGGCCTATGACAACAATGCCTCGATCGACAGCATCTTCAGCCCGATCCTGGACCGCGGCAACGGCCGCGGCCGTACCGTCTCGATGGGCGTCAATGTGGCGTTCTAGCCGTCACTGGCTGCCCGTATGCCTGCTCGCGCTGGCCGCGGTGGCTGGCGCGCAGCCGGTGCCCGGCACAGTGATCGACCTGGCCACTGGCCAGCACCTGGACGAAGCCGCATTCGTGACACGCGCGGCGCACGCCCAGCGGCTGTTGCTGGGTGAACGCCATGATCTCGCCGGAGACCACGCCGCCCAGCGCTGGCTGCTGCAGGCCCTGCAGCAGCAGCGCCCGCAGGGTTCACTGGTGCTGGAAATGATCGCCAGCGAGCGCCAGCCACGCCTGCAGCGGGTGCAGCGCTGGCTGGCCAAGGGCCACCAGGCCGAAGGTGCACGCCTGCAGGAACTGCTCGACTGGGATACGCGCTGGCCGTGGGCCGCGTATGGCGGGCTGGTACGGGAGGCTGCCGATGCAGGCACGCCGTTGTTCGGCGGCAACCTGTCGCGTGCCGAGGTCAACGCGCTGCTGGCCTCGACCGAGGGCGTGCGATTCCCGGTGGCCGCTGCCCGCCAGCGCCTGTCGGCGGTGGTGCTGGCCCAGCACGCAGACGCGGCACCGATTCTGGAAGGGATGCTGGCCGTGCAACAGGCCCGCGATACGCGCATGGCGCGGGTGCTGCTCGATGCGCCCGCGCCAGCGCTGCTGGTAGCAGGTCGCTGGCATGTACTGCGCGGTACCGGGGTACCTGTCACCGGATACGCCTGCGCTGGTGATCGCATTGGCTTCACCGGGTGAAACCGTCGATGCGGCAGATGCCGATCTGCTGTGGGTACTGGACGATGAGTGAGCGTGGCCAACACTGGCAGGCGATCGCGATCACCGTCGTGCTGCATCTGCTGCCACTGCTGCTGTTGGTGCACTGGGTCGCGATGCCGCCGATGCTGCCGCCGCCGGAGCAGGACGTGCGCATCAGCCTGCGCCTGCTGGCACCGGCCACGCCGCCACAGCCGGTAGAGGAGCGCCAGGCCGAAACCCCCAGCCAGGCGCAGCAGGCGCGTGCATCGCAACCCACAAAGTCGCCCCCGCCACCGAAGCCCACCGCCGCGCGCGAGGGCGAGCTGGCCGCCAGCGAAACGGGTGGCACGGGCCGCCAGCCACTGCCAGTCGCCCCGCCTGCGGCCGCGACCGATGCAAGTCCCGCACCGGCATCGATCACGGCCGCGCCGCCTGCTCCAGACGCGCCACCGGCAGACTTCCAGGCCGGCGCCGCCAGCGACCAGTGGGAAGCCCGCCTGATGGCGCGGCTGGAGCGTTACCGCTACTACCCTGCCGCCGCGCGCTCGCGCCGGCAGCAGGGCACTGCGTGGGTCAGGGCCAGCATCGACCGCGAAGGTCGCCTGCTGGCGCTGCGGCTGGAGCAGTCCAGTGGCCAGCCGATGCTCGATGACGCCGCGCTGCAGACCTTCCGTCGCGCGCAGCCGCTGCCGCCCATTCCCGATGAACTGAAGGCACCGCAGGAGCTGGTGGTGCCGGTGGAGTACTACCTGCGCTAGGCGGCATAAGCCTCCGCCTCGATCTCGAACAGCATGCCGTCCAGCGCCAGCCGCGGCACCGGGATCAGCGTGCAGGTGGGCGCGGCGCGGTTCGGCCAGCGCCGCCGCACCTGATGGGCGATGATGCCCAGCCGGTCTTCGTCGTGGTCCACCACCAGGATGCGCAACCGCGCCACATCAGCCAGGCTTGCCTGCGCCGAGCGCAGCGCGGTCTGCAGGTTGTCCAGCGCCTGCCCGACCTGGTCTTCGAAACTGGGCGAGAGACGGCCCTGGGCATCTTCACCGCCCTGCCCGGCGACATGGATCACCCGTGCCGGCAGGCGCACCACCGCCACGTGGGAGTAGCCGTTCGCGGAAGGGTCGTAGAGGCCGGGAGGATTGAACAGCTCCAGCAGGCCATGGCTGAGGTCCGGTGTGGTCAGCAGGTTCATGCCGCGCGCCTCGTGGGGGTTGCAGGCAGTCTGTGACCTCAACCCAGGTTGAGGTCAAACGGATCCGGTGCAACAGACCGGTCTGCCACGCGCAACGATCACGCCGACGTGTAGAGCCGAGCCCGTGCTCGGCTGCGCTGCGCGAATGGCAGCCGAGCATGGGCTCGGCTCTACCGTTTCCCGCTCACGTCCACGCCGGGTCTGCCGTGAAATCGATGGTCAGCCAGAACGTGCTGCCGCGCGCATCCAGCCGCACCGCGATCTCATCGCGCATCGCATCAACCTCGCCCACCGACCCCAGCGGCGTACCCGGGTCGGCCAGCACATGGATCTCGATGAAGCGCATCCGCCCCATCTTCGCCACGTGACTGGTAAAACCGGCATAACCGCGCTCGGCCACGAATGCCTGCATCACCTGCTGCACGCGCCGGTCCAGATCATCCGGTGCCACCTGCAGTACTTCACGCATGGCCTTCCACGCGCTGCGCGCCGGCACCGGCAGCACCGCCAGGCTGATCAACGCCAGCACGATCGAATCCAGGTACGGCACCCAGTGGTGCCATTCGCCCCCCTGCAGGGCCAGGGCCAGTACGAAGGCCAGTACCACCGCCAGGCTCATCAACCCACCCAGCAGCCAGCCACGCACGTCCAGCCACAACAGCGCCGAGCGCAGATGCCGCGCTCGTTGGGCGACAAACAGCGCCATCGCCAGGTTGCTGGCACTCAGCAGTGCCGCCCACCACAGCGCGGGCCCGAATTTCACTTCATGCCCGCCCGTGGTCAAGCCAATCACCGCGTTGGCCAGCGCATACACGCAGGCCAGCGACAGGATCCCCCCACCGAGTGCCTCGACCATTGGCTCCAGGTGCCAGTAGCCGTACTGGAAGCGCGGGCTCTGCTCCCGCGCCACCAGCCGCAGCACCGACAACGACACCAGGGTCAGCGCGACGTCGACCAGGCTGTACACGCCATCGAACAGGATGGCCTGCGATCCCACCAGCAGGCCACCGCCGAAGCCGACCGTGCTCACCGCCAGGGTGACCCCGATGGAGAACTTCAGGATGCGTTGCTCGCGCGCGGTATCCATCGTCCGCCGAACGGCCGACCGTTGCCGGTCAGGCCTTCAGCACCTCCACCTTGTACGAAACCGCATCACCCTCCTGCTCGATGATCAGCCCGTGCACGTCCGACTCGAAGCCCGGGAAACGAGCGTTCTGTTCGCGGGCGATGCGCAGCGACTGGATGATCGGCTCGTCACTGTCGCCAAAGCGCTCGCCCGGCATGATGGTCGGAATGCCCGGCGGGTACGGCACCAGCATGGTCGCGGCGACGCGGCCACTGAGCTGCTCGATGTCGACCCGCTCGATCTCGCCCTTGACCAGGTGGTTGTAGGCATCGGCCGGGGTCATCACCGGGGTCGGCAGATCCACGTACATCTCGCGCATCACCTTGGCCACCGCAAATTCCTGGTTGAACGCATGCAGTGCATCGCACAGGTCACGCAGGCCCCAGCCGGCGTAGGCATTGGGATAGTCGGCCGCCAGCGTCGGCAGTGCCTGGCTCAGCGGCGCGTTGCGGTCATACAGTTCCTTGAATGCCATCAGCTCGGTGACCAGCGTGCTCCACTTGCCCTTGGTGATGCCCATCGAGAACAGGAACAGCACCGAGTACAGGTTGGTCTTCTCCACGGTAATGCCGCGGCCCCACAGGAACTTGCTGAGCACCGCCGCCGGAATGCCCAGCTTGCCCATGCTGCCGTCCATCGCCAGGCCCGGGGTCAGCAGGGTCACCTTGATCGGGTCGATCAGCACGTAGTCATCGACCAGGTTCTCGAAGCCGTGCCAATGGGCATCCGGTTGCAGGTACCATTCCTCGCGTTTGGCCACCAGCGGCGCCGGCGTATCACCCTTGTCCAGGCTGCGCTCGACCAGGGTCGGCTGCCACACACTGAACCACCAGTCGTCGCGGCCCAGATCGTCACGGACGTGCAGCATCGCGCGGCGGAACGCGATCGCCTCGTCGTGCATCTCCTGCACCAGCGAACGGCCAGCCTCGCCTTCCATCATCTTCGAGGCCACGTCGCAGGCCGCGATCACCCCGTAATGCGGGCTGGTCGAGGTGTGCATCATGAACGACTCGTTGAAGCGCTCGGCGTCCAGGTTGCGCTGCGCCGAGTTGCGCACGTGGATCATCGAGGCCTGCGAGAACGCCGCCAGCAGCTTGTGGGTTGAATGCGTGGTGAAGATGATCGCATCCTGCTCACGGGGCTTGCCTTTGGCCATGCCGTAGTGGTTCTCGTAGAACGGATGGAACGCGGCGTAGGCGTACCAGGCTTCATCGAAGTGCAGGAAATCGACCGCGCTGCCGATCTCATCAGCGATCTTTTCGGCGTTGTAGCACAGGCCGTCATAGGTCGAGTTGGTGACCACTGCGATGCGTGGCTTGGAACCGGCCTGGTAGGCCTGGCTGGCCAGCGGGTTGGCAGCAATGCGCTGCTGCAGCGACTCCGGCGTGAACTGGTCCAGGCTGATCGGGCCGATGATGCCGTGCGCGTTGCGGCTTGGGGTGAAGTACACCGGCACTGCACCGGTCATGATCAGCGCGTGCAGCAGCGACTTATGGCAATTGCGATCGACGAACACCACGTCACCGCGCGCCACCGTGCCGTGCCAGACGATCTTGTTGGCGGTGGAGGTGCCATTGGTGACGAAGAAGGTGTGGTCGGCACCGAAATTGCGAGCCGCCTCGTTCTCGGCATCCTTGATCGGGCCAGTGTGGTCGAGCAGCGAGCCCAGCTCCGGCACCGAGATCGACAGATCGCTGCGCAGGGTGTTCTCACCGTAGAACTGATGGAATGCACGGCCGACCGGCGACTTGGTGAACGCCACGCCACCCGCATGACCCGGCGTATGCCAGGAATAGTTCGACTCGGCCGCATGATGGATCAGCGCCTTGAAGAACGGCGGGAGCAGGTTCTTCATGTAGTCTTCGGCTGCGCGCATCACCTGCCGCGAGATGAAGCTCTTGGTGTCTTCGAACAGGAAGATGAAGCCGTGGATGTACTTGAGCAGCTTGCTCGGCACCTTCTCGATGGTGCGGCGCTCGCCGTACAGGAACACCGGCAGGTTGGCGCGGCGCGCACTCTGCTCACGCAGGAAGGCAGTCAGGCGCTGGAACTCGCCATCCACCTCTTCGCTGCCATCGATCGAAATCAGCACTGCCGAGGCCGCCACGTAGGTTCGGGCACCGGCGCGCGCATCATCCAGGTTCAGGCCGCACAGCACGCGCTGGTCGTTGCTGCGCAGTTCTTCCACCAGGGCGCGGATCAGGATGCCGCCGATGCGCGGCGACTCGTAGTCGTTGTCGATGACAATGACCGGATAGTCCAGGGACTTGAAGTACACGTTGATTCTCCTTGTCGAACTCAGGAACGCTGGGCGCCGACGCTGATGGCCGATGCCTCGCGGGCGCGCTGCCGCTGCTGGCGGCGCTCCTCGCTGAAGAAGGGATAGAACACGGTGATGAACAGCACGAACAGGAAGGCGTACTGCACGATGGTTCCCGACGAGCCGTAGATCGCCCACAGGCAGTACACAACGGTCAGGCTGGTCAGGGTCCAGAACGCACCGGTATGGACCAGGGTGTGCGAACGCTCGACCACGAAGTAGCAGGCCACGCACGAGTAGATGTAGGGCAGCAGGGTCAGTACCACGGCGGCCGACGTGATGACGTCGAACTGTGCCGACGCGGTTTCCGAGGTGGAGGTGACCAGCACCGCCAGGGTCATCAGCACCGCTACGATCAGCACGCCCTTGACTGGCACGTCATCCTTGTTGGTCTTGCTGAAGATGCTCGGGAACAGCCCGTCGTCGGACGCCGCCTTGGCGCTCTGTGCGGTCAGCAGGATCCAGCCGCCCAGCGAACCCGCCGCGCCGATGAAGGCGCACAGGCTGACCAGCGCACCGCCCCAGCCACCGACGGCCTTGGCCGCAGCCAGCGCGAACGGGGCATCGGAGGTCTGCAGTTCGCCGTTGGGCACCATGCCCATGATCACCGAGGAACTGGCGATGTAGGCGATGGCAGCCAGGAACACACCGGCCAGGGTGGCACGGGCCACGTTCTTCTCCGGGTTTTCCACCACGCCGGCGGTGACCGAAGCGGATTCGACGCCGATGAAGGCCCACAGGGTCAATGCCGCAGCACTGGAGATCGCGCCGAAGTTGGATTCACCGGACACGTTGTAGGCGCCCTTGAAGATGTCGGCATCGAAGAAGAACCAGCCGAAGATGGCGATGCCCAGGATCGGGACCAGCGCAAAGCTGGTGGTGACCGTCTGCACGCGGCTGACGAAGGCCGGGCCGATCACATTGGCGAAGCTCAGCGCCCACACCAGCACCAGCACCGCGATGCAGCGCACCAGCGGCTCGGACAGGATCGGGAAGAAGTAGCTGAAGTAGCCGACCGCCGCAATCGGGATGGCGACGTTGCCGATCCAGTTGGCGAACCAGTAGATGGTGTTGGTCTGGAAGCCCATGTAGGGCCCGAACCAGTCGCGCGCATAGGCGTATGGACCGCCCGCCTTGGGCGCCAGCTTGCCCAGCTTGGCAAACACGAACGCCAGCAGCAGCGCACCGGCGGTGGTGATCAGCCAGCCCCAGATCGAGGCGGTACCGATCTTGGCCAGGCTGGAGGGCAGCAGGAACACACCGGAGCCCATCATGTTGCCGGCGACGAGGAAGGTGGCTCCGACCACCCCGATTTTCTTTGCTTCTGCCATGACAATCTCCTGTACTGGCATGAGCCCGGTGCGGCCGGGCGTGGGGACGGTTGCGCTGGCGTAACGCCGCTGGCGCTTACTTGATGAAGTTGTATTGCAGGCTGCCCTGCACCCGGACCGTGTCGCCGCGCGCGCCGCCCTGCTGTTCCAGGCGCCCGTACAGCAGCTCCATGCCCATCGTCCACGACGGTGCCGGGCTCCAGATCAGGTTGAACACGCCGTAGCGACTCTGACGGAATGCGTCGGCCGCCAGTGCAGCATTCCGCTCCAGGGTCAGCTGGCCGACGATCAGGTTCGAACGCCACAGCTCGGACCAGTAATGGGTGTAGCCAACGAAACCACCGTGCAGGTCCAGCGCATCAAGGCGGCCATCGGCACCGACCACCGCGTCCAGCCCGGAGCCGGTCAGGTCAGCGGTGTAACGGCTCAGGCCGCGCCCGCCGAGGGCACCGAACAGCAGCAGGTCGCGCTCGCCCACCGACGCCGATCCGCTCAGCTGCAGGCCACCGGCCATGCGCCGGTCGCGCTCATCGTCACCGTCATACGCCAGGCTGCGTGCCACCGCGCCCAGTTGCAGGTGGCCCCAGTCGCGCTCCATGCGTGCCGTCACCGTCACATCCGGCAGCCGGTTCACCGCCGCGCGCTCATCGCTGGCACCGGCAAGTTCAGTCTTCGGATCTTCGGCGGCAACAGTCAGGGTGTTGCCCTTGCCCATCGCAAAGCTGTGGTGGATGCCGGCCACCAGCAGATAGCCCGCACCACCCGGACCGGCGAAATCCAGCGTGTCAGGCAAGCTGTCCGGATCCATGAAGCTGGAATAGCCGTAGCCCGCGTAGGTATTGCCGAGCTGGCCATAGGCGTGGCGCAGGCGGAATTCATAACCATCACTGCTGCCGAAGAAGTCGTTCTCCAGGTAGAAGCGCAGGTTCCCGTGCGAGGTCGGGCGCCGCGCCTCGAAACTGAAGCGGGTCTGCTTGGCATGGATGTTGAAATTGGACACGTCACGATGACGGCCGCCCACTGGCATCGACGAAGGAATGAACTGATCTTCGTCGCCGGCTGCGCGCGAATCGGCGATGGCATCGAGCTTGGCGTAGCCGCCAATGCGGATCACCGTATCGGTGCCGGGAATGGCGAAGAATCCCTTCAGATCCGGGTCGGTTGGGCCGGCCGCACTGTCCGGTCGCGATGCCGCGGTGGAAGGATCGGCCACCGATTCACGCTGCGGCAGCACCGGTTGTGCCACGCCCGGCACCTGGGTGGGATGCAGCAGATGGGTAGCGCCTGAAGGTGCGGTCGCAGGCGCAGGGATCTGCGCGACGGCAGGCGCAACCGCGCCATTGCGCTGCTCAAGCCGATCCAGCCGCTGCTGCATGCCCTCCAGTACCTGACGCATGGCCGCGATCTCACGGCGCAGCGCCTGCGCGTCCTCCTTGTCATCAGCCTGTGCATATGCCGGCGTGATCGCCAATACGGTCAAGCAGGCCAGACTCAGTACCGCCACGCGCATTGCATCCTCCCTGGACGTCCATGTTCATCTCGCAGGCCGAACGCACGCATGCGCGGCTCCGGCCCCACGTTGCAGTTGCTGGAAATGCGGATACTGCGTCGACGGCGGCGGCCAGCCTGCGCACTGCAGGCAACAGGACGATGACACTGCCCTGCCCGCACCGATGTCGACTCCATCAAGGCCGCGCTGCCAAAGAGGTGGCGACCGCAGCGGTCTGGGTAACAAGCACGGAGTGAGAATGTCGTGAATGGCTGTGCCGGCCGACCCTGATCAGGGTGTGGCGAGCGCGGCATCCGTCGCGCAGTGACGCTGTATTCCATGCGTCACAGGCTAATCCGCCTGTCGTTTTTGGCCTTGATTGGAATCAAGGCGCGATGCTTGATGTCAGTCACGATTCAGACGTGACGATGAACCAACGTTGCGCGGGCCTGCAACCGGAAGGCCGGCCACAGAATGCAACAGGCCCGCATGCTGCCATGCGGGCCTGTGCAATGTTTCATGAAGCTGGCGCCAGTCAGCGCGGGCCGAGCACCGTCTGCAGATCGGCACCCTGCGGCAGGCCCGCACGACGCTGTACCTGGCCCTGTGCGTCCTGGAACAGAATGCCCGGCGTGCCCTGGAAGCCCATTTCGATCATCAGTACCTGATTGGCATCGAGCTTGCCAGCAATTTCTCGGCTGATGTTCGGCAGCGCCTTGATGCCACCGCGATCAAAATCGTGCTCGTTCTGCAGCAGCGCTGCACTCGGGTCACGGGCTGCGAGGATGGCCGCCGCCTTGGCCGGGCTGTCCTCGCGGATGACGCCGACCATGATGTGACGCAGCTGCACCTTGCCCGCATCGACCCACGGCCGTGCCGCTTCCCAGAACTTGTGGCAGTAAGGGCAGTTGGCATCGCTGAAGGTATAGACCACGCGCGGCGCATCGGCCTTGCCGTCACGTACCCAGGCGCTGGATTCCAGTTTGGTCCACATCTTGGCCGACATCGGCGAGGCCACCAGCTTCTCAACGGCCTCAGCGGCTACATCGTTGCCCTCCGCATCGAACAGGCTGCCGACCAGTACATGCTTGCCATCAGCAGTGACATAGGCCGCTGCCGGCTGCTGGCCGCCGACCACGCCGGCGAAACCTCGCAGGCCACCGGGGGCATCGAATTCGGCGACGACCTCGAACCCATGCTTCTCGATGCCCTTCAGCACCGCAGGGCGATCGCCCTTGTTGGCAGCGGCTGTGGCGCTCGCTGCCGGTGCCGCGGCGGTCTTGCCCGGCGGCGTCTGTGCCTGGCTGCAGGCGGCCAATGCCAGCAGGACCGGCAGCAACAGCACCGCCGGGGCGGTGCGCAGGGAAGTCGACAACATGGGAACTCCGTAGTGAGATGCCCGCGCAGGCTACCGCAGCCGGCGCAGTTTGTGTTCAAGACCCGCTGCCGTCAGTTCGCCGAGGTGCAGTTCACGCAGGCGCCCTTCGGCGTCGAAGAACAGGGTCGAGGGATAGGCCTGCACGCCCAGCACCGTGGATGCCGCAGCGTCATCGTCCAGCAATACGTTGCCCAGCAGGAGCCGTTCGCGCGCAACGAAACCCTGGACCTCCTCAAGGGTTTCACCCTGGTTGAGGAACACGAACTGCACGTCCGCATGTGCCTGCTGTGCCGCTGCCAAGACCGGCATCTCGCGCCTGCAGGGACCACACCAGCTGGCCCACAGGTTCAGCACCAGTGGCTTGCCACGAAACTGCTGGAGGTCCACCCTGCCCCCTTGCAGATCAGCAACCTGCAATACCGGCAAGGGCATCCGCCGCTCCTGCCAGGCGGACAACAGCTGACTGCCGCCCGCCCAGAGCAGCACACCTGCCAACGCCGCGCCCAGCACCGGGGCGCGCAACGCCCGCCATGGGCGCAACCGCCACAGTCCCCATGCCAATCCCGCAACCAGGACAACCGCGAGGTGGTAGCCACCATCGGCAATCTGCAGAATGCTCCACGGCGCCTCGCGATACAGCGCGAAGTTCAAGGCCACGAAGCTGATGCGACCACACAGCAGGCCCACCAGCAGCATGTCCAGAACCATGCTGGGTGCGGAAGGCAGCGGCATGCCGTCCTTCCTGCGTGGCCACAGACGCGCCACGGCCATCGCCAGCACTACGCACACGAGAATCAATACCACCGGCATCGGCACCGGCCCAACGCTCGACATCAGACCACCTGTTCAATCGTCCACTGGCTGCATGGTCGAAGTGTCGCGCTCCGGTTGCAAGCCCGACGATGCTGCCCGCATCAGGCCGCGCTGCGGCCCAGTTGCATCACCGACGGCGATTGCAGCCCGCGCAGACTGCCCGCCACCGACGGCATCAAGGGCCGCTCGCGGCGCTTGCTGCTGACGTGACGCCGATAGTTCGCCGGCGTCATGCCAACGATGCGCAGGAACAACCGGCGAAACGCACTCTGATCGGCGTAGCCGACGCCCCAGGCCACCTCATCGATACCCGCTCCCTGCTGCAACAGGGTCTGCGCCTTGGCGATGCGCAGCCGTTGGCAGTACTCGATCGGCCGCAGGCCGGTGGCCTTGAGGAACCGCCGCTGCAGCGTGCGCGGCTCCAATCCGGAGACTTCGCAGATCGCGGCGAGGGTGGCGCCGCGTGCCGCCGTGGTGTGCAACCAGCGCTGTGCCTTCAATACATCACGATCGCCATGTGCGAAGTTGGCGCTGAAGCGTTCCAGATCCTGCTGGATCGTGGCGGGCACGGTGATGCCCAGCTGCTGCGCCACCGCACTGGCCACGCCCTGCCCATGCAGCCGGTACAACAGCCGCAGGCCCAGGAAGCGCCAGGCCTGGCCCCCGCCGACCGTCAGCAGGTCGCCGTCATCCACCAGCGCCCGCTCGCTCGGCACCCAGCTCGCGGCCTGCGCCTGCAGGCCTGGATGGCGCCCGAGATCGGGGCCACTGACCGTACGCCCGGCCAGCAATCCGGCCCGTGCCAGCACGCTGACGCCATCACTGGCGGCGGCCAGCAGGCTGCCACCGTCATAGTGCGCGCGCAGCCAGTCCAGCAGGACCTCATCCGCGCGCAGGCACGCGCCGGCACTGATCTGGCCGGGAACCGCAATCACAGCCGGGATGGCCGCATCGAGCATTTCCGCACCCGCAATACGGTGCACACCAGTCTGGCTGGTCGGCACGATCCAGCGGGTGACCAGCACCCTCTTGAACGGCCGGCGCTGCTGCTGGGCAAGGCGATTGGCAACGTGCGCCATTTCGGCCAGTACGGAGGCGGCAGACGGATCACCTCCCGGGTATTCAACCACCGCGATCTCGACGAATCCTTCGTTCCTGAATCCTTCCACAGACCACCTCCTCGGTTCGTTGCAGGCCATCGAACGGCCGGTTCAGGCGAAGGGTAGGAACTGGCCCATCGGCGGGGCTATGAAGAAAGTTGCAAAGTGCGCTGAATGCGCGCACCCGGGCCAAGCCTTGACTCTCGACCAGACTCCAGGCTTCACAATGGCCGGCAGCATCCGCAGGAATCCGCCATGAACATTGGACAACTGGCCCGCCAGGCGGGCGTGCCGATCGATACGGTGCGCTACTACGAACGACAGCAGCTGCTGCCGACCGCGGCCCGCTCGGCGGGTGGCTACCGCATCTTCGGCGAGCAGGATCTGCGCCGGCTGCGATTCATCCGCCGCGCCAAGGCGCTGGGCTTCAGCCTGGAAGAGATCGGCGAGCTGCTCGTACTGAGCGATCAGCACTCGCAGGACATGGGCAGCGTGCGCGACACCGCGCAGGCCCGCCTGCAGGACATCGCGCAACGGTTGGCCGAGCTGCAGCGCATGCACACCGCACTTTCGCAGCTGGTCGACGCCTGCCCCGGTCACGGCACGCTGGACCAGTGCCCGATCCTGGCGGCACTGACCGACAACGTTGCACAGGCGAAAGGCGACTGACATCGGCTTCGCAACGCACGTGAAGAAAAGTGCAACAAATGCTTGCCAACCCCCTGGGGCAAGGCTATTATTTCGCTCCTCAGCGACGTGGGGCCATAGCTCAGCTGGGAGAGCGCCTGCATGGCATGCAGGAGGTCAGCGGTTCGATCCCGCTTGGCTCCACCACTTTCGACATTAGGCCGTCGAAGGTTCTACAACTTGAAGTTTTTCGTGCGTCCCCATCGTCTAGAGGCCTAGGACATCACCCTTTCACGGTGGCGACCGGGGTTCGAATCCCCGTGGGGACGCCACTCATCACGAACAACGAGGACCCGGCCGATAACCGGGTCTTTTTTGTTCACCGCCTACCAGCAGTCAGGTAGTGGCGTTGCGGTTCCCCTGCCCTCGTGGCCGCGGTTGAACCGGAACGAAAAAAGCTCAAAAAAAGCTTCCACAAACGTGAACACGCAGGTATGATAGGCGGCTCGGTAACACGGGGCCATAGCTCAGCTGGGAGAGCGCCTGCATGGCATGCAGGAGGTCAGCGGTTCGATCCCGCTTGGCTCCACCACTTTCGACATTAGGCCGTCGAAGGTTCTACAACTTGAAGTTTTTCGTGCGTCCCCATCGTCTAGAGGCCTAGGACATCACCCTTTCACGGTGGCGACCGGGGTTCGAATCCCCGTGGGGACGCCAGTTTCAAAACGGACTCTGCTCCCGGCAGATCATCCGGAGTTTCATTGGGGCCATAGCTCAGCTGGGAGAGCGCCTGCATGGCATGCAGGAGGTCAGCGGTTCGATCCCGCTTGGCTCCACCACTTTCGACATTAGGCCGTCGAAGGTTCTACAACTTGAAGTTTTTCGTGCGTCCCCATCGTCTAGAGGCCTAGGACATCACCCTTTCACGGTGGCGACCGGGGTTCGAATCCCCGTGGGGACGCCAATTCTTTAAAACCCCGGCTTCGGCCGGGGTTTTTCTTTGCCTGTGATTCCTGGGAAGGCCCGAGCCGCGCATGGCTGGCCTCAGCCTGGACACACCTCAGAACCGGCGATACATCCCGATCGATGCAGGTGCGGTAGGTGCGAAACCAAACTGCGCGTACAGCCGGTGCGCTTCACCATCTGCCAGAAGGCTGACGTATGCCGACGGCGGCAGGTTTGCCTGCATCCAGCCATCCAGGCGACGCATCACTTCCTTGCCCAGGCCCTGCCCCTGCAGGCGCGGCAACACGGCGATATCGCAGACCTGCAGGTGGCAGCCCCCATCGCCGACGATGCGCCCCATCGCCACCAGCTCGTTGCCCTGGTAGGCGCACACGCCATACAGGGTCTTGGGCAGCGCGCGTGCCGCCGCCTCCTGGCTCTTGGCACTGAGGCCCGCCAGCACACGCAGCTGGCAATAGTCTTCGACCGTGGGCACGGCGTCGCGGAACTGGCAGGCGACGGAATCATTCATGCGCTTTCTCCCTGTAGGTCGGGCTATCCTGCCTCATCCATGTCGCAACTGCTGCGACCCGCGCCTGCAGAGTTCCCATGTGCTATTCCGCCCTGATCCGCGCCGACTACGCCAAGCTGGTGCGCGAGTTTGGCGCCATCCTGTCGCTGGAAGAATTCGCGGAGCTGTACGCGCACGATCCCGGCAAGAAGCGCCCCAGAACTCCCAAGGCCATGGATGACGGCTTCGCCGGTGCGCGCACCGAGCAGGGCCGCGACATCGTCGCGAAAATCCAGCAATGGCATGCGCAGGAGCGCCAGGATCTGGAAGCGGAGCTGGCCCGCCAGCGCGAGCGACGCGATATCGCCAACGCCACGCTGGCGACCCGCCCCACCCAGAAGGCACGCAACGACCTGCGCGTAGCCGGCAACCGCATCGATCGTGCGCAGGCCCGGCTGGAAGACCTGCACCGGGTGCAGCTGCTGCCGCGCGACAACCGCATTTTCCCTGGCACCTACGCACCGGTCATGGTCAGCGAGGGCGGCAAACGCGTGATCAAGCCGATGCGCTACCAGTGCCGGCTGCCGGACAAGCCGGTGCGCAACGACATCCTCTATCCCGGCACCTACAACGCGAGGCGCGACAGCCTGGAAGGCTATTGGCGCGGTGCGTTCGGCCTGCGCCACGGCGTGGTGGTGGTGCAGGCGTTCTATGAGCACGTACCGCGTCACGCCATCGCCGGCCGCACGCTGGGTGCCGATGAGAAGGAGCAGGACGTGGTGCTGGAGTTCCGGCCTGATCCCCCGCGCGATCTGCTGCTGGCCTGCCTGTGGGCGGAATGGGAAGGACCGGAAGGTCGCCTGCTGTCATTTGCCACCATCACCGACACGCCTCCGCACGACGTCGCCGCTGCGGGCCACGACCGCGGCGTCGTTCCCATCCGCAGGGAACACCTCGATGCCTGGCTCAATCCCGATCCGGATGATCTGGCGCGGCAGTACCGCATCCTCGACGACCGCGAAGAGATCCGCTACGTGTACGAAGAAGCCGGCTGAATACCGCGCACAGATGAAAAACCCCGCCTGGGCGGGGTTCATGGATCAGGGATTGCCGCCGCACATCGCCTCTTCGCAGAAGGCCTGTTCCTGCAGGCATTGTTCGACCTCACCACCCCGCGCGATGCAGCTCTTGTAGAGCTGGAAACAGGGCTGGCCGCACCACGCGGCAGAGGCCGTACCACCGAAGACCGCCATCGAAAGGACACCCGCAGCAACCATGCGCTTGATCCACTTCTTCATGCCACTCTCCTTGTAGGCCTGAGCATTCAGGCCCGGGCAGGATACGCCCACCGCTTCAGCATGCGCCAATCAGGCCCTGGCGCTGGCGCGGCCCACTGCGCGTACCAGTGCCTGGCTCAGGTCTGCCGAGAGATACGGCTTGACCAGCAGCACGCCGGCCAGCATCGGCTCGGGCAGCTGCTCGGCCAGCATGCCTGTGGCCAGCACGAACGGCACGCCACGCGCCGACAGCGCCGCGGCCACCGGCTCGCTGGTTTCATTGCGGGCCAGGCGGTAATCAAGCAGGGCAACGTCCGGGGTCGACGCCTCCAGCAGGCGCAGTGCCTCAGCGACGCTCGCGGCCAGACCCACCACCGTCGCACCGGCGTGCACCAGCTGCATCTGCAGCAGTGCGGCACTCATCTCGTCGTTCTCGACCACCAGCACCCTCAGGTCCTGCAACACTGTCATCGGCTACCACTCCTGGAGGCATTCAAGCCGCCGCAGTATAGCCACCACTGGGCCGAAGCCGACAGGACGCGCCCTGATCGGCCTCCCCACTATGAAAGCCGTGCCGACCTCGTTTACAATCGTACGCTGCCTGCCGGTGTGGCGGAATGGTATACGCAGCTGACTCAAAATCAGCCGGGGGTGACCCCATGAAGGTTCGAGTCCTTTCACCGGCACCAAAGACCCTTGCGGCATAAGGGTTTAAAAGAAAATGGCGTAATGGAGTCGTGAATCTTCCGGCTCCGCCTTTTTTCTTCATTCTCTCTCGCTACACACCGCCGCGCATCTGCTGCAGCCCCGCCCTCAACCGCGCCTTGCTGCGGATGTCCCTCGCTCGGGGTTTCGTCTCCGCCGGCGGCTTGCGCGGCTCCAGCGCTGCCTTGATCCGCTCGATCTCCTTCGCCCCAGCCTCAGCCAGGCGCCGGGCCTGTTGCTGCTGCTCGCGGGTCGGGGGTAGGCCCGGCAGAGGCGTGGCCGGCGCGATGAGCGTGCTGTCGGTCAGGGGGTCCACGGCCTCGCGCGGCGGCAGGCCCGGGTAGAGCCCCACCGCACACCAGTGCTAAGCCAAGCGCCTATTCTGGCGCACGCTATCAGCTGTCACGAACCGTCCCTGCTCGGCGTCCCTACCTTTGAGTGGACCGACTCCGGCCCACACTTAGAGGAAAAGGACGTTAGAAATGAACCGAGCGAACTGGTTTGTGGTCTCTCCCGAGGGTGCCAAAGCGGTTGGACAGCTCCATCACTTTGTGACCACCGGCACATCGTTGCCCTCAAAATTGATCCACCTGGTGTTCTTGCGCGTTTCTCAACTGAATGGATGCGCGCACTGCATAGACATCCACACACGCGATCTACTCAAGGAAGGCATGCCCTTCGACACAATCACCCTTCTGCCTGTTTGGCACGAAGCCTCGTACCTGTTCTCGGAGCAAGAGCGCGCCGCGTTGGCATGGTCTGAGGAAGTGACGCTTGTCAGCGAGACCCACGCATCTGACGAGGCGTATCAGGCCGTGGCCGCAGCCTTCAGCGAGAAGGACCTTGTCGATCTTACGCTCACCATCGCGGCAATGAACGCGATCAATCGGCTAGGCGTGAGCTTTAGGCTCAAGCCCCGTGCCAAGCCCGCTACCGAGTAACGACACCGGCGAGCGCTGGGCATTGGCCCAGCGCCGCGTCAGCGCCGCTTTGATCCGACTTTTGCCTCCCTCAACCGAGCCTTAGCGGGATCCGTCAGTCTGGGCTTGGTCTCCGCCGGCCGCCGGATCGGCTCCAGTGCCGCCATCACCCGGGCGAACGCGGCAGCAGCCGCCTCGTCCAGGGACTCGGGCTGGCGGTACTGATGATCGACATCGACCACTTCAAACGGCTCAATGACACCTACGGCCACCCGGAAGGCGATCGTCGCCTGCAGTCGGTGGCCGCCATTCTTGATGGCTGCCTGCAACGGGGTGACGATCTGCTGGCCCGCTATGGCGGCGAAGAGTTCATCGCCGCCCTGCCCTCGCCCGATGCCGCCCACGCCCTGGGCCTGGGCGAACGGCTGCGCGCTTCGGTCGAAGCCGCAGCCCTGCCCGCCCCTGAAGCCACCGTCACCATCAGCATCGGCGTGGCCTGGCAGGCACCGGGCGAAGACCGCGATCCGCGCGACCTGGTCGAACGCGCCGACCAGGCCCTGTATCGCGCCAAGCATGCCGGCCGCAACTGCGTACGCGGCGACACCGGCACCACGGAAGACTGGTCCAGGCGCCGCGTCTAGACCGCGTGCAGCGCCGCCGCTCCATGCCGATGCCCGGCCCCGCCCTGCACGCGGAAGCTGGCCACGGTCTGCAGCAGCTGCGCCGACTGTTCTTCCATGCTGCGCGCCGCCGCCGACGCCTCCTCGACCAGGGCCGCGTTCTGCTGGGTGCCCTGATCGATCAGGTCAACCGCATGATTCATCTGCTGGATGTCGTCGCTCTGCTGCTGCGAGGCAGTGCTGATTTCGGTCATCAGGTCACTGACCCGGCGCACGTTGATCACGATTTCATCCATGGTGCGGCCCGCGCTCTCAACCTGCGCCGTGCCGGCGCCCACATTGGCAACCGACTCATCGATCAGGTGCTTGATCTCCTTGGCTGCGCTGGCCGAACGCTGCGACAGCTCGCGGATCTCGGTTGCAACCACGGCGAAGCCACGGCCATGTTCACCGGCACGCGCAGCCTCCACCGCTGCGTTCAGCGCGAGAATGTTGGTCTGGAAGGCGATGCCGTCGATCACCCCGATGATGTCGACGATGCGCCGCGACGAGGCGTTGATCACCGCCATCGTCTCGACCACCTCATGCACCACATTGCCGCCTCGCGCGGCGACGTCGGCCGCTCCACCGGCCAGCTGGCTGGCCTGGCGCGCGTTGGTGGCCGTGCGCTGCACGGTCTCGGCCAGTCCCTTCATCGACACGGCGGTTTCCTCCAGCGAGGCCGCCTGCTGCTCGGTGCGCTGCGAGAGGTCGCTGTTGCCCTGTGCGATTTCAGTCGCGCCGACTGCGATGGTGTCCGCAGCGAACTTGATCTGGCCGATGATGGCCGCCATCGCCTCGACCAGCGAATTCACGCCTTCGCACAGTTCGGCGATCGACCCGTTCTTGTCGGCGGTGGCCACGCGCTGGGTCAGGTCGCCCTGCTTGGCGGCAGCCACCACCTCGCGGGTCTGCGCCACGGCGCGCTGCATGGCCTGGTTCTCATGCACCTGCGCGGTGATGTCGGTGGCGTACTTGACGACCTTGAACGGCTTGCCGTTGAGGTCCAGGATCGGGTTGTAGGATGCCTGGATCCAGACCTCGCGCCCGCCCTTGCCCAGGCGCCGATACTGCCCGGCGTCATACTCGCCACGCCCCAGTTTCTCCCAGAACTGGCGATATTCGACGCTGCTGCGATGCTCGGGCTCGACAAACAACGAATGGTGCTGCCCGCGCACCTCGTCCAGGCTGTAGCCGGTGGCGGCCAGGAAATTGTCATTGGCCGACAGGATGCGGCCATCCATGCTGAACTCGATCACCGCCTGCGACTTGGCGATCGCGGCCAGTTGCCCCGCCGAGTCGGCCGCCTGCAGCTTCTGCGCGGTGATGTCGGTCGCGAACTTGACCACCTTGTACGGCCGCCCCTGGCGGTCCAGCACCGGGTTGTACGAGGCCTGGATCCAGATCTCGCGCTGGCCCTTGCCGAAGCGGCGGTACTGTCCGGCGTCATATTCGCCGCGCCCCAAGCGCGCCCAGAGGTCGCGGTATTCAGCGCTGCGCGCCTGCTCGGGGTCGACGAACAGGGAATGATGCCCGCCCTGGATCTCCTCCAGCCGGTAGCCCATCGCCTGCAGGAAATTGTCATTGGCCTGCAGGATGGTGCCGTCGAGCGCGAACTCGATGACGGCCTGCACGCGATGCAGCGCGGCCACCTGCGCCTCCAGCTCGGTGCGGTCGGTCACCGCCTTCTCTGTGCGGGTGCGTTGCTGCGGCGCCAGTGCGCCAAGCAGCGCACGCCACGGCGACCAACGGGTATGCAGCTCGGCCGGCGCCTGCGCGCCCGCCGTGAAGCCTGGAATGAGCATTGTCTGATCCTCGGTGTCCGGTAAGCGGTTGTGACCCGACGGGCGGGACGCCCGGCGGCAACATCAGTTGCCAGGGACTACAGGTGCCAACCGGCACCTCTCGAGCGACTGCCAAGAACGTCTGCTGCGGCTGCGATCGGCATCTAGGAGCGGCGGAACACACTGCGCGGACCGCCCATCGGGGGCAGTCTGGGGTCCTGCGGCGGGTGACTGGAGCGGGATCCAGAGGGAGTATCGGCGATGCCGTCGGCCGCTTTAGCGGGATTCCGCGACGTCCGTCGCAACTCCGTGCATTGCAGCCGGAATGCGGTAGACGATTGCTGTGTACTTCACGCCCTGCTCACGTGCCACCGCCTGCCCACCGAGGGACTCAGCCAGTGAACGGCTGGACCGGTTCCGTTCCGCCACCGGGTAGCGGAACGCCGCACAGCGCAGGCGCTCGGAGGCCGCCGACCACACCGCCGCCACGGCTTCGCGGCCATAGCCGTGCCCATGCATCACTTCTGCGATCCAGATGCCCAGCTCGGGTTCTGCTTCCCCGGCTCGATGCAGGCCTGCCAGGCCAAGGAATACATCATCCTCGCGCCTGCGGATCACGAACGTGATGTCGGTCCCGTCGGCAATGGTGGGCAGCCACGTCTGCCAGACCGCAGCAAACGCCGCCTCCGACGGAGGCGGCTCGAAGGCCATGTAGCGGGTCAGCCCGGGCGTGATTCCCGCAAATGCCTCGTCGGCGTCACCGGGCGTGAATGGCCGGAGGTGCAGCCGCGGACTGTCGATGGTCCAGTCGTCGGATGTCATGTTCTGCATTGCCTGAGCGCTGAGTACAGCATCGCTCAGCAGAAGGATGCAGCTCAAGGCAGAAAGGTTTACATGACCAATGCGGGATTCCCCAGCCGGAGAAAATGACCAGCATGAAGGTCCCGCAGGACGCTTATCGACATGGAGATCGCATGTTCCCTCGCTTTGCCAGCCTTCTCTTCCTGGCCGTGTGCAGCAGCAGCGCGCTGGCCAACGACACCGCCTATCGACCGGCGTTCCACCCGGACCA
Source organism: Stenotrophomonas sp. 22692 (assembly GCF_052045015.1). Classification (NCBI taxonomy): domain Bacteria; kingdom Pseudomonadati; phylum Pseudomonadota; class Gammaproteobacteria; order Lysobacterales; family Lysobacteraceae; genus Stenotrophomonas; species Stenotrophomonas sp. 22692. The sequence continues at coordinate 38,413 of NZ_JBQEMR010000026.1, forward strand.
GCTGAAGGGACCGCCCGCAGGACGCCCGAACGAAGTACTGGTACTGGGCAGCCCGCACCTGTCCAGCCTGCCGGAGACCTTCACGCCGGCGATGCTGGAACCTCTGCTGCAGCGCCTGAAAGCCTGGCGGCCCACCGCGATCGCAGTGGAGAACCTGTCCGGCCTGCAGTGTGACTTCATGCGCCGCAATCCAGCCCGATACGCGGAGAGCGTAGCGGACTACTGCGTCGATCCGGCCCCGGCGCAGGCCGCCACCGGCCTGGACGTGCCCAGCGCGAACGTGGAGATGGAACGCCTGCTTGCGGAATGGCCGAAGGCGCCAACCGCTGCCCAGCGACGCCGATTGGCCGCAGTCTTCCTGGCCGCGGGCGAAAGCAGCTCGGCAGTCGTCCAATGGCTGCGGCTGCCCAGGGAAGAGCGACGTGCTTCGGACAGCCTGACGCCGGAGCTGGTGCGGTTCCTCGACACGCGCATGACCCGCCGCAACGAGGCCGGCCTGGTGGCCGGCGTCCTTGCCGCACGCCTGGGACTGGAGCGCCTGTGGTCGGTCGACGACCACACTGCGGATTCGCCAACACCGGAATCGCAGCAGAAGGCCTACGCTGCCGCCATACGCGGTGCCTGGGACAATTCCTTCGTCAAAGCGCGCAGGGCGGCCGATGAACGGCTCGAAGCCAATCTTGACCAAGCGGATGGGTTGCTCGCGATGTATCGCGCCTACAACGCACCCGAGGCCGTGATGGCGGCCTTCAACAGCGATTTCGGCGCGACGCTCGTCGAACCCTCGCCGGAAGGCTTCGGCCGCAACTACGTGGGCTACTGGGAAACCCGCAACCTGCGCATGGTCGCCAACATGCGCGACATACTGGGCCAGCATCCAGGCAGCCGCATGCTGACCATCGTCGGTGCCTCGCACAAGGGCTACTACGAGGCTTACCTCAACCTGATGCACGACGTGCAGCTGGTCAGTTCGGATGAAGTTCTGCATTGACGTCAAGCCCGTCGGCTGCGGTATCTTGGATGCAACTTCAACCACTCCACGGAAGGAACCCATAATGAAACAACGCATTTCCGCCGTACTCTTTGCCATAGGCCTGGCCGGTGCTGCGCAGGCCTCGGCATGCGATCTCACTCTCGACAGTGGTGGTGACCTTGCTGCCGCAGTGACCGCCGCACCTGGCAAGAAAATCTGTCTGCGGCCTGGCGCCTACGTCACTGGGCCTGCACCACTGGAAGTTCCCTCCGGCACGACCATCGAGGGATTGGGTGCGAGCATGGCCGACGTCGTGATCTCCGCCCATGGCTCCCCACAGAAGGCAATCGGGCTCGGCAGCGGCACCATGCTGCACAACTTCACATTGTCCACCGGTGCAGGCGGGAACTTCGGTGTACTGGCCTATCATCAGGACCGCATCATCATCTGGAGCCTCGATATCGTCGGCTTCCAGATCAGCACTGGTGTCGTGGGCGGGAAAGGTGTGGATATATGGGACACCTTCATGCGTGCCAACGGCATAGCGGGCAACAATGTGGCGGAACCGAATCTGTGGATCACCGATTCCCGCGACGTCACCATCCTCTATGGGCAGCTGACCGGCCGCAAGGATGGCCCGGGGGGCGATGGCGAGATGGCCATCTACAACTCGAGCAACGTCATGATTGATGGCGCCCGCGTCATCGACTCCGGCGCCAGCGCCATCTATCTGGTGAACTGCGTCGACTGCACCATCAAGAACTCGGTGATTGAACGCCCTGGCGAATGGGGTATCGACGTCGTACAGGGTTCACAGCGCTTTCTTGCAGAAAACAATGCTGTAAGCGGTGCGAACTATGGTGGGGCGGTGTTTGAGACATCGGGCGGTACCACGGCAACATTCCGCTCCAACCGGTTCATTCAGAATCGTCGCTTGGGTGTTGGAAACTGCAACGGCATCAATGCAAAGGGTGGTGTTGCAGGCGTTCTATCGACAGGTAACATCTCTTTCCCTTCAGGTGATCTCTGCGCCTTCCCGTGAAGCATGGGCCTGAGCATCAAAAGCATGAGGCGGTGCTTCCTTCCTGTCCGCCCGCCAGAGCACGATGCAGGCGGCACCGATGCAGGACAGCGTGAATACCAGCAGGGCGACCGCGCCGCCCTGCAGCACCGGCAGCAGGGCCTGCGCGTGCAGGTCGCCGCGCAGCTGTTCCGCACGCAGGCAGGCGGCCAGGGCCAGGCACCAACCGACCAGGGCCGGGGCGAAGGCACGCACCGTCACCGGGTTGCAGACATTCATGGGATCACCTGTACGAGGGGAAGTGCACGGAGTATTCGCGCACGCCCTCTCACAGGCTGAGATCAGCCCTCGATCGGGTCGATGTCGTCGCTCGGCAGCTCACTGGCCTCGCCCTGCACCTGTACGTTGTTGCGACCCATTGCCTTGGCCCGGTAGCACTGGGCATCAGCCGCCGCTACAGCCTGGTCCACGCTCATCCCGCCCGCCAATGGCGCGATACCGATGCTGGCGCCCACATGCAGGCGATCCCGGTCCCACGGAATCGACAGCGATGCCAGGGTGTGCAGCAGTTCACCGCCAATGCGTGCTGCACGACGCGGCGTGCAGCCGGACAGGATCACCGCGAATTCGTCGCCGCCCAGCCGCGCCACCACGTCCGAATCGCGCACGCCGTGGCGCAGCACGCTGGCCACCGCCCACAGCACGGCATCGCCGGCCAGATGGCCCCAGGTATCGTTGACCGGCTTGAAGCGGTCCAGGTCGATGTACATCAACGAGGCGGCCTGGCCGGTACGCTCGACGCGGGTGATCGCCTGCTGCAGATGCACCTCGAAGCCGCGGCGGTTGCTCAGCTCGGTCAGCGGATCGATCTCGGCCAGATGGCGCGCCTCGCGCTGGCGCGCGCGCTGCTGGGTGTCATCGCGCAGCACCCACACTGCGCCCCGTACATGACCTTCATCATCACGCAGCCAGGCACGGGTCAGGTCAACCGGAATCGTGGCTGTGCCCAGGCGCAGCAACAGGTCGGCGTGCAGGTCCACTGCGTTGCTTTCCGGGTCCAGCAGCACGGAGACATCCAGCACTGAACCGGGTGCGTACTCGGTGGTCAGTGCCAGCACATCCTGCACCTTGTGTCCGGCCAGCGACAGCGCGCCATCACCGGCCAGGGTGCGCACCGCGGCCGCATTGGCGTAGTCGATGCGACCATCCAGGCTGACACTGAGCACCAGGTCGGCCACCGCATCAAGCGTGATACGGCTGCGCTGCTCGCTCTCGAACAGGCGCTGCTCGCTGCTGCGCTGGGCGCTGATGTCCTGGATCTGCGACACGAAATGCAGCGGCTCGCCGTGCTCGGTGCGCACCAGCGACACCGACAGCCGTGCCCAGATCACCTTGCCGTCGCGATCGAGATAACGTTTTTCCAGGTGGTAGTGGCTTCGCCGCCCGGCCAGCAGGTCCTGCACCAGGGCCAGGTCGGTCTGCAGGTCGTCGGGATGGGTCAGGCGCTGGAAATCAACCTGCAGCAGTTCTTCGCGGGGGTAGCCCAGGATCCGGCAAAGTGCGTCATTGACGTCCAGCCAGCGCCCTTCCAGCGACACCAGCGCCATGCCCAGCGCCGCCGACGTGAACGCACCGGCGAATTTCTCTGCCGACAGGCGTGCTTCGGCACGCGCCTGCAGGATCTCGGTAATGTCGATGGACATGCCGACATAACCGATCCGCGCGCCGCCGGCACCATCCATGCGGCTGATCGACAGGCGCACCTGGCGTGGCTGGCCATCCTTGCGCCGCAGTGTCCACTGCCGTGAATAGGTCTGCTCATCGGCGCGAGCGCTGAGTGCTTCAAACGCGCCCGGCAGGCTTCCGTCCGCAGCCGCCAGCGGACGCAGCCAGGCCGCCAGCTCGTCCGGATCGTGGAAATCACCCAGTCGCCGCTGGCCGACCACTTCTTCGGCGCTGTATCCCAGCAGGCGTTCCGCGCCGGTATTGAACAAGGTGATGGTGCCTTCGGTATCGGTCGCGATCACCGCCACCTCGTCGGATGCGTCGACCACGGCCTGCAATCGCTGCCGGCTCTCGGCCGCATCCTGTCGCGCCTGCTGCAGCTCGGTCACGTCGGCGTGTGCACCGGCCATCCACAGCGGTCGTCCCTGCCCGTCCCATTCGAACACGCGGCCACGGTCGTGGATCCATATCCACTGGCCATTCTTGTGCCGCATGCGCAGCAGGCAGACATAGTTGTCGCTGCGGCCTTCGAAATGGTCCTCCAGTGCCGCATCGGACAGGACGATGTCGTCGGGGTGGACCAGCTTCAGGAACGTCTTCTGGCACACCGGCTCCAGCTCTTCCAGGCGATAGCCGACGATCTCCGCCCAGCGCGCATTGACCCGCATTTCGCCGGTCTGCACGTTCCATTCCCAGGTGCCGGCTGCGGTGCCGTCGATGATCATCGCCAGGCGACGGCGCTCCTCGGCCAGCTCCTGCAGGCGCCGTTCGAGCAGCCCGTTGCCGTTGCTTCCCTGGCCCGCCATCAACCCGCCCCGCGGCCCGCACAGGCGGGCAGTGGCCGCAGCACAACGCTGCAGCCCTCGACGAAGACAACGGGTCCTGCTGGCGTCATGGCCCTCCCCAGCGACAGCGGGGTGGCCGAACGCCTCCCCTCAAGCGCAAGTGTGCGCAATCACGGGGAAAACCGACAAGTCCCTCACCACGAATCAAGCGTGACGGGGGACACGGTCCTCAACTGCGCTTGGCGCGGGCGAAGGCCTCGGCCAGGGCATTGTTGGCCGGGGGCGCGGACACGGCGGGACGGCCACCATTGCCCTGGCCCCGGTTCGGCCCGCGGTTCGGGCCGCCTGCGTCGCGGCGCGGCCCCTGCCCGCGCTCATCGCGCTGACCCGAGCGGCTGGTGGCCTGCCCGGGGGTGTCGTCCAAGCGCCGGGTCAGGGCGATGCGCTTGCGCGCCACGTCCACCTCCAGCACCTTCACCTTGACGATATCGCCGGCCTTGACCACGTCGCGCGGATCCTTCACGAACGTATCGGAGAGCGCCGAAATGTGGATCAGGCCGTCCTGGTGCACGCCGATATCGACGAAGGCACCAAAGGCCGCCACGTTGCTCACCACGCCTTCCAGCACCATGCCCTCGCGCAGGTCCTTGATGTCCTCGACACCCTCGGCGAAGCGCGCCGCCTTGAACTCCGGACGCGGATCGCGGCCCGGCTTTTCCAGTTCCTTCAGGATGTCGCGCACGGTCGGCACGCCGAAGGTGTCGTCGGTGAACTGTTCTGCTTTCAGGCCACGCAGGAAGCTGCCATCACCGATCAGCGCCTTGATCGGGCGTGCGGTGCTGGCAACGATGCGCTCGACCACCGGATAGGCCTCCGGGTGCACCGCCGAGGCGTCCAACGGCTGATCACCGTCGGCGATGCGCAGGAAGCCGGCGCACTGCTCGAAGGTCTTCTCGCCCAAGCGCGCAACCTTCAGCAGGTCTTTGCGACGCTTGAACGGGCCGTTGTCGTCACGATGGCGCACGATGTTCTCGGCCACCGTGGCCGACAGGCCGGACACCCGCGACAGCAGCGCGGCCGACGCGGTGTTCACGTACACGCCGACCGCGTTCACGCAGTCCTCCACGCGCGCGTCCAACGCCCGGGCCAGACGGTACTGATCCACGTCGTGCTGGTACTGGCCGACACCGATCGCCTTGGGTTCGATCTTGACCAGTTCGGCCAGCGGGTCCTGCAGGCGGCGGGCGATCGATACCGCGCCACGCAGCGCCACATCCAGGCCCGGAAACTCCTTGGCCGCGAACTCGGAGGCCGAGTACACCGAGGCACCGGCCTCGCTCACCACCACCTTCTGCAGCTTCGGGTTGCCAGCGGCCTTGATCGCTTCACCGGCCAGCTTGTCGGTTTCGCGGCTGGCGGTGCCGTTGCCGATCGCGATCAGCTCCACGTTGTGCTTGGCGCACAGCTGCTTGATGGTCTGCAGCGACTGGTCCCACTGGCGGCGCGGCTCATGTGGGTAGATGGTATCGGTGGCGACCAGCTTGCCGGTGGCATCGACCACGGCAATCTTGCAGCCGGTCCGGATGCCCGGGTCCAGGCCGAGCACGGTCTTCGGGCCGGCCGGTGCCGCCAGCAGCAGGTCCTTCAGGTTGTCGCCGAACACCGCGATGGCTTCGGCCTCGGCCTTTTCGCGGGCCTGGTTGAACAGGTCCAGCAGCAGATGGGTATGCAGCTTGGCGCGCCAGGTCAGGCGGCAGGCGTCCAGCAGCCAGCGGTCGGCGGCACGGCCCTGGTCGGCAATGCCGGCCTTGCGCGCCACGCGCCCTTCGGCGTACTGGTGGCCAGCCTCGGCATCACTGCCCGGGTCCAGCTCCAGGAACAGGATCTCCTCGCGGCGCGCGCGGAACAGCGCCAGCAAGCGGTGCGAGGGAATCTTCGCCAGCGACTCGGCGTGTTCAAAATAATCGCGGTACTTGGCACCTTCGGTTTCCTTGCCCTCGGCCACGCGGGCACGGATCACGCCGGATTCGCCGAGCCAGGTACGCAGTTCGCCGACCAGCGCAGCGTCTTCGCCCCAGCGCTCCATCAGGATCGCACGCGCGCCTTCCAGCGCAGCCTTGGTGTCGGCAACGCCCTTGTCGGTGTCGACGAAGGTGGCCGCGAACGTCTGCGGGTCCTGCGTCGGGTCGGCCAGCAGGCCATCGGCCAGCGGCTCCAGACCGGCCTCGCGGGCGATCTGGGCGCGGGTGCGGCGCTTGGGCTTGTACGGCAGGTACAGGTCTTCCAGGCGGCTCTTGGTGTCGGCGGCGAGGATGTCGTTGCGCAGTTCGTCGCTGAGCTTGCCCTGCTCGCCGATGCTGGCCAGCACCGCCGCGCGGCGGTCCTCCAGCTCGCGCAGGTAGGTCAGGCGCACTTCCAGGTTGCGCAGCTGGGTGTCGTCCAGGCCCCCGGTCACTTCCTTGCGGTAGCGCGCGATGAACGGAACGCTGGCGCCCTCGTCGAGCAGGCCGACTGCGGCGCGTACCTGGGCGGACTGGGCACCGATCTCATCGGCGATGGTCTGGGCGATCTGCTGGGCGAGCGCGCTCTGTGCGTTCTTGGCGTCGTGCATTGCTTCAGGTCTGTGCCGCGGTACGGGAAGACCCCATTCTGGCAACCCACGACGGAGCCGGACAAGGCATTGACAGGGGCCGAGGTTCAGCGGCGGGGCCGGATTGGACGCCGGCATCCTGGCAAGGAGAGGGCTCGGACTGGCCCTGGGCTGGGATGCCGGCGCGGGCGCGCGATGGTGGGCGCGCCCTGCCGCGTGTTGCGGAGGTCAGCGGTAGTGGCGGGCGGCGCGCTGCATGACGATCTCGTCACGCATGCCTTCCAGGGCCATCAGGCGGACCTTGCCGACACCCTGCAGTTCCATGAACCGCTCCGTGTAGAACTCCGGCCCCAGCGCGGTGTCGGCGCGGGATTTGCTGAAGCCGTAGGGCACCACGCCCTTCTCGCCATCCTTGCTACCACCGACATAAAGAACGATTGCCATGTGATGTATTCCTCCAAATTGCTACTGCGTACTGCACTCGATGAGCGATGCTGCGAGCTCATCGAGGGAGAGCTTACCGCGTCGAACCTGACTGGAACGTCACGAAGGCTAATGACGATCGGTTGCATGCAGATGACGGCGGGATCGCAGCAGAATGCTTACGGATCTTTAACTTCCGGCTAACGAATCGATGGGGGATTCCTGCCAACGGCGCAGCCCCTCGTGGGTGGTTTGGTTGGTCGCGGAAAGCCGGTTTCCTGCGGGCTGGCCGGGAGGGTGGGTAGGCCGGGGACGCCGTGAACCCATCCATGGGGCTTGGCCGCGGCATCCATGCCGCGGACACCCCGCCCTACCCACCCTCCCGGCCGCTGACAGATTCCTGGTGCCTGCCGCCACCCACGGAGAAGAAAAAAGAAGATCAAAAGCAAAGGCAGCCTGGCTGGCCGCTTTTTTGTTGTAGAGCCGAGCCTGCGCTCGGCTTCGCGGGCTGGCCTGAAAGCAGCCGAGCGTGGGCTCGGCTCTACACGAGCAAGCGCAGCGCGCGACCCGCTTTTGCCGTTCTTATTCTTCTCCGTGGCTGGACGCGCACGGAAACTGTCAGAGGTCGGGGGGGGGGGGGGGGGGGGGGGGGGGGGGGGGGGGGGGGGGGGGGGGGGGG